>JAZKSH010000079.1:0-9220 GCA_036626195.1 Thermoplasmatota archaeon | reverse complement strand
GGACTCGAACTCTTCGTGCGATCTCCTCCAATTCTTCAACTCTCGATTCGTTTAATCTAGGCATCTAAGATATTCCTCCAAAACCTTTTTCTATCTTTTCAAAACCGCTAATAGATTAAAGCTAATTATCTTTTTTGGAAAGTATATAAGCTTCGCCGTCCTCCAATCTTACCCTATCTTCTGCAAACGCACCGACTACTGAAGGTAAAAGCTCATGCTCTTTTTCCTTCACCCGTTCAGCTAGACTGTGAGGATCGTCATCGTTCTTTACGGGGACGCATCTTTGGTCTATTATCGGGCCGCCGTCGACTTCACTCGTCACAAAATGTACGGAGCAGCCCGATCTCTTCATCCCGGCATCTAGTACCGCTCTATGAACCTTCTCTCCGTACATCCCCTCTCCCCCGAACAAAGGAAGTAATGCCGGATGTATATTGATCAACTTCCCGTGATATCTATCCACGAATTCGTCGGTCAATATCCTCATGTAGCCCGCTAAAACGATGAGATCAGGATCGTATTTTTCTAAAACCTCGATTATCTCGGCTTCGTGTTCGGACCTCGATTTGCCTTGGTGATCGATCACCGCATGGTCTATGCCGTGTTTTTTTGCCCTTTCAACACAGTAGGCGTCGGGATTATTGGTCAATAAAAGAACCACTCTAGCATCTATCTCTCCTGATTCACTAGCATCTATTATGGATTGAAAATCAGTTCCTCCTCCAGAGGCCATGACGGCTACATCTATCATCTTACCGATTGATAAATCCCTAGGTTGATTAAAAACATTCGGATTCGTGGGGGTAAAAAGAAAAAACTTATTATAGTCGAATTGAATGTATCAGCGGTTATCATTGAGAAGGTGAAAAAAAGAAGATCGCACTAAAAGGTGTTAAAATGGATATTTTATTTGCCGATGATGAGGAAAATTTGAGAGACCTGGTCAAAAGATATCTTGAAGAATCCGAAGATCACGATTTTAACGTGACTACCGTATCTTCCAGCGAGGATGTATTGAAAAAGCTGGAAGAAAAAGATTATGATGCGGTGGTTTCAGATTATAAGATCGAGCCTATGAGCGGTATAGATCTTTTGAAGGAATTGAAAGAAAGAGATTACGACATCCCTTTCATATTGTTCACCGGTAAGGGGAGGGAAGAGGTCGCGATGGAAGCCCTTAACTTGGGCGCCGATAGATATGTGAAGAAAGAAGGCGATCCGGAAGAACAATTCGAATTCCTCATTGAAGTGATCGCTCAGGAGGTTGAACATTATTCCACGAAGGACGAAAAGAGATTACAAGAGGCCTATTTTGAACAGTTGTTCGAGAACTCGCCCGAGGGTATCGTTCTCTTGGACAACGAAGATCACATCATCCAGGCAAACAAGGGTTTTGGAGAGCTATTCCAATACGATAGGGAAGAGATAGAAGGAGAGCACATCAATGATCTGATAGTGCCAGAAGGTAAGATCTCGGAAGCTACTACCTTGTCAGAAGTGACTCGCTCAGGGGAGAAAAAAAATGTCGAAACAATAAGAGAAAGGAAAGATGGAAGTAGGGTCGACGTATCGATCGTAGGGTTTCCTATAAATCTCAAAGAAGAGCAGATTGGAGTGTTCGGCGTCTATAGAGATGTGACCGAACGAAAGAGCAGAGAGAAAAAAGCTAAAGAACTCTATAAAGCTTCGAGCCGGTTAGAAAACTGTAGCTCTGAGAAGGAAGTATTTGAGGTCACTTTGGAATCTGCCAAAGACATACTCGATTTTACATCGAGCAGTATAATGATGGCCGAAGGTGACGAACTGGTGATAAAAGCGGTGATCGCTAAAAACATAGAAGTGGGTGATAAAAGCTCAGTGGATGAAGGAGTTAGAGGTCTGACTTTTCAAAATAAAGAATCATATTTAGCCGAAGACCTTACTGAATGGGAAGAAGCTAAACCCACCGATCCAAAATTCAAGTCGGCTATTAGTATACCTATAGGAGATGAAGGTGTATTTCAGGCACTCTCTTATGAGAAAAATTATTTTGACGAGTTCGACCTAGAGATGGCCGAAGCCCTGATCTCACATGTAGAGCAGGTAATACATGGCATCAGGAGTGAAAGAGAAATCCAGAAAAGAGAAGAAAAGTACAGGACCATATTCGAGTCAGCTAACGATGCGATCTTCGTAATGAAAGATTATAGGTTCGTCGATTGTAACAAGAGAACGGAGGAAATATTTGGAGTTGATCGTGAAGAGATCTTGGAAAGACACCCGTGGGATTTTTCTCCCGAAGAACAGCCCGACGAAAGAAAATCTAAAGAAAAGGCCCAAGAGATGATCGATAAAGCTCTCGATGGAGAACCACAGTTTTTTGAGTGGGTTCACGAGAGACCCGACGGCGCTCTACTGCAGACCGAAGTGAGTCTGAATGAATATGAGACTAGAGGGGAAAAATTCGTTATGGCGGTAGTTCGAGATATAACTGAAAGAAAAAGGACCAAACGAGCTTTGAAAGAGAGTAAAGAAAAGATCGAGAAGCTTCACGAAGTAGCTACCGAACTAGAAGGATGCAAAGAGGAAGATGAGGTCTTCGATTTGACGGTCAATGCAGCCCGGGATATCTTAGACTTCAATGATCTTGCTTTAGCTATAGCCGATGAAGAGAATGACGAATTCGTGATCAAAAAAACTTTGAAAGAGAGATATGAAGATGATTCTAGTATCCCTATAGACAGAGGATATCTCGGCAGGACGTATAATGAGAATAGATCCTACCGGGTCGGGGATGTCAGCGAGGACGATGTCGCCGAGCCGGCTAGTGAGGAATACAGATCAGCTGTAAGTGTCCCTATAGGAGACATAGGTGTTTTCCAAGCCATTTCTGACAAAAAAAATCACTTCGACGAGGACGACCTTGAGATGGCCGAGACCCTTATATCTCATACCAGCCAAGTATTGAAGAGGATCAAAAGTGAAAAGGAGTTGAGAAAAAGAGAAAAGCGGTTCAAAAATATCTTCGATCACGCCTTGGTGGGGATCTATAGGACGACCCCCGACGGTGAACTTATCACTGCGAATCCGAGGGTTGCTGAGATGATGGGGTATGATTCTGTGGAAAAACTGAAGGATAAGAGCCTCTCGGACATCGCGGACACCATAGATTATTCAAGGGAGGAATTCAAAGAGGTCATGAAAGAAAAGGGTAAAGTCGAGGGATTCGAAGGCACGCATAAGCTTGCTGACGGTTCCATCATCCATACTATCGAAAATGCCATTGCCGTGAAAGATGAGAACGGTGAAATAAAATATTATGACGGAACCATGCAGGATATAACCGAACTGAAGAAAACTCAGGATGAATTAAAGAGAAGCAAAAACAAATACCGAGCTATATTCGAAAATACCGGTACGGCTACGGTCATAATAGATGATGAAGGTAAGATCTCTCTTGCAAACAGAAAATTTGAAAGGTTGACCGGTCATTTTAGAGGTGGGGTTGAAGGTAAGAACTTTTTCGATTTCGTTGTCGAAGAGGATAAAGAAAGGTTGAAAAGGTTCCATGAACTACGGAGAGAAGATCCTGATAGTGCCCCAAACGAGTATGATTTCCAAGGACTGACCAAACAAGGAGAGGTTAAAGATATTCATGTCACGATGAATATGATACCTAGTACTGAGAGAAGCATAGCTTCTCTTATAGATATCACCGAAAAAAAGGAAATCATGAAGAATAGAGATCATTACAAATCGATGGTCGATAAGATGAAAGGAATGCTGGAGATGATGGAAGGTCATCTGCAAACATTATCTGATAGTGACCTAGACCCGGAACAACGGGAACAGGTAGAGAAATTGGAGAAGATCATCACGAAAAACAAGGATCTCGAGGCAGATTGATGGAAAATCTTTTTATTGAGCTCTCTTTGAACAAGTACAGCTTGAATCTTACCTATGCGGGGATAGCCAAGGGGTCAACGGCGAAGGATTGCTAATCCTTTGTCCCATCGGGACACGCGGGTTCAAATCCCGTTCCCCGCGCTTCGAGCAATATGTGAATAAAACGGTCAGATAAAGCAAGACTTATGGTGTCTTGAAGGTGTTTAGGAGTGGAATTATGTCGAAGGAATGGGCTCCCGATAAAAAGGATGAAGAAATCGGTGAGCAGCCCCTGAGAGAAACACAAGAGTTCCAGCTATGTAAAGAAAAAATAAAATCAATCCTCGAAAAAGGCGAAAAACTCGATGAGATGACGCTGAAGGGTTTTCGATACCTAATCGATGGATATATAGAGAAATCTTCAAAATGTTTCGATTTAGTGGCGGAAAATAGGGAAGATGAACCCGTGGTCTTTTACGGCAAAGGAGTCATAAATCTACTGATGGGAGACCTGCATAAAGCCGTCCGTTTTTTTGAGAAATCTATCTCATTGAAACCGGAATTCAATGAAGCCTGGCATGAAAAAGGTGTGGCTCTTTACGAATTGGATAGAAGCGAGGAAGCTCTAGAATGTTGGAAAAAGGCTAGAGAGACAGTTGAATAGACAGTACAACTAAGTTCTCCTGAAGTCGAAGGTCAGCAGGCTCCGAAGTTTCTTTTTCTTGTAAAGCTCTGGACTGAAAAGGACAACTGCAGTGAATATCTCCAACCTGCCTATCCACATGAAAATGGCCATGAACAATCGGCCTACAGGAGGGACGGCTCTGAAATCCGATGCGACCAGACCAAAACCTGGACCTACATTTCCAAGGCTGGTAGCGGAGGCACCGATAGCCGAGATCATGTCTAGACCCAAGGCGGCCATCACAAAGGCGCCGATGACGAAAAGTATGAGATAGGCACAAAAGAACATGGCGATCGTACTCAACGTTTTCTCATCGACCACTGAGTCCCCCATCCTCACCACCATAACCCTTCTCGGCTTTGCAAACTCTTTAATTTTTCTTTTGACCATCTTAAATATGAGCACTATCCTCAGAACTTTTATACCTCCACCGGTGGATCCGGCCGATCCTCCTATGAACATTAGAAGAAGGAGTATCATCCTCAAGAAGTCCGGCCATGCATCGAAGGCCGCGGTACTATAACCCGTAGTGGTCATCACGGATACGGCCTGAAACAGGGCATCTCGAAGTGGTATATCTGCTGCAGAAATGAAGAGAGTGATAGCTATGGTAGAACCGGTTATTATCGCCAGATAGGCTTGGAATTCCGTGTTCTTAAAGACTTTCCGGATGTTACCTTTGAATGCCTGATAGTGGAGAGAAAAGTTCATCCCTGCTATGATCATGAAGAAGATAAATATCCATTGAACAGTGGAAGAAAAATAAGCGACGCTTTGTGTATGAGGAGAAAAACCGCCAGTGGGCAGAGTGGTAAAAGCATGGTAAACCGCATCGTACAAGCTAACTCTTGCTCCGAGCAGGAGTATGATCAGCAATAAAGTGAAAAGGCAGTAAAGAAACCAAAGAACCTTTGCGGTCTCCTTTATTTTGGGCTTCAACCTCGTTATCGTTGGACCAGGAGATTCTGCGGAGAGAAGGCTCAATCCGCCGCTGCTGAGTTTGGTGAGTATAGCTACGGAAAGAACGATTATGCCCATACCTCCAAACCACTGCAGAACAGCACGCCACAGCAGTACGCTCTTTGGCTGGTTCCCAAGAAAAAGGGCAGACTCAGTATTTTCAACAGAAAAAACAGTAGCTCCAGTGGTCGTCATCCCGGACATCGCTTCGAAGAATGCATCTATCGGAGATAAAAGAGTGTAGCTCATAAGAAAGGGGATGGCTGAGAGCAGAGCCAGTATCAACCATGTGAAGCTGACTAAAACTATCGCTTCGTCATGATGGAAATCTTCCGGTCGGCCGAAAGCTTCTGCAGGATAACCTAAACTTATCGTAAAAGACGTCATGAATAGGAAGACTAATGCATTGTACGGCAAAAACCCAAAAAACAATGGAGCCTCTTGGTACCAAAATGCAGGTATCACTGGGATCAAAAAGGCGAATCCGAAAAGTTTCAATATTGAACCTAGGTTACCTACGACGACTTTCCATCTCATGTCAGAACATGTCCTCCACTGCATCCATCTCTTCTTTCAGCACGAATACGAGGACTTCGTCTCCCGATTTGAATTTTTTGTCGCCACTGGGTATCAGGGCTTTATCGTCCCTGATTATAGCTCCCACGACGCTTTGAGAGGGTAGTTTGCTGCGGGCTAGAGTCTTACCGGCTACCGGTGAATTTTCATCCACCATCTGCTCCAATACGTAGAGATCACCGCCGTGGACAGGTATCGCCTTCAAAGGATTCAGGTTCTTTGCCAACCTCAGCATAGTATTTGCGGTTTGAAGCTCTGGCGAAGCCGCCAAGTCGATACCCACAGTTTCTATGAGAGATTTTACACCGAGTTCTCTAACAATAGCGACGGTCTTCTCGACGCCGTATACTTTGGCTAGAAGTGAGACCAATACATTGTACTCTTCAGAGTTCGTAGTTGATACTAGGGCATCGGTTCTTAATATCCCCTCCTCGATCATAACATTCTTGTCTCTAGCATCCGCGGTTAAAACATTCACGTTCTTCAATCTTTCCGCCGCTTTCCTTCCCCTTTTCTCTGATCTATCCAGTATCTTTACCTTGACTCCTCTCTGGTTGAGCTTCTCCGCAACGTCTATACCCACCGGGGTCGCCCCTACGACCATCACATTTTTTACAGCACTTTTCCCCACGCCGAGGAGTTTTCTCATCTTTTTCTCGGGCTTTTCTCCCTCTATCATGACCACTAGAGTGTCGTCTTCCTTGATCTTATCGGCTCCGTGAGGGACGATGATGTCGTTTTCTCTTATTATAGCTCCGAGATTTACCGTTGATGGAAATTTTATATCTTCTATCTTTTTGTTTTTTATCTTGGATCTCGCGGGGACCTTTGACTCCATCACCTTGATCTTTCCTCCCATGGAGATGTTTTTACCAATAGTGAAAGGAACCGTGATGATGTCCGTGATCTTTCTAGCGATCAGCAGTTCCGGAGACACGGCATAATCTACACCGATCTGGGAAAATCTTTTCGATACACTTCTAGAGATATATTCGAGCCCGTTGATTCTCGCCATGGTTTTACAGCCGACGGATTTAGCGATAGAACACGCGACAAGGTTGACTTCGTTGTTGTTCGTGGCGGTGAAGAAATAATCGGCTCCTTTTATATCTAAAGATTTCAAAACCTCTGGTTTTGCTCCGTTTCCTCTAACAACCTTTACGTCCAAGCCCCTAGCTTTTCGACAAGCGGATTCAGATTTATCCACCATGATGACGTCATGACCCTTCCGTCTTATAGATTCCGCCAATTCTCGACCGACTTCTCCCGCACCTATAATGATCGCTTTCATGTATCCACCCGCCGAAAATTTAGAGGAGTTTATTAAGAAGCTTTTCGTGCTTCCTTATCTCGACTTCGTCCCTTCCCTCCACATCCAATTTCTTTCTATCATCTTCTCTGATGCTTATCCTGCCTTCCTCTATCATGTCATCCGTGTACATCGATACCAGTATATCTTTCTTTTCAGAACTCACGACGATCAATTCTCCATCATATATATCTAGATTTTCTATAGCCTCCTCATTGACTCTGACTCGACCTCCAGATTTTATAGAACTTTCTTCTACTCTCAGAATCAATCTTTCCGTCATCTGATCACTATCTATCTCTTCTATAAATAAATATTTTTGGAAGGAAACAGTGTTTTAGGAGAAAAAATAAAAGGCAGCCTTTCTATTGAAGAGCGGTGAAAACATGAGCGAAAAATACCCCCTTGAAGAACTGGCCAGTTTACCGGAATTTTACCATCCAGTAGCTTCTCCTGATGGAGACAAGGTAGCGTTTTATTACGATAAAAGTGGGAGGAACGAGCTTCACATCATGGACCTAGAAAGCGGAAAGATAGAACAGGTGAGCGACGGCGAAGTTCCAAAGAATGCAAGATGGTTCATAATGTGGGGTCCCGACGGTGAAAAAGTCTATTTCCACAAGGACGAGGCCGGGAATGAACAGAACGATATCTATTCGATAGACCTCGAGGGAAATGTTGAAAAAGTCGTTTCGGCGGACGGACAGTGTATAATTCAAGATGTCAGTGATGATGGTAAATATCTGCTTTTCACGAGCGATAAAGAAGAACAGATGAATCTCTACCGATACGATCTGGAAGAAGAGGCTACTAAAAAACTGACGGAATACGAGCAGCCAGTGATGAGCGCTCTTTTCGGCCCGAACAACGAATACATCGCCTACGAGGCGAACGAGTCCGAAAACCTAGAGAACCAAGATGTTTACATATGCAAGGCCGACGGCAGCGAGAAGAGGATGTTGGAAATAAGTGAAGACGGATTTGAAACCTCAGTAGGAGATTGGTCGTCTGATTCCCAGTCTTTACTCATAAGCGACAACACCACGAATATGGTAAGGTGCGGTATTTATGATCTAGAGGAGGAAAGTGTTGAATGGTACGGCTCTAACGAATATGAAGAATACCCAGTGTCTTTCCTTCCCGATAAAGAGGACTTCATCTCTCTCCGGATAAAAGAAGGGGGTTGGATACCCATAAAATATGAGTCCGACGGCGCCATGAAAGAATTGGAGTTGAATGAAGGCGTGTGCTCTTTCCCACAAGGAGGTAATGGAGGATTATTCATCTCCGACAATGAGATCATACTCTCTTACACGAAGCCCGATGAAAGGAAGGAACTCTACAGGTATGATGTTGAGGAGGACGAGTTCGAGGTGCTTCTAATTGCGGAATACGGTGATATAGATCCCGATAGTTTTGTGGATGCGGATTACGTCACTTATGAATCCGTTGATGAGGTCGAGATAGGGGCACTTCTTTACGATTCGGGCGAGAGACCATCTCCCGCTGTCGTGATGGTCCACGGAGGCCCACATTTTCAATCCACTAGAGCTTTCAACATATATGCTCAGTTCTTAGCTAGTAGAGGCTACACTGTTTTCCAGCCTAACTATCGGGGCTCGATAGGCCGCGGAAGAGAGTTCAAACGCATGATACATATGGACTGGGGAGGAAAAGAGCAGGACGACGTCGCCGAGGGAGCGAAATGGTTGAAAAAGAAAGATTGGATCGACGAGGAAAGAGTCGCGGTATTCGGCGGTTCATATGGCGGTTATTCGGCCTATATGCAGATGGTAAAATACCCCGAGCTGTGGACTACTGGGGTC
>JAZKSH010000078.1:0-9263 GCA_036626195.1 Thermoplasmatota archaeon | reverse complement strand
ACCAACTGGACCAAAGGAAATACTTTATCAGGAAGGTCGTACTTTTCCTTCAGGTTGTTGGCGGTCCTGACTGGAGAGCCGAGATAACAGGTGCCCAGCCCCATGCTCTCCGCCGCAGCCACCATATTTTGGGCCAGATAAGCAGCGTCCTGGATACCGAAGAGAAGCAGCGTCAGGTCATTGGTTACCATATTCCAATCCCTCTCCTCCATGATCTTCTCCAGTTTATGGATATCCACACATATCGTGAACAGGACCGGGGCTTCGAAAGGTATATTTTCATCATCTTTTTCCATTATTACGCTGTACATCTGGGAGACGAAAGGCGCCTGCCTTCCGGCCTTGACTATCTTTTCTATCTTCTCATCCTCGACTTTCTTGTCTTCGTACTTTCTGATAGAACGATGATTCATCAGGGTACGGAGTGTTTCATTTTCCATATCAGATCACCTCGACCAAAAATCGATCCCCCGTATATCAAATTTTAGTAGTTCCCTCGATCGAAAGACTAAATCCGTAGTCAATTTTTAATAGGGGTATTCCTTAATCTATCAATGAAAAAAAGAAAAGGTGTATACAGTGAATAAAACAATATGTAAGAACTGCGGGGTGGCTGTACCCGACCACCTGGATGAATGCCCGACCTGCGGTGAAGAACTGCCCGACGAAGATCCTTCCTCTGATGAAGAGAAGAAAAGTGAAGAAGAGGAGAAAGAAGAAAGAGAAGAGAGAGAAGATTCGTATAACGACGGTAAGATAAACGAGGCGATGCAGACTTTGGATATGATCGACGATGAGACATTTGAGGTGAAAGAGGGGGGTTCATCTTCGCTAGTAAACAGGATCAAAAAGATGGCCCCCGAAGATCTAGAAAAGAAGAAGAAAACAAGAAAACCGCCGCTCGAAGACGAGGCTAAAAAAGGCGGAAGCCAGGATGAAGGTTTAGAGAAAGAGGAAAAGCCGGAGGACGAAAAAGAGGAAGGACCGCCGAAAACACCACCGCCGCCGGAAGAAGAAGAGGAAGAAGAAGAGGAAGAAGAGATCATCGAGTACGAATGTCCTCTCTGCGGCACTACGGTCGACGAGAGTATGGACGAATGTCCCGGGTGTGGGGCGATATTCGAAGAGTGAAAAAAGTTAATACTCTTAACCCTATCTCTTTTTTTATCCGTGGTCCGATATGTTTGAGACAAGGGTATTGAGTGATCTGAGCCAAGAGAAGATCAGAGGATTGTTGAGCAGCATAGGATGCGATGAGAGGGGTATAGAGATAATGACCCCTAAAGCGGATCATCTCCTCCTCTATGCGAAAGGACTAGATTCTAGAGCCGCTAACATAGTCAAGCAGGAATTTTTGTCCGCCGGCGGAGAAACAGCCGTCGCGTGGAAGACTTTGGAACTCACTGACGAAAAAAGTGAGATATTGATGATGGGGACCCGTTCTCAATATGAAAGAGTGAGAGAAAAATTGAAAGGACAGCCTTTCGATCTGCCTGAACTCGCGGAGGAGATAAAGCGCTCCATCGAGTCGTATGGTGAGGCGAAGAACGACCTTTGGGAAAAAAAAGGCTGCCAAGTGATGGGTGTATTGAACGTCACTCCGGACTCCTTTTTCGACGGTGGTAAGTACGACGGTGTTAAAAAAGCCGTTCAGCACGGTATCGAGATGGAAGAGGAAGGCGCGGACATTATAGATATAGGAGGGGAGAGCACCAGACCCGGGAGCGAACGGATCTCTATAGAGGAAGAACTGGAGAGAGTTCTGCCCGTGATAGAAGAACTATCTTCTAAAATCGATATACCGATCTCTATAGATACCTACAAGCCAGAAGTGGCGGAAGAAGCCGTGGATGCGGGAGCCGAGATGGTCAACGACGTCTTCGGGTTGAGACAGGAAGGTATGCCGGAAAAGGTGGCGCAGCTCGACGTGCCGGTGGTGATCATGCACATGCAGGGGAAACCAAAAGATATGCAGGAAGATCCCACCTATGAAGACGTGATAGGAGAGATATCTTCCTTCCTCCTCGAAAGGATCGAAACCGCCAAAAAAGCCGGAGTGAGCGAAGAAAACATCATCATCGATCCCGGCATCGGATTCGGTAAAAAACTGGAGCACAATCTCGAGATAATAAACAGGTTGGACGAGTTCACATCTTTCGGATATCCCGTGCTCTTGGGCGCGTCTAGAAAAAGCTTCCTCGGGGAAGTGTTGGGTAAAGAAGAGGAGAGACTCTACGGCTCTTTAGCTTTGGCTTCCTCCGCCGTGGAAATAGGCGTTTCCATCTTGAGAGTTCATGATGTGAGTGAGACCGCCGATGTTGTCAAGACAGTGGAAGCGCTGGATCGAGAAAGTGGATGAACGGATTCGCTGGCCCGGCGATAAAGTTAAAAACCCCTTTTTTTAATCCTCCATATGGTCACTGAGGAAGAGGTGTTACGGATTCTCGAAGACTACGATAAGGAAGGTCTGACGATAACTACGGTCTGTTCTAATTCTAATCTTCAGATATTTGACGGCGCGAGGAAGGAGGAAAAGTTCGATAAAAAAGTCACGTGATAGCCATGTTGACACTGGTTTTAGCGGATTGTGAGATGAAGATCAGCCCCGAAGCCATGAGGTCTGACAAATTGAGACCGGAGATGGTACATTTTCCACTACTTTTGACACAGGATTCGGAATTGGCCGAGGAGCGGGAATTGAGAACTATAGTCCATACTAGAGATGACAAGATATTCCAGTTCGAATCCGACGCTAGGGTCCCGGACGACCTAGGAAAGTTCAAGAAGATGATGCTTCGACTGGGGCAGGGAGATACGTTTCAAGGTGTACATGTATTAAAAGGCGGGCTCCTGGAAGTTTTGGAAGAACAGGTAGGGGAGAAGATCGTGATGACCCCGAAGGGCGAAGAGATAGATCCTACGGAACGCATGTCTAGAACCGAGGACTACGTCATGGTGATCGGTGGATTCAGCAAGGGTGATTTTCGCTCCCCTGTCTACAGATGGGCAGATAAGGAAGTCTCCATCTCGAAAAGAGCGATGAAACCCTGGTCCGTAACGGCGGAAACTTTAGTCGGCTACCGATACTGTTCCCTCGAATAATTTGGCGACGTTCTTGTCGAAAGGGACTCCCATTGTTTCGGAAACGGGTCTACATTTACTCCTAGTCAAGAAAGCGATGGGTGCGTAATCCGTTTCCGAGAAGGATTCCCAGTTTGCCATACCTTTCGCTATTATAAGGCCGGCACCTTCTAATTTTGTTTTCACTTTTTGCGACAATTTATCAAAGTCAACTCCAACCGCGTATCCGCCAGTGGTTTCCAGCTGATCGGCTATCTCATCTATATCATACTTCAAAGCGTCTTCCATCGTGGCGTCGGTCAAGATGGGTTCGCCCTTGACCACCACTGTCAGATGAACATCGTACTCCTTTATCTTTTTCAACAGCAGAGTATCGAAGACTATCTCTCCGGCGTTGTCCGTGAAAAAAATGACGCTCTCGGCATCTTCAAGGACTTTTTTTATCTGGCCGGTGTCATCGTATCCTAGACCTTCATCGAGCAGATTATCGAACTCTTCAAGCAGATAGTCCGCGGATTCGATGTCCTCTCTGTATCCGAAATCGAGGACGTTCCCGATGATGGAAACCAAAACCACGTCCTTGAAAGATCCGTTCTCGAGTAGATCTTTTGCCTTTTCCAGCAGATACTCAGCGTTCTCGTTGCTCTTCTTCTTCATCTCGGAGTAGGGATCTGAAGTCCCGAGGATCTCATAGACTTTGCCGTGTACTTCTGTGGCGACCTCTGCGGAGACGGCACCTTCCTCAAAAAGCTCGTCTAGTATGGGGAGAACTTCATCGATGACCCTCCTCTCCTTCTCCTCGTCGACCGCACGAGCTTCAAAAAGGCATCTTCTCAACAGGCAGGGAACACACTCTGGATGTGTCTCCACTTATAATTCCCCGCTCGAAAGTTTTTCGTTGATCTGATCCGCGTTCAGATGACCTTCCACCGTTATGTCTATGTCCTCTTCCTCCAAGTCATTAAGACCCGCTAAACTTTTTTTAATCCGGACAGCCAGCCGAACACCTAAAGGACAAAAGGGACTGGTCGGGGTGAAAGTCAAACTGACGTCACCGTCTCCCACTTCTAGATCGGATATCAACCCCATCTCATAAACGCTTTTCCCTGTTTCGGGATCCATTACCTGTTTCAAACTCTCTACCACTTCTTCCTTTTCCGGCATGTTACATCACCTTGATTCTTCTCGATTTTGGTAAGAAGGATGCCATATATAAAAGGAAGGGATACTTCATCAAAAAGTAACGCACCGAAGTTTTTATTAAAAGGAGTCGGGTATTCCCACACATGGACGATTCGACAGATGTTCAAAGTCAGCTGGTAGAGCACCGCTTCAAGATAACACGTGTCGGCGTGACCGGAGTCAAAAAACCGATCGTGGTGGATCGCCCCACCGGGAAAAGGACGTTGAACGCAACCATCGACGTTTACGTAGACCTACCTTCCGACCAGAAAGGATCTCACATGTCCAGGAACGTGGAAGTCACCAGTGATCTGGTAGATAAAACGGTAAGAGAACCTGTGAAGGGTTTGGAAAATCTAGCCGCTACCACGTGTGAGCGCCTTTTAGAGAGGCATGAATATGCATCTTATTCGGAAGTGGACATCGAATCGGATTATTTTTTGGAAAAAACCTCTCCTGAAGGTAAGGACAGTCTAGAGAATTACCAGATAAGAGCCAAAGCCGAGGGCTATAGAGACGGGGAGATCAACAAGTACATCGGGGTCACGGTGATCGGCTGGACCACGTGCCCCTGTGCCATGGAAGGCGTAAGAGAGAAGTTCAAGAAAAAGTATCCCGAAATCACGAGTGAATTGGACGATATCCCTGTGATCACTCACAACCAGCGGAACAAAACGACTTTGATGATGGAAGTACCGTCGGGAAAGGAAGTGGAAGTGAACGACCTCATCGACGTCGTAGAAAGATCTCTTTCTTCGTCCACCCATGAGATATTGAAAAGAGAGGATGAAGCGGAAGTGGTCATAAAGGCACACGAAAATCCCAAATTTGTCGAAGACGTGGTCAGAGATATCCTGTCCGAGATTTTAGAGGAGTATGACGATTTTCCAGATACCGCACACGTCGAAGTGAAAAGTGAGAGCGAGGAATCCATCCATAAGCACAACGCTATGGCGGAAAGGGTAACGACTTTCGGAAAGTTGAGAGAGTGATTTACTTCTTTGCTCTCAATTCGTATATCCCACCGGATTCTACCTTTCTGTCTTCCGTAGAATTCATAATTTCCTCTAATTTCTTCTTCAAGGATTCTCTGATACGATCGGATTCTAGTTTTTCTATATTTTCTTTTATCAGGTCTTCATGTTCTTTGAGAAGATCAGGGGGCCATGGAACTCCCTCTAACAATGAAATAATCTCAATGTTCTCAAAATCCAAGGCTGACAATTCATCCTTCAATACATCGGGCGGATACTCTACAAGATGTCCCTCTCCTAGAAGCTCATAAACAGCGTTTTCCAGTCTCCAAAGTTCAACATGGGACTTATCTAGAGGAGCAGGGGACCTTTCTTCATCGAAAGGATAATAATCAACGATCACCAATATACCATGATCTTTCAGCAGCCTTTCAAATTCGCGGAAGACCGATGTCAAGATCAGGTCTCTGTTCCAAGAAAGAGCGCTCACCAAAAAATTACAGACTATATAATCAAAAATTTCTGGCTTTAGTGCGTTCAGATCGGATAGATCTGCTCTAATAAACTGGGTGCTTTCAGTCTGACCCCGACAATCGTGTAAATACTCTCTGTTTATATCGATAGAGATTACATCCGCTCCTTCTTTCTCAAGATATTTAGTCATACCGCAGGCTCCTGTGCCGGCATCTAGTACTTTTTCACCTTCAAGACCAAGACCTTTTAGTTTATCCATCAAAAGTGCAGAAAGGAAAACATTATTTTAAGTGATCGGTTATTCCTAATTCCTATCTTTAAAACCATAATCCTTATATCATAAACCTCTTATTTGTGTGCGAGTTATAGGTCTAAACCCAAGGGGATTATCATGTTAAACGCTGAGATAAACTCTAACGTATTGAAAGAATTGGTGGATATAGTAGGCACCATAGTTGACGAGGTGAAGATAAATCTAAGTGAGGAAGGTTTGAGCTTGAAGGCTGTAGACCCAGCCCACGTCGCTATGGTCGACCTGAGTTTGGATAAGGATGCTTTTGAGAGTTACGAGGCCGATGAAACCGAGTTGGGTATCAACCTTAAAAAGATCGAGCAATTTTTGAAATTAGCAGGCTCTGGAGACGTCATCAATATGGAGCACGATGAAGAAGATAACCGGCTGGTGATGGAGGTCAACAACATAACCCAGAAGATGGCTCTTCTGGATACCGCCGGGATGACCGATCCGAACGTACCCAGCTTGGATCTCCCTCTGAGCCTCAAACTCAAAGGCAAGCATATACTCGACGGAGTCAAAGCTTCAGAAAATATCTCAGACCACATCTCTATCACAGCCAATCCCGACGGATTCGAGATATTTTCCGAAGAAGACGAAGACATGGTCAGACTATCGCTCGATGAAGATGAGTTGGATGAGTTGAGCGCCAACGAAGAGGTCAGGTCTCTGTTCGCTCTAGATTATTTTTCCAGCATGGTAAAATGTGTCTCTTCGGATACGGTTCTGGATATAGAACTCGGAGCGGACTATCCTATAAAGATACAGTTCACCTTCGCTGATGGAAACGGAGACGTGCGTTACTTACTAGCTCCACGGATCGAGAGCACGTGAACTCGTTATTTTGTAAAACCTAAGGGATAACTAACCTTAGAAGAATACGGATCAAGCAACACAAATTAAAAATACCCTTTTTGTTATACCCTTATCGATGATAAACTACGGGATACTGCTGATAGTGATAGGTATATTGCTGTTCATATTCGAAGCTATGGACCCGGGATTCTTCGTGGCGATACCGGCGGGGGTACTCGTAACGTTGGGTTTCATATTCATATTCTTCCCGGGCCAGGTATTCAGTATCTGGACACCCGTTGTAGTCGCGGCCGTGGTCCTCCCGCTCATGTTCCTCTCGCTTAAATTCTATCAGACTCTCTCTCCCCCGTCCAAACCGACGACCACGATGACAACGTCCCTGGAAGGTGAGACCGCTCAGGTGGTCAAGGAGATAGAGCCGGACACTATCTCCGGTAAAGTGAAAGTCAACGGCAGCAAGATATGGAGCGCGACAGCTGACGAGAGGATAGATGAGGGAGAGAAAGTGAAGATAGTCAAAGCTGAAGGAGTAACTCTCGTAGTAGAAAGATTAGAAGAATTGTAGGAGGATGTGAAAATATATGTTTTGGGAATTGTTAGGCCTGCAGATAAACGCCGGCACCGCTGGATGGATAGTGATCCTGGTGATAATTATAATAATGTTCGCTGTTGTCGCCGGGAGGAGCGCTTTTTGGATAATCCAACCTTACGAGCAGGGTATATGGATAGTTTTAGGTAACTTCAGGAGGACCTTAGAACCCGGTGTGAACATCGTACCGCCGTTCATCTCCGACGTGATAAAGATTGATCTGAGGACTCAAGTGTTAGATGTACCGAGACAGGAGGTCATCACGAAGGACAACTCTCCGACGAATGTCGACGCTATAATCTACATCAAAGTCGTGGACGTAGAGAAGGCATTTTTCGAAGTAACGGACCACAAAGCCGCGACGATCAACTTAGCACAGACGACGCTCAGATCCGTTATAGGCGACATGGAACTCGACGAGATACTTTACAACAGGGAGAGGATAAATACCCATCTCCGAGAAGTGCTCGACGAAGCCACGGACGACTGGGGAGTCAGAGTCGAATCCGTGGAGATCAGAGAAGTCGATCCAGTGCCGCAGGTAAAAGACGCGATGGAGGAACAGACCGCAGCGGAAAGAGAAAGGAGAGCGGCTATACTAAGAGCCGACGGTCAGAAGCGCTCTGCGATCTTGGAAGCTGAAGGTAATAGAAGGTCAAAGATCTTGAATGCGGAAGGTAAAAGGCAGAGCAGGATATTGAATGCGGAAGGTACCAGGATGAAGAAGATATTAGAGGCGCAGGGTGAAGGTCAGAGACTTCGAGTTCTGTCATTAGGCGCTAACACACTCGACGAGAAAGCGTTGACTTACCTGTCTCTTGACACACTGAAGAACATGTCCGATGGAGAAGCCACGAAGATACTCTTCCCATTCGAGGTCACCAAGTTGATGGAAGGTGCCTCTAACTACCTTGGAGCTTCGAGAGAAGTGCCCAGCAGAGAAGCCACCGATATAGGGGCCTTAGAAGACATAGTGGGCAAAGCCGACGATATACTGGGTGAGATACCCGGTAGGTCAGAGATGAAGGAAAAGATCGATCAGATAGAGAAGAAGGTGAAAGAGGAAGGCGAGAAGGACAGAGAAGAAGTCAAAAAAGAAGCCGAGAAAGATGCAAAGGAAGTACTAAAGGAAGTGAAAGGTGAAGTGGACGAGAGTACGGTCGAAGAAACGGACGTCGGCGGCTGGAGAACTGACGAAGAGGACGAGGAAGAAGAGTGAAAAAACCTTTCAAACCCCCCTTTTCTTTTCTAAACTTTATTTTTTCAACCTGATATTTAGAACTGATCGGATCTTTTCTCGCTGATCTATTTAACAATTTTCGAATACTATAATCTCATATCTCTTTCGAAAAACTAAATTACACCTTTTCACTATTTTTCATACGATGCCGCGCAACAGCAACGATAGAAATGCTAGTTACATCGATATCGACGGAGTAACGTTCAAACAGCACACCGTCGAGGTGATCATGGGTGAGGAGGGAACTGAAGAATTAAAGGAGGGGTGGCTGCCTATCGCGGAGGCTTTACAGTATCCGGAGAGATTTTCCCTGCTTCTAGACGATATTTTGGACGTGGAAAAGACCAGCGGATTGAGACGCGCTTTGATAAGGGTGCAGATAGATTCGCAACTGAGGATAGATGAAGATATAGATTTCTATAAGAAGCAGCTTTTCACCGCCGAGTCCATAGAGATACTGCTCTACAGAAGATTGAGATTGAAACCTAAAGGTAAAAGAAAAAAGAAGAAAAAGAGTGAAGAAGAAAGTGAAGAGGAAGAAGAGGAGGGCGAGGAAGAAGTGCCGGAGGAGGAAGAAACGGTAGAAGAAAGTGAAGAGATCGAAGAAGATGA
>JAZKSH010000077.1:0-9351 GCA_036626195.1 Thermoplasmatota archaeon | reverse complement strand
CACGACGCTCTTTCGTTCTAAACTTAAGCGGGAGAGTATCAAGTTACTGCAACATATGAAGGAATCACTTCTCCAACCACTATAGTTACAGTCGAACCGGGAGAAGAGAAAAGAGTGGTCATAACACCGGAGGAGAATCAAACAATAGAGGCCGGTGACATGTTAGATTTTGAAGCCGAGTTGTATGATGCATACGACAACCTGATAGAAGAAGAGGATAATGAGTTCATGTGGAAGAACACTGATGATACCGGCATATTCAGCGAGACAGAGGCAGGAGATTATGGAGTGACCGCAGCGTATGAAGGTATAACTTCGCCACCGGTCCTGGTGACCGTCGAACCCAGTGATGTTGTTGAAGTGATAATCCATCCCGATAAGGATCAGACAGTAACTACTGGAGAAAGTTTACTTTTCCAGGCTGAAGCATATGATACCTACGACAACTTGATCACCGAAGATCCCGAAGACTTCGAATGGAAAAATGCCCCAGAAGGGAGTTTCGCTGAAGAGCAAGAAGGGAGATACAATGTTACCGCCCGGTATGATGAAATGGAATCATCTTCTGTTAGCGTGGTCGTGGAAGAAGATACAGAGGAAGAAACAGTCTTTGAGTATGGAGTCCCCAATGACTACTGGTGGCTCATCTTGATCCTGATAGCGATAGCTTCTATCATCATCTCTCAGATCGGACTTATGGTATCGAGCAGAAAAGAAAGATCTTGATTTTTAGCTTCTCGAGGCGATGTCGGCCAACAGCGCTTCAAGCTGTATCTGCTCATCGGCACCCTCGACCAGTCTAAATTCAGCCTCTCCGACCCTGTCTATGATCTTCATCTTTTTCCTTGTGTCTATAGGAATTTCGTATATCTCATCGTGGATCTGCTCGATTATGTCTTCACCTGAGAGACCGTCCTCCATGATCAGATCATCGAGTTTTTCCTTAGCCTTTCTGAATTCACCCTCTACTGCGTTTTCGACGAGTTCTCTGATATCCTCGGGTCTAGCTATGTTGGCACTCTGCCTGACCACTTCTTCTGTTATCTCTGAAGTTGTCGAGGCCGAGATCTGGAGTAGATTGGTGATCCTTCTAAGATCTCCTTTACATACATTGATTAGAAGTTCTTTCGCCTCGTCAGATATATCGAGTTCCTCTTCTTCAGCGATCATCTCTATCCATTCGTTCACATCTTCTTCTAAAAGAGTTCGGAACCGGAAAACGGCGCATCTGGATTGTATCGGATCTATTATTTTTGAGGAGTAGTTGCAGGAGAGTATGAACCGGCAGTTATGTGAGTATTTCTCCATGGTCCTTCTAAGGGCGGCTTGAGCTTCAGGGGTTAAGGAATCAGCTTCGTCCATAAATATTATCTTGAACCCTATATCGCTGGAAGTGGAAGTCCTAGCATATTCTTTTATCTTGTTCCTGATAACGTCTATACCTCTTTCATCCGATGCGTTGAGCTCGAAAAAATTAGCACCCCAATTCTCGCCATACATCTCTTTCGAGAGAGCGATAGCTGAAGTAGTTTTCCCTATACCGGCAGGACCCGCGAAGAGTAAATGAGGCATGCTCTCTTCATCCACATAGGCCTTCAACCTTTCGATGACCCTCTGCTGTCCATAGACCTCACCTAATCGCTCTGGTCTGTACTTTTCTGTCCAAATCTCCTGCATTCTACCATGTACGAATAGGTTGTTCATCATTAAATTTTTTTCCTATCTCTCCTTTCACTCCACTCAAAAGAAACAAAAATAAAATATAATATGATATGAATGGGAAGATAGATACGATGACTAGTGAGATAGAGGAGGAAGCGGAAGAATTGGTCAAGGAGAACACCAGAGAAGAGTTGAACGAGATGGCTCGAGAAGAAGGGATCAAAGAACCAGAAGATCTCCCTCGAAAAAAGGCGGTCGCCATGGAGATCGTTAGAGCTAGGAAAGCGAAGGAATATGTGAGAAGGCCCACAGGTCTCTACTTCGAGCGTTGAGTAAGAGCTCCCCGCCACACAAATTTTATTAATCCATCGAGTATTCCGGGAAAAGATGATATTTGGTAGAAGAGGCCCTAGAAAGGCCAGCAGTGTACAACGAAAAAACTTGATCAAAAACGCGAAAGAGCTAGCTGAAGATCCTCTAAAGGTTGTACCGGAGTGTCAGGATAGCTGTCTTCTATGTAAATTCGGAAGATCTAAAAGGAAAATAAAAAAGATAGCTAAATATTCTGATAATAAAAAGAAGCTAAAAAAATACGCTAAGAGAGGGCCGGACCTTTCAAAAGCAGTGGCAGCGACCATATTATTCGGTATAGAGGAAGAAGCAGACCTGGTGACTACAGCCATGACGCCGCAGGGTGAGATAGCATATGCTAAAAAAGGAAAAGCCAGCAAGAAGAGGTTGGTGGGTGTTCAGCATTTTACCGACCCTAGGGAAAGATTGATAGCCTACAGCCCTGAATCGGAAAAGGGATTTCACTTCTATTCTGTAGGGGAGAAAGTTATATGCACCGGAAAGGAGCCTCAGCCCCCTAAGAGGTACGTGAAGGAAGCGATCAAAAGGATACCTTACTCTATTTCTAAAAAGGACGGTAATTTCACTTGTGGGCATTTAGGTAGTAAGGGAAAAGAAGAAGAAAAATATCTTATCTTGGACTGGAAAAAAGTTGGAAAGAAATTCGCGATCTGTGACGAATGTGCAAAAGATGATGTGAATCTTTTTGTAGTACTGACCAAAAGAAAACTCTCAGACGATAATTCGAAAGCTTTCACGATAAAGGGAAGATGGAAGATGAGATGTGAAGGGGATTGTGATAGCTGTCGCTTGGAAGATCGCATCGAAGTGCCGAAAGAATTGAGCGAAGATTACTTTGAAGGTGTTTCTGATAGAAAATTCCTAGAAAGATATACCAAGAAGTGTAAATCAGTGGTCAAGAGTAGAGGTAACCTGTTCATCAAAGGAGACGTTTGTTATGGAAGAGACATGAAAACTTTCTTGGAACAACTGGATTACGAGAAGTGGGAGAAACCAGCGGTGGTTTCACTCTTGAAGAAGACGGGAGGTGTGGTCCTGAAAGAGGGGACTCTAAACGAACTTTTAGAGGAATACTGGGGAGATCATAAGGAAGAAGTGTTGTCTTCTATTTTGGATGATAGAGAAGTCATCAAGGAAGTATTGGAGAAAGACCTTCGCCCCAGAGAGACGCTTAGAGAGCTCCGAGTGGAAAAGAAAAAGAAGGAGGAACTCGAAGGTCTGCCCGAGTTCAAAAAATTACCTCCAGAGGGAAGGTTCGCCGATAAGATAGCTAGGGTCTACAAGGTCGAAGGGGAAGAAGAAGCAGTCAATGAGATGGAAAACCACAGCCTTTCCGATAAACGGATCAAGTCCATCGCTTACGGATTTTACGTGGCTTTTGGAAGGGGCGATTCCAAAAAATGGAAGTACGAACAGGCGGAAGTCGAATCGGGAGAATTTTTGGCCGAATACCTAAGTGATCTGTTAGAATCAAGCGGTAAAGACTACGCGAATAAACTTCAAGATGTCGTTAAGATGAGCGGCTCTACTTCAGCAGTGGTTCTTGAGAGCGGAGAAACGATGAGATGATGATCTCTCGGTGTGAATATGAACGAGATAGAGTGCAGTTTAAGATTGGATTATGACCACAAAAGAGAGGCTATGGCCGTAAAGGATTCTATCGAACCGGACAATGAAGATTACATAGAACTAGAATTGGAGGATTCTACTCTTATTTGCGAAGCTGAAGGTGAGCCGCTGCAACTCCTTCACACGGTAGACGATCTACTTATGTGTGTAAATGTGGCAGAAAAAATATTGGGTTTATAAAACAAAAAAGGATAAAATTAAAAGGTTCTCGCAGTTCTTTTGAATATCTCAGTGTGAAGGATAGGTTTCATGGGATGGGTAGTAGCCGGTTTAGTCCCTGGTTTTTCTGCGGGCATGATATCCAAAGCGGGGTCAAAATATGGAGGAATGGCTGGTCTAGTCTCGGGTATAATAGGCTCGGTAATTGTAGTAGTTCTGATCTTAGTTCTAGGTCTCGGAATATCTATGTTTACTATATTTTTTGCAATTTTTCTAGGCCTTTTAGGAGGGGCAATAGGAGGCGACCTAAGAGAGGAAAAAAGGGGAGCAGTAACTGAAGATGAAAATAAGAAGCCTTCAGATGGTGAAGCACCAAGACCGGGAGACCAGAAACATTCAGATGAGATCGCCGGAGCAAATTATAGGTTTGGGTCCAAGAAAGACGATCGAAAATAAAAGGAAATATAGTCGAAAAAAGTAATAGAGTCGGTTCAGTATGCTATCCTTCACCCAAAAGGGATGAGAGAGGCGGAGGTGTGGAGAGCTTATTGAGTGAAACCTATAGGAACTTCGGATGAAAGCCATTCTAGCTGATGAGTAATCCGGGTCTAGGGTTGTTCTAATGTTTTCTCGGTTCGGATATGTATTCTCCTAACTATATTATATTATCTAAAACAATTTTATCACTATAATCCGTCCACACTTATCCTATTTAAAGAGGGATATTAATTTGATATAAGTAAGAAAATCAGTTATTGCCTCTGTTCAAAAACCGCACGATATAACCTGCGATCTTGTTCCTCATCTGCTTGGAATCCACATCTGTAAGTTCCTCTACCTTGTCTTTGTTATGCTCATAATCATCTGGGTCAAACTCTTCTGGAAACTTTTCGATTAACTCGATGGCGACTCGTTTTATGTACGTTGGCCTTATATTTCCCATTTTGATACCTCGTGATTTTACCACTTGAGTTAGTTACTCTGATATAAAAGTTATCCCTCCCAACCCGAGATTATGACATCATCGATTGGAAATCAGAGATCGATGAGAAGATAGAAAAACTAGACTTTGAAAAACTTGAGGATGAAAAAGGGGGAAAGAGCAGAAAGCCGCTAGGCAGATCATTTATCTCGAAGGAAAATAGGATAGCCACTTTAGGGGAAGGTAAGACCTCCTTCTTCACCTTACAAGAGATTTAGAATGGGTCTCGGGTCTAAACATTATATATAACCTTTATTTTACCCATGTTGTGATTCAGATGGCGGGAGAAAAACTGACGGTAGCGGAATTCCGAGAGGAATTAGACTCTATTTTAGATGAGCATAAGAACGTTTTAGATAACACTGAAAGAAAAGAGATGATAGAAGACTGTGTTGACAATGACGAAGCTTTTATAAGCGAAAGTGGGGCCCTGGCTACATGGACTCCCCCTGAATCTACCGGAAGAAGTCCAAAAGACACCACTATCGTGAAGAGGGATAAGATAAAAGATAAAATAGATTGGGACTCCCCAAATAACATACCTCTAGATCCTGAGACTTTTAAAATGGCTCTTCATGACGCTTTAGAAACCCTAAAGGATAAGGACAGGATCTATGTGACCGACCGAGTCATCGGGGCAGATTCAGATTGGTGTCTCCCGACGAAAACGATAACCAACAAAGCGTTGACCGCTCTCTTCACCGATAATATGTTCCGACCGGCCCCCGAGGACATAGAAGAGAGTATCTTTTCCGATGAAGAATTTATTCTACTGGCGCTCCCTTACGATAAGCTCGACAGGGAGAAATACGAAGGTCTTTTAAGAAAGACTGAAGATGGAAAAACCTCGGACATGTTGGTGGCCATGGATTTTGAAAATAAGATAGGTTTGGTCTACGGCTCCGCTTACTGTGGTACCGTTAAAAAGCTGATGTTCACTGTGATGAATTATCTGCTTCCAAAAAAAGGTATACTCCCGCTCCACTGTTCCGCCAATGAAGGCGAGGATGGACACTCCGCTCTCTTGTTGGGGCTCTCAGGGACGGGCAAAACCACCCTGTCTGCGGATCCTTCCCGTGCCCTTTTGGGTGACGACGAACATGGCTGGAGCGAAAACGGTATAGCGAACTTCGAGAACGGCTGTTATGCAAAGATGATAGATATAGACGAGGAAAAAGAGCCGGAGATCTACGATGCGGTGATGCATGAAGATGACTGGAAAGAACACGGCAGTATAGTCGAGAACGCGATGATGTATCCCGATGGAACTTTCGATTTCTTCGACGACCGCTTGACCAAGAACTCGAGGGCCTCTTATCCTCTAAAGTATCTTTCGAATATCAAACCCGCATCTAAAGCAGATCACCCAGAGACCATATTGTTCCTAACGGCCGACGCGAACGGGGTGATGCCCCCTGTAGCTAAATTGACCAAGAAGCAGGCGATGTTATGGTTCCTGATGGGATACACGAGCAAGTTGGCCGGGACCGAAACCGGCATAGAAGAACCTATCTCAGTGTTCTCACGGTTCTTCGGCGAGCCCTTCATGCCGAGAAATCCCGATGTATATGCAGAGATGCTTGGGGATAAGATGGAGAAGTACGGTACGGAAGTCTATCTGATAAACACCGGCTGGACTGGTGGACCTTATGGCAAAGGCCATCGTATAGATATAGATTACACGAGAGCGATGGTGGATGCTGCACTAAAAGGTGACTTTGGATGTGCTGACTTCAAAAGGCATCCTTACTTCAAAGTGATGGTCCCGGAAAAATGTCTAGGTGTTCCTGATGAAGTCCTCTGGCCCAAGAATACTTGGGATGATAAAGAAAAGTATGACGAAAGAGCGAAAGAGGTTGTAGATGACTTCAGTGAACATTTCGAAGAAGCTTACGGCGACAAGGACATAGAAGAGGAAGTGGCAGAACAGTGCCCCGGGATCTAGAATGAGATCTTGAAGGCCTTGAAAACGCTTCGTGTCAATCATAGATTTCCGTCTCGATATCTCCCGCCGGGACTATGCAGATGAATATAACCTCTTCGTCGTATGGATTCTCATATGAATGTTTCATCTTTGAGGGGATGTAAAGCGAATTTCCACTCTTCACTACGTGCGTATCGTTCCCCAAATTTACCTTCATCTTTCCTTTTAATACATATTGTACATGATCAGTGGTTTTATGCCCATGGTTAGGCATCGATCCTCCAGGTTTGATGGTAAACTTTCTCATGAAGCAATTCTCGGCTCCCTCATCATCCACTATCAATCTCTGTATGAAAACATCTTTTCCTTTATCGACTTTTTCTGTCTCCACGTTCTCGGAATCTAGAACAATGGGCTTTTTCGGTGACATGTTAGCTGACATCAATAGAGTCGGCTATATATCTAATTTCGGAATCTGAGTATAATGTAAAGAGAGGTATTTCCCCGCTCTTCTTCAGAAGAAGCAGTTTACTTTTTTGAATAAACAGTCGATTTCGCCGGGGGTTCTTCCTTTTCCTTTAATTCGCTCTCGTACCAGATCCTGACTGTATGGTCTATTTGAATATATAGTCTGTCGAGGTCGACCTCCACCCATTCCACATATCCTACCTTCTCTTCTTCATCTTTTTCATCTTTCTCTCCGATCTCTTTGAGCCTTGCCGGCTTTCCCCAGACATTTTTCATCTCGAAGTTCTTCCAGTTGATTTGCTTCGCTTCGGCCTGGTAAACATCTTCGAGGATCAAAGTGTCACTATCGAAATCGATCAGTTTTCCTAGAAAACTCAATCCGTCGTCCATGACTATCAGTATTCTTTTCTCTTTTAGATCCTTTAACTCTTTTTTCAACAGATCTCCTGCCATATTTTTCCTCCTGTATTTGTACATTTCTAATCAGACCCAGTATATAAAACCGATGGTCTGGGATTGGTTATCTTTTTGTGCTGTAATTGGAGAGCCACTAACTACGTTAGAATTTGATACTCACCATCCTCTTTCTATACGTCCTTCTCGGTGAGCACGAGAGGAAAAGTCTCGAAAGGGTAAAAATATAGAGATGAGGGTCACCATTCATCCCTTTCTATCTTCTGGGAGAGAGAACGGATGAAAGTTTCTACGACATCGACGGTCTCGTCGAGCTTCTCCGCTGATATCTTATCTACCGTGTCGTCCTCCTTGTGGTGCCAGTCAGTTATATCGGGATAAACGTCGACTTCCAACGGTATCCTGAAAAGTGCGCTCGAGACCTTATGGCCGAGGTTTCTTTTCTTGGTGTCGCACCTCATGAGCGCCACACACTTCATCTTTTTCTTCATGAACTCCGCGTGATCGCTTGGACCGCCCCACATCTCTTCGTATTCCACTTCCTCCGTCTCAAGGAAATTTTATATCGTATTAAATTAAAAAAGTTTACAAAAACTCCCATGACGAGAAAATACAGGACCCCAGCGTAGACCCACCACATCTCTGGAAACCTTACAGCGAGATAAAAAAGCCCTGATATAAGGAGGGTCCCGAGCAGGATAAACAGCATAAATTCTTTGACGATATCTTTAACCCAACCCAGTAGGCTCTGTTTGCTGAGGTCGTAGCTGTGCTCAAGGACGTAGCCGGAGTAGTATCTTATCGGGATACCGATGACGAATATGAGAGCCAGGAATGAAGTCACGAAAAGGGCGGCTCCGGCCCAATAATTGTCTATGAACGTGTTCGAGATGACATCAAAGATGATATCTTGAAGAGATACCGCCGCGGAACTGAAATACAGCACCGCCAATGTCACCATAATCAACAGCGTCCCCGCGATCAGGCCGACGTAGAGTTGCTGCTTGAAGTACAGCTCGGCCTTTTTCCTCTTTTCCTCGTCGAATTCGTAAGGGTATTCGACATCGTCTTGTTTTTCAGCCCCTCCTTTATCTTCTCCTTTTTCGACCTGAGATTTGTCGCTGTTCTCCGTGTTTTCCCCATTGAAGTCCTTCTTCTCGTTCTGGACATCTTTAGATTTTCCCATACGAATCCCTGGAAAACTAATATTTTAATTACTTAAAATATTTACGTATGATTCTTTTCTAATGCCTGCAATCTTTAAATAGACCGTTCCAATTGCTTCTAGAGAGGTGCATCTCGGTGACGATGATTGACGAGGAGACGGTCATAGATTTCTATCTAGACCTTATAGAAAAGGACGAAGTCAAATTCCTTGAGGGGAAAGCAGAGAAAAAGGAGCGGATCGGCGAGAAGCTGATAGAACTGAAAGATGAGAGGGAACTCCACGACAGGATAGAGGCCGCTAGAGTGCTATGGAAGCTTTTGTTCGAATCTTCCATGGAGTATATCGACCGGGACAAGCGGGGATATGATGATCTTTTCGACTATTTCGACGAGTTCGTGGAATTCGAAGAGCTGATATTCGCTTCAGACGCTTTTTACAGGGACCATACCCTCCATTCTTTATGGGTTTACCTTCTCGGCGAATACATCTTCAGGAAAGAAGAGTTCCGACCGCTCTTCGTGGAATATCAGGCACATTGGGAATATATCTCCAAGATAGGTGAGCTGCTCAGGG
>JAZKSH010000076.1:0-9385 GCA_036626195.1 Thermoplasmatota archaeon | reverse complement strand
ATACTATCATCGCTAAAGAAGAGGGCTTACATGGGAGAAGAGAACGAAGATATAGATGAAAACGTTTGTGTATTGTGTGGGCATAAGTTGAGTATGCATATAGAGGAAGGAGATGGATGGAGATGTCATTCTTTAGGCCCTGATTTTCATCAATGCGAGTGCTATCTGCGGAAGAATAGGGCAAAAGGTGATATATCCTTTTATGATCTCAAGGAAAGAGTAAAGGAAATGAAAGAACGTTTTGAAGAGGATTTTAATGAAAGTTGAAACTTTGGTATCTACCTTGGTCAGTTAGAGTGTTTTGTCTTCAAGCGTAGAAAATGGATTTCACAAGATTATTGACACTTTTTTCTGTTTCACAACGTTTAAGTATTCTATCCGCTATACAGACGCACATCTTCGAGGGAAATCTCGATGGCGATCTAAACAAAATTAGATCACCTGACCGATCGTGACCTGTTCTCGAATTATTACCTTGAAAATCTTCTTCCGGAATCCGATACATGGACCTCGGTGGAGGAAGACGAGCGGTTGGAAGAGGAGATAAAGGAGACGGACCATACGATCGATGCTATCGTATTTGATTTATATGATCTGACTGAGGATGAAGTGAAGGTGGTGTTGGATAGTCTGGATACTGATGAGGGGGAGAAGGTGGATATAATTGAGAAGTTTGGGGAGATCAAAGTGGAAAAAAATGAAGGGTAGGGGCAATAAAACATCTAAAAACCCTCTAAACTAGGCAGAAAAAATATGTTTTAAAAAACTATTAAATAAAGATATCTGTATGCTACATAAAAAGGAGAGGATGATGTTTAAAATAAAGGGAATAACTATTTCATTACCAATTCGAAAAAAAGACATTGTTAATTTGAAAGAAAATAGGATTTGTAAAAATGATTTAAAAGATGGCCAAAAAAAATCACGAGATTCATACAAGATAACGACAAATGCAGTATCGAAGATCATCCATTTTTCACTATCGAACCTGACGAGTCTACAGCGAAGACCTAACATAGATTTTCAACACTGATCTTCCCTTCTCAATCCAAAAATGAGAGAGAAACTGTAACGGTGAATGAGCCGTTGTAGACTCTAACCGCCTAAAGCTTTTCCCCTGCACGGGAGAAAAAATTTTGTACTTTGCTCGTTGTACTGAAGTGCATGGTCAAGATATTCGATAGGAAACTTAAAAAAGAATCCATAAAGAACTACACCAGCCAGAGTTTCCTAGCGGCTTTGATGCTCTATTTAGGTTTGCGTCTTCCCGTTTTGGGTGAGGAGATCGTTCTCGTAGCTGCGATAGGTTCTACAGCTTTCGTGTTATTCGCGATGCCTAAGAAGGATATCACCGGGCCTCGAAGGGTGCTGGGAAGTCACTTCGCCAGCGGTCTGATAGGATTCGCTTTCTCCCGTACTCATCCCACTTTCTTGTCAATGGAGTTGGCCGTTTCGTTAGCTCTCGGTGTTGCGATCTTGATGATGGTATCTCTGTGGTTGGAACATCCCCCTGCGGGAGGTACCGTGATATTTTTCGTGGTCAATCCAAATCTAGTTGCTTTCGTTTCTTTGCTGCTCTTGGTGAGTTTCATGGTGACGGTCTATCAGGTGATCCGCCCCTACCTGTACGACCTAGTCTGACATATTCGAAGTTTGAACACCGCTCCTCTAGACGAAGAATATATAAAGACCATATTTTATGATATGACGATACTTTGAGCAATGATGATGAAGAGGAAGTCGTAAGGGTCCCGTACCCGGATAGAAGCGAGGGACAGATGTTCGCCGTAGCCGATAAGATGCTGGGAGGAGGAAGAGTTAAGACCATCTGCGAAGACGGCGAGACAAGAATGGGGAGGATACCCGGTAAGCTCAAAAAGAGGATGTGGATCAGAGAGGGTGACCTACTTATCGTCGATCCATGGGATTTCCAGGACGAAAAGTGTGATGTGGAGTACCGGTATACCAGGACACAGATAAAGTATCTGAAGAGGAATAACGATATACCCGACAGTATAGACGTATTTTGAACCTCATTTTGTTATAACTACTCTCCGAAAGAATTTTTACCTACAGGTATATAAAGGTACATGAAAGAGAGTCTGCTCGATATCCTGAGATGTCCAGAATGTAAGGGAGAGCTGGATCTCACAGTGGAAAAGCAAGAGGAAGAGATAGAGAAAGGTACGCTGTACTGCTAGAAGTGTGAGGTGGATTACGCCATCGAAGACGGTATCCCCAACATGATTCCCAAGGAGGAATAATCCGTTCTTGGCTCACTCCATGTACTCCTGCTGGATCTCGATCACTTCCGAACTGTCTTCCGCTTCCTGGTAATCACTCAGAGGATTCTCGTTCATCTCAAAAAAGTGTTCGCCCCAGCTGAACTTTGACATTATCTCTTGGGCCTGATCTTCTTCCTTAAGGATGAAGAGGGCGGCGGCCAAGGCTTCGGCGGTGGTGAGCTGAAAAGGTTTTCCATAATTTATGGGATTAACAGCTACCAGGTATGGTAAAGCTCTGCCGTTCTCGTATTCCGGGATCTTGTCGTCCGCTTCGGTCCAAGTACAGTCTATGGCTCTTATACCTCCTTTTTCCGCAAGGCCTTTATCAGCAGGAGATATCGCCTTTTCTGCCAACGGATTGAGGTATATCCCTCCTTTCCCGAGTTCCATATCTTTTAACAATTTTTCCGCCATCTCCTTGTCCAATAATTTCCTAGCCGTACACTTCTCGGGGTCGCACTCTCGATAATCTCGTATGAACAATTCCATGAAAATTCAAACAAAATTCTCTATTATAAATCATTCGAAAGTTTATATATTCTATACGGCGGCAAAAAAATATCTAAAAAAGGGGGAAAAACATAAAGCCCAGTAAAGTCTTAATACACTGCCCGATGATGAGGAATCCAAAGCTGACGATTCGAGGGATGGCGACATCCTTCTATATCCTTGAAAGTCGAAAGGCTTTCTTCGGATGATGAGTGATGGGCAGTCTGAGGGTATAAAAAAGTAAAAAGGTGCCTGATACACATGGTAACTGGATTCGACCTACTGCACGATAACAAGCCTTTACAAAAACATTGGATAAGACGAGTGATAGCTTACATAATTGATTTTGGCATCTCCTCCGTTCTGATCTATGTGGTCTTTGTATTCACCTTTGCGTTGGCGCCGAATATTAATATGCTGTGGTACTTCCCCATGACCGCAGGGATGGTACAGGTATTCTACTCCGCTGTATTCGAATACGTCGCCGGAAAAACGATAGGTAAAATGCTGTTGGGCCTTGAAGTGGAACCACTAACCCAAACTTTCGATATGTCCGAGGCTTTGATCAGGAATGTCAGCAAACTTTACGGCATACTGTTACTTTTAGATTGGTTGGGCGGTATGCTGAGCGAAGGCGATCCCAGACAGCGTTACTTGGATAGATTCTCCGAGACCACCGTGAGAGCAATAGGTGAACCGATCCACGTGGGGGAATTCCTGGACGATCATCTCTTCAGAGAAGAAGAGCAGAGAGAGGACGAGAAAGAAGAGGAGGAGGAAGAGACCAAGAGATGCCGTGAATGTAATGGAGAACTGGTGACCATCGGTGAAGAAAGATACAGGTGTAGAGATTGTGGACGTATACAATAAAGATGATCGAAAATGTTGATAGCAGTCGACGACACGGATTCAAGAAAAGGGATGTGCACCACTTTTATCGCCACAGAGATGATAAAAGAATTTACTGAGTATTCTCTTCTAGATTATCCGAGATTGGTGCGGTTGAATCCCAACGTGCCGTGGAAGACTAGAGGTAATGGAGCCGTGGTTGTAACCCTCGGAGAAGGAAAGGAGAAGAAAGATAGCATCGGGAACATAGATGGAGATGTCTATCTCTTCAAGGGCGAACATGACGAGAGAAAAGAAGACGTCTTCGAGAGAGCCCAAAGTATAGTGGAAAAGTGGTCTGAATCCGATCGAGAGGGCACCGATCCCGGTCTCATCGTGGCGGGAGAGAGACCGCCCGAAAGTTTCTATCATGAAGCTGTTAAAGACATAGTGGAATTGGACCAAGTAAAACAGCACCTTAAAGAAGGAAAGTACCTTTTTAAAGGATACCGCGCCGAAAGAGGATTGATAGGAGCTTTAGCGGCGTTATCTTGGCGACCAGACGATTTTACTTATGAAATGCTCACTTACAGGCGGAAAGATAATTGGGGACAGACTCGCAACGTACCTGAAAAAGATATCATCGAAATGGATAGGAAGCTTCAAAAAGCTTTCGATAGTTATGATCACGAAGAGAAACAGCAGGCTATCGCGCCCAATTCTCCCTGCCCGGTCCTTTATGGGGTTCGAGGAGAAGATCCTGAAGAGCTGAAGAAAGCTCTTGAGATGATTGGTGGAGAGGAACCCCAAAGATGGATCACTTTTTTGACCAACCAAGGCACGGATGACCACATACAGGAGCTGTCCATCGCAGAAACGGAACAGTGGACTTCCGCTAGGGTGAAAGGAGAGGTCCGTTCTGAACCATACACTATCGAAGGCGGCCATGTCTTTTTCGACGTCGAGGACGAAAGTGGAAAGATCAGTGCAGCGGCATACGAACCCACTAAAAGTTTTAGAGACATCATAAAGAAACTCATACCGGGAGACGAAATAGAGTTATTGGGAGGCGTAAGAGGAGAACCTAAGACTTTGAACATCGAGAAGATGAGGATAATAGAGCTCACAGAAAAGATAGTCAAGGTCCACAATCCCAAATGCCCAGATTGCGGCAAAAGGATGTCTTCCATGGGTACCGACGCCGGCTACCGCTGTAAAAGATGCAGGACCAAAGCAGAAGAAAATCAAGCTGTTCGAAAGGAAGTAGAAAGGGAATTGACCGAAGGTTGGTACGAGGTTACCGTTTCAGCCAGGAGACACCTTTCCAAACCTCTTATTCGGGATAATATTTGTCGATCCACTTCTCGTCGATCCTCTTAAGCTCCTTTTCGGGTATGTTTGTCACTAGATCCCACGCAAGATCCAACGTTTCTTCTATGGTCCTATCTTCTTCCTCACCCTGATTGATAAATCTTTCTTCGAACTTATCGGCGAAATCCAGATAAAGCTTATCCCTATCGCTCAGTGCTTCTTCCCCCACTACGGCGACTAGATCTCTCAGATCGAGACCTTCGGCGTAGGCCGCATACAGCTGATTGCTGATATCAGAATGATCCTCTCTCGTCCTTTCTTCACCTATACCTTCTTCCATCAGCCTGGAAAGGCTCTCTCCGGGGGTTATCGGAGGCCTTATTCCTTTCCTGTGCAGTTCTCTCGAGAAGACCAACTGTCCTTCGGTTATATAACCGGTAAGGTCGGGTATAGGATGAGTGATATCGTCGTCCGGCATGGTCAGTATAGGGATCATTGTTATCGAACCCTCTCTGTTCAGTATCCTTCCTGCCCTTTCATATATGCTCGCCAGGTCGGTATACATGTACCCTGGATAACCTCTTCTTCCGGGAACTTCCTCTCTTGCTGCAGCTATTTCACGCAAAGCTTCGCAGTAGTTCGTCATGTCGGTCAGTAAGACCAGCACCTGCATATCTTCTTCGAAGGCGAGATATTCTGCCGTGGTAAGAGCCATCCTAGGGATGATTATCCTCTCGATGGCGGGGTCGTTTGCGAGGTTTAGGAAAAGTACCGATCTTTCTAGAGCGCCAGTCCTCTCGAAGTCCCTTTGGAAAAAATTAGCTTCTTCGGCGGTGATACCCATGGCACAGAAGACAACGGCGAATTCTTCCTCCTCGCCCAACACTTCAGACTGCCTAGCGATCTGGGCCGCTACGTTGTTGTGAGGCAGGCCCGAAGCGCTGAAGATGGGAAGCTTCTGTCCCCTCACCAGAGTGAGCATACCGTCTATCGTAGAAATTCCGGTCTGGATGAACTCTCTCGGATATTCACGAGCGGAAGGATTTATGGGATTCCCGTTTATGTTCCTCCTTTCCTCCGGTATTATGTCGGGACTACCGTCTATCGGCTCGCCGATGCCGTTGAAAACCCTTCCTAAAAGCTCCTTTGAAACACCGAATTTCATCACCTCTCCGGTGAACTGGACGCTCGTTTCGTCGGTATCGAGTCCTCTAGTTCCGGCGAAGACCTGCAGGACGGCTCTATCCGTTCCAGCCTCGAGGACCTGGCCCAACCTTTCTTCGCCGCTCGGTAATTTGATCTTCGCTATCTCGTCGTACGCGACATCGCTAATACCTTCCACCACCATGAGCGGTCCCGAGACCTCGGTCACGTTTTGATATTCGGTCCTTTTCGACATCTCGTCTGTCATGTTATCTTTCCTCCTGAGTTCCTTCTACCGTTCCTTCATCTAGCGGCGAGGACAACTCCAAGGAATCTTCCAATTCATTGAATTCATCGTTCATCTCCATCTCTATATCGTTGTATTTTTTCTCCCACTCCTCAGAAGTATAATTGGACATCCTGCTGATTTTTTCGAGTATATCCATCGAGGACAGGTCCTCTATCGGGACTCCTTCTTCGACCGCTTCTAAGCCGGTGGCGTAGAATCTCATCATCAATTGCAGCATCCTAAGCTGCTTTTCCGGCTCGCAGAAGGTATCGACGTCATGGAAAGCGTTCTGCTGTAGGAAGTCCTCTCTTATTATCCTAGCGGCTTGAAGCGCGAACTGGTCCGAAGGCGGAAGTGCGTCAGGTCCCACCAACTGGACGATCTCCTCCAATTCGGATTCTTTTTCCAACAGCCGCATCGTCTCTCTCCTCAGCGATTTCCATTTTTCGTTGACGTTCTCCTCCCACCAGTCGCTCACCTCGTCAAGGTAGAGAGAGTAGGAAGTCAACCAATCAATGGCGGGAAAATGACGCCGGTTCTTCAGTTCCGTATCCAACGCCCAGAATACCTGTACGATCCTCAAAGTATTCTGTGTCACCGGTTCGGAGAAATCGCCGCCTGAAGGGCTGACCGCGCCTATAACTGATATTGAACCTTCTCTATCGCCGTACAGATTACAGATACCGGCTCTTTCATAGAATGAAGCTAGTTCACTAGCAAGGTAAGCCGGAAAGCCCTCTTCTCCGGGCATCTCTTCTAACCGGCCGGAAATCTCTCTCAGAGCTTCCGCCCACCGTGAAGTGGAATCCGCCATCAGAGCGACATTGTAGCCCATATCTCTATAATATTCAGCTATGGTTATACCTGAGAAAACGGAAGCTTCTCTCGCCGCAACGGGCATGTTGCTGGTGTTTGCGATAAGAACGGTTCTTTTCATGAGAGGCTCACCGCTCCATGGATCCTCCAGTTCCGGGAAGTCACGAAGGACTTCGGTCATCTCGTTGCCTCTCTCTCCACAGCCGACGTAAACAACTATGTCGGCGTCGCTCCATTTAGCCAACTGGTGCTGGATGACTGTGTTGTGGAGTATCATAGGTGAGTCACCCCCAACGAAGTTGTGGGTTTCCGGGACCGTCAAGTCGTAAACGTCCTTGGACTCCTCTTTCACTTCGATTGAATCGACTGGATCGGGTAAGAAATGATCCAGGTGGTTCTCCGCCATTTTCACTAGATCATCGTCAGACGTCATAGAAGAGAACTTTCTAAAGACCGGGATGCTCATTTTTTCTTCTTGAGTGGTGTAATTCGCTATCTTAATGCCGTTCTCTTTGAACTCCTTTCTCTTGATACCACTCTCTTCGAACTTCTTTTCCACGACCTCGGGCGACACTTCTACCGAGTTAACCCCTCTAAAGTGTTTGCTGTCCTTTTCCAAATATTTCTTGACCTTTTCATATTTTTGATGGTTAGCAGATGTTTTCTCATAGAAATTCTCGAGCTCTACTCCAGAGATCCTTATCCTGTAGCTTTTATTCGCATATGTATCTTTTGAAGTAAGTCTCGGAGGCGTCCCGATTCTCGTCAGGGCATAAACCAGATCGCTAGCCATTTCCTCGCTGGAAGTGTTTATTTCGACTTCATATTTGGAGAAACTTCCGTCCGCGAGATAATAACCTCTCACAAAGGCCGCGATCACATCCTCTCCACTTCCAAGGATCTTTTCGGGAATGGTACAATTTCTCGATTTGTTTTCTTCCGGAAAACCGAGTGAAACGAGAAGATCTCTCAAAGTTTTACAGTTGACTTTCGTAGAGTCCACCGTTCGGGCGTGTTCCCTCTCCGTTCCAACATCGAAAAGTTCGCTGAAAAGCTCATCCACTCTCGACAGGAGTTCTTCATCGTTGTTGTAGAAATGGACGGTAGACGGTTTAACAGTGCCGTCTCCGAGCAGAAGTCCTAGAAGTTCGGCAAGGTCTTCATCTACTTCCGAAGGTACCTGGATGGGAGTAGATCTCCTTTCACTCTTAACGTTCCTTATTTCGTGATCGATCCCATTCTCTTCAAATATCTTCTTTGCTACTTTGACTTGAGGCCTGTTCCTCCCTAGCGCGTACTCGGTAAGAACATCTTCGCTGATATCTAATCTTTTCGCGAGTGCCTTCCTACTGCCGAACTTTTCTTCAAGGTCATCTATAGTTTCAACCACTTTATCGAAGTCTTCACCGTGAACTCTCTTTTCGGGTAAAAGATCTTCTACTACCAGCTTTTCCGCTTCACTTTTCTCTACGCTCGGAAGTTTTCTTGGAGCCAGTAGAGTTTCTCCTTCTTCGATCTCTCCGGCGGGCTTCTCTGTAATCTCCATATCTGAAGTCAGGACGAACAGTTTATGGATAGGTGTGAGTTCGATTTCTCGCCCCGATTTCGTATTTATCACGATAGTTGTATCAGTCTTACCTTTGTATAAACAAGTAGCTTCCTTTTCGGCTATCCTTCCGTCCTCCATAGAGAGTATATCTAGAGGTTCTTCCAGCTCTATCAGTGTTTCCTCATCCTCGACCTTTTTTTCACCTTCCGACTTGTACTTTTCGTACACCTCTTCTATAGGCTCCTTCGAACCGTCGGCGAACAAAATAGGGGTACCTCCAGTTACGCACTTTCCGGTCCCGAAGCCCCCAGGGATCGCTGCGGTACCACCTTTAGCTAGTGGAAAGAAAGTATCTAGGACTCTCTGCCCCGTAACCAAAAGCTCGCCGGGCTGCTTTTTATCCTTTATCGGCCTGCCCACTCTCACGGGCCAGCGCTGTTTCATGCTGATCTCTTCTTCACCTTCCTCGTTCTTTAAAACGGCGATGGTCTCATCGATAGTATATTCTCCCTTCGAGACTATCTCTTTGACTTTACCTCCTTTATCTGGAGGGACCATAACCTTGTGATCTACAGTTTTAGTTTCTTCTACCGTGCCTACGATATCACCCTGCTCCAATTCATCTCCCTCTTCCGCCTCGGGTATGAATTCCCACTCCCTGCTTTCGTCCAGAGG
>JAZKSH010000075.1:0-9387 GCA_036626195.1 Thermoplasmatota archaeon | reverse complement strand
CTGAGGAATTGAAGAAGGAACTAGAATGACAGTTCTCTAGAGTCCTCAATCAAGAAAAGAATTAGAAGACTTTTCAGAAGAAAAAAGAGAGAGGATTATAGAAAAAGTTGTAGAATTCGACAAAAAGGAAAGAGGGGATATCAAAAAGGTCGCTGAAGGACTATGGCGATTAAGAGTGGGTGATTACAGGATATATTATCATCAAGAAAAAGATAAAACATATGTTTTGAGAGTTGTCCACCGGAAACATGCCTATAGGGAGAACTTGGTTAAAGCTCTTAAACAGGGGGACGAAGGCTTTAAGTGTATCAATGATAGCTTAGGAAATTGCTATCGCACTGACAATCCACACCTATATTGGTCTAAATATACCCTTTTGGGAGATATCGATCTTTAGTGAGTTCCAAAAGATAGAGGTCCGCTCCAACCTTCTCAAACTCTCGCTGACTCTCTTCCGATCTCGAAAGTAAGAAACCCGGCTTCGGAAGATTAGAAAGGGGTTAATTCAAATACAACGTATCGTAATAAAACATTAAATCCCTAAAGGTTTTCGATAAAGATGCTCATCAGCATAGTGATAACGGTCAAGAACGAGGAAGGAGACATGCCGGATTTACTGGATAGTTTGGTGATACAGGAGCAGCCGATAGAGATCATCATCATCGACGCACACAGCGAGGACAGAACTCAGGAGATAGTAAAAGAATATTCTGAAGAATACGACTTCATCAATCTGTATATAAAGGGCGGTACTAGAGGGAGAGCCAGGAACTTCGGTGTCGAGAAAGCGGAAGGAGAAGTCATAGCTTTCATAGACGGCGACGAGATCGTGAATCCCTTCTGGGCCGAGCAGATGAGAGAGAGCGCACAGGAATACGACGTCGTGGCTGGAAAGACCATCCAGATAGGTTATCACGGTTTCGAAGAGCTGGAGAGGGTCGAGCTTTTCCACAAGGGTTATGACATAACATACCCGAGCTGTAACCTACTTTACGACAAAGAACTGTTCGAGGAGATCGGGGGTTTCGATCCCTGGTTCCAGACAGCTGAAGACATAGACCTCAACTTGAGAGCGGTCGAGGCCGGAGCAACCATAGGACACAACGAAGAGGCGATAGTTTATCACAGAACCAGGGGCAGCTTTTACGGATTCTTTAAACAGGCATTCTGGAACGGTTTCGGGAGAAAACAGCTCACCATGAAGCACGGGGAACTGTGGAGCAACTATTCCCCGGGAAAGATGCTGGACCATCATATAACTCCCTGGTACTTCGCCAGGATGATACCCGCCTTTTTGGGTTACATAGGATGCAAACTGTTCGGAAACCGCCCCGAAAAGTCAGATAAACCTATGTGAAGTCTGTTGAAAATCGAAGGCAAACCATTAATAAGAGGAATTTTATTGATTACCACCATGAAGACTTACATCATGCTTATGTTCAATAGTGAAGGAGCGAAACCATCCGAAATTTTAGACGTTCTCCACGGACTTGGTTTTGAGCCGCAGAAAGGCGAATACGATATGGTATACGAATGGGACGACAGCACCGAAGTGAAAGAAGCGGTTTGGTTCGCGGACAAGATCCATACCAACCTCGAAGGGTACAACGTTTCTTACTCTATCGAGACGGTAGAGGAATAAAAAAGAATAAGAAAAAAATAAAAAGGTTGGTTTCTGTTTTAGAAGCCGTACTGCTCGCACTTCTCGTCGACGTCTCTCTGGATCTTTTCGATATCTTCTTCGGTCAGATGGGCGAATCTCCGCTGTTTTTCCAGGTACTCTTTTACGGGTTTCCTATCCTTGGGTTTCCTGGTGACGTTGATATCACATATCTCGCCGTCCTCGGCTTCCCACAGCACGAATATACCGGTCTCCACGGCCAATCTGGCCAGTTCTATAGAATCACTCGACCCGTGCCTCCAGCCCGTCGGGCACGGCGCAAAGACATGCAAGAACGACGGTCCATCGGCTTTCAATGCCTTCTTGACTTTCTTTTTGAGATCTTCCTCGTAAGCGATGGTAGCCGTCGCGGAATAAGGTATATCGTGAGCGGCGCATATCCGCGCGATGGGCTTCTTCGGCCTCGTCTCTCCTATGCTTTCTTTACCTGCGGGAGACGTCGTGGTGCTGGCGCCGTAGGGAGTCGAACTGCAGCGCTGGATACCCGTGTTCATGTACGCCTCGTTGTCCAGGCAGACAAAGGTGACGTTGTGATCTCTTTCTAACATTCCAGATAAAGCCTGGAATCCTATATCGAAGGTCCCGCCGTCGCCGGCGAAGGCCATTATGTTGATATCTTCAAATTCGTCCAATTCCTTTTTAGCCACTTCTATACCCGAAGCGACACTTGCGGCGTTCTCGAAGGCGGCATGGATCAGGGGGACCTCCCACGCGGTCTGAGGGTAAGCCGTTGAGGTAACTTCGAGACATCCTGTTGCCACGGTAGCTATCGTGTTATCGCCCGCCACTTTCAAGATGTTCCTGACTGCCGTGCCTTCACCGCATCCGGCACACATCCTGTGACCGGAGGCAAATAATTCTTCCTCTTCTTTTTCTTCCGCCATCTTGATCACCTCATGATATCCTCGTTCATATTTATCCATTCGACTGGCTCTTTCACTTCTCCCGCTTCCACTGCTTCCTTGGTCTTGTGGTACATCTCTTTGAAGTTCTCCTTGAATATCTCTCTACCGCCCAGACCTATTATGAAGTTCTTCATGAGCGGGCTCTTATCTTCATTTATGAACGTTCCAGCGGCTTCAGCGAAAGCCGCGCCGCCGAATCCCGGTGAGATATTTCTATCGACGACCGCAAGACCGTCGGCATCTCCAGCTATCTCTTTTAATAGATCGCTCGGGAACGGTCTGAAAACGGTCAACTTCGCCAGACCGACTTTCTCGCCTTCCTCTCTCAACTCGTCCACAGCGGCTCTAGCCGTTCCGCTCATGGAGCCCATGGTCATCAGGATTATATCCGCGTCGTCGCACTTGTAGTTGTTCAGCCGGTTGTATTCCCTGCCGAAGCGCTCTTCGAACTCGTCGAATATCTCGTCTATGACTTCATCGCTCTCTTCAAGAGCTACGGTCTGATCGTGTTTTAATTCCTGGTAATACTCAGGTGTACCGAAAGAACCGAAGGTCGCGGGGTCGTCCACATCCAATTTGCCGTGAGGGGGATCGTAAGGCGGTAGGAAATCGTCCACGTCTTCCTGAGCCGGGACATCCACTCCTTCGATGGTATGGGTCAACACGAAAGCGTCTATCCCGACCATCGCGGGTAAAAGGACTCTTTCGTCCTCTGCGATCCGGAAGGCCATTATCATCAGATCCAGACCTTCCTGGTTCTTTTCGGAATAGAACTGCATCCATCCGGCATCTCTAGATGAAACGGTATCTTGATGGTCCGCCCAAATGTTTATGGGTGCAGAAAGCGCTCTGTTACCGACAGCCATCACTATCGGGAGGCGCATCCCTGAGGCGATGAAGAGCATCTCATGCATCAAAGCGACGCCCTGGGAAGCCGAAGCTGTACAGACTCTCGCCCCGGATGCCGAGGCGCCTATACAGGCACTCATAGCGGAATGTTCACTCTCAACCCTTACCATGGAAGCGTCGAGTTCTCCGTCAGCGATGTACTCGGAGATCCTCTCAGGGAAAAGCGTTGAAGGCGTGATAGGATAGGCGGGGATGACGTTAGGTCTGCACAATTTAGCTCCCAACGCCGTCGCCATGTTACCTTTAACTGTCCTGGACTCTTGCTCAGCCATGTTATCATTTCTCCTCCTTAACCATCACGATCGCGTCCACGGGACATTCCTTTTCACATATCCCACAACCTTTGCAATAATCTAGATCGAATTCTATGGCGTCCTCTGTCTTGTGTACGGCTGCGTCCGGACAGTAATCGAAGCATTTGAAACACTGTATACACTTCTCGATATCCACTTCAGGTTTCATAGTTCTCCAACTGCCGGTCTTGTATTCCTTCGAACTTCCTGCGTCTTTATTTATTCCTCCAAGCGTGATCTTGACCTTTGACATATTTTACACCCCTTTTACCTGTTCATAGGCCTCTTTTGCGGCCTGTTTATTTTCATCGTGCTTCACGGGCACGTTGTTCTCTATGCCCTTATATATAGATTCCATCTCCACGTTCCCTGCAACTTTTGAATATGCTCCAAGGATAGCGGTATTCACTATCGGATTGGTCTCAGTTCCTAACCCGTTATCTACCGCGATGGTCGTAGCGTCGACAGTAAAGACTTCAGCACCTTCAAAATCGAATTCCGACGGTTCTCTAGCGGTGTTGAGTACGACTTTACCTCCTTCTTTCAATCCTTCCGTAACGTCGACTACATCCAATAGGCTCATGTCCAACACTACTACAATATCTGGCTCATATATCTGTGTCTTCACGTCGATCGGCTCTTCGTCTATCCTGGCGAAGGCGGCAACAGGCGCTCCTCTCCTCTCGACACCGAACATAGGAAAGGCTTGAACGTCCTTATCCTCTCTAAAAGCAGCGTCGGCGAGAGTGTTAGCAGCGGTCACGGCACCCTGTCCGCCTCGGCCGTGGAATCGTACTTCATACATTCTTGTCTCACCTTTCATCAGGATGAAAAGATTATGAATAATAAAGTTTCCGATTTTATATTGAGAGCTCGATGAGCTAAAATGGATTCCCTAATGTATGATTACTCGATTTTTCCAAAATAGTTATATGCTAAACAACTTTTTTTATTCTCGATGGATTTCGAAATCAAAGTCTCGGACCATAAACCTATAGTATCCAACAATCTCGAGGAGATCCTGGAGAATTTTCTGTTAGATATAGGATATCTATCCGGCAGGAAGAGCGAAGATGAGCTTTATGAAAGCGTGCCGTTCAGACTCTGGACCGAATGTTTTTTGGAGAAAACCGAAGAGTTCATGACCGTGGATGAACTCGCGATGAAACTGGACACAACCAAACCCACCATATACAGGCATCTCAACAAGCTGAAAGGATTGCAATTAGTGGAAGAAAAAGAGATGACCATTGAAGATGACGGGGAAGTTATCAAGAAAGGATACCGTCTTCGGCAGGGCGACCTGTTGAAAGCGTGGCACACGACCGAACTGAACATAGAATCGAACCTGAGGAAATACAAGGAAACGGTGGAAAGGATAAACATGCTTTCCTCCGGAGAAAATATAATAACTGATCATACCTGCCCCAACTGTGGGGAAAAAATAAAAAAGATCAAGGAGATGGACATGAGGAAAGGTGATTGAATATGAAAGACAAAGACATCGAGCTTACGGAGGGATCCCACTACATCATCAAATCTCTTTCTACCCGAGAGAAATCGCTGGAGACTAGAGGATATTTTGAAGGATATATCCAGCTGGGTAAACATCAGGCCATGGCAATGGAAATGGACGATTCGCACGAAGAGCCGGGTAGAAAAAGGATTATCCCCTGCCACATGATCTCCAGTGTAGACGTGATCGAGCAGGCGGAACCGGACGAAGAGGAGAAGAAAGATACAGGCTCTTACTTTGGATGAGGAGCGTGATACCATGCCCATCGAGATGGACGCCGATTCACTAGAAGGCAAGATAATCAAACTCCTAATGGAGGGACGTCCTCTGACGATAAAAGAGGTCGCTGAAGAGCTCAAGATGTCGGTCTCAAGGGTGAAAAGAGCTGTGAAAGGATTGGCCTCTAGAGGGATAATCGAGATAGAGGAGCTTCCGGATAAGAAGTACCTCCGACTTCTAAGATCCGACATAAAATTTCACGGGGTCAATCCTTCCCAGGAGGAAGCCATCAAAAAGAAGAAGACGAAAGAAGATGATGAAGATAAAGGTTCTGAGAAGAGCAGAAGGATGATGTACGGCTGAAAAGATTCGCGCAATAGTTTTATAACCCTCGCAATTTACCACAGTACGAAAGTTTAAGAGGTATAAAATATGAAGCTCCAAGAATATCAAGCTGCGGACATCTTCGAGGATCACGGGATTCCGGTGGCGGAAAGATATCTTATAGAAAAGCCAGAAGAGATCAAAGAAGTGGATAGACCCGTGGTATTGAAGTCGCAGGTAAGAGTCGGGAAGAGAGGTAAAGCCGGCGGAATACTTTTTGCCGATGACAGGGAAGAAGCGGCAGAAAAAGCTAGAGAACTGTTCGGAAAAGAGATCCGGGGCTTAGAAGTCGAAAAGATACTGGTCGCGGAAAAAGCGGAGATAGAGAACGAATATTACGTTGGAATGGTGATGGACAGAGAGGACAAGAAGCCGACGCTGATAATGACCACTGAAGGCGGGATGAATATAGAGGAAGTCGCTGAAGAGCATCCCGATAAGATAGCGAAAAAGAAGATAGATCCCGTGATGGGTTTGAAAGGATATGAAGCGTTGCATCTGGCGGATTCCATAGGGTTGGATGGAAATGAATTATCGGAGATGGCGAAGATAGCCCAACGATTGTACAAGGCTTTCGAGAAGTATGATGCGGAACTAGCGGAGATAAATCCGTTGGTTTCTACACCCGAAGGACTGTTGGCTATCGACGCGGTATTCAATATAGACAATAATGCGCTTTTCAGACAGGAATTCGAGAAGAGCGAGAGCGACCTGGTCACTGACAGGGAAAAGAAGGCGGACGAGTATGATCTAGCTTACGTTGATCTTGACGGCGATATAGCCATCGTCGGCTGCGGCGCGGGATTAGTAATGGCGACCCTAGATTCTGTCGCTGAATTCGGAGGAGAACCGGCGTGCTTTTTAGACCTCGGCGGCGGTGCCGATGCAGAGGACACGAAGCAGGCGTTGGAGATAATAGATATGAAAGAAGGCATCAGCTCCATCTACCTCAACATCTTCGGAGGGATCACGCAGTGCGACAAGATCGCCCAGGGCATCATCGATTACGAGCCTGAAAAACCGACGGTGATAAGGATGCTCGGTACGAACGAGGAAAAAGGTAAAGAGATGTTGAGAGAAGCCGGCTACAACGTAGTTGACGGGATGGACGAGGGAGCGAAGAAAGTCGTGGAGATAAAAGAATAGTTACCAGGTTCCGAAATTGACTTAATCCCCTCTTCCTTTTTTGGAATATGAACTCTCCGGAGGAAGGTAGAACGTACGAGGTCAAAGAGATAGGCACTGTTAGAAACGATTACTTAGAAGAGATACCGGAAGATTACAAAAATAGAAGTTCGATGATCGAAGTCTTTGAAGAGTATACGCCCTCTCTTAAAGGCATAGAAGACAACTCCCACGTCGCCGTATTTTTCTGGCTCGATAGAAGCGATAGAGGTGTTCAGCAGGTACATCCTATGGCGGACGAAGAAAACCCCTTGACAGGTGTATTTGCCACCCGGGCTCCCGTAAGACCGAATCCCATAGGGGAGACGATCTGCGAACTGAAAAGAAGAGAGGGGAACAAACTCCATGTTATCGGTTTAGACGCGTTAGATAACACACCGGTGATCGATATCAAGCCGTTCACGGATAAGTACAAGGTGAACGGTGTCAAATATCCCGGCTGGGCTCCCAGGAGGGATGAAAGATGAGCGGCGACGTCATCGACGGCCGAAAGATAGCTGATAAGGGAGAATCGGAACTCAGAGAGAAGATCAACGACTTGGATCGACCACCGAGGTTGGATACGATCTTCGCTGGTGAAGATGAAGGCTCCAAAGTGTATCTAGGAGTCAAGAATCGGGGGTGTGAAAGGGTCGGTATAAAAACGGAGACACATCGTTTTCCGAGCGACATTGGTTTGGAAGAATTGAAGAACAAAGTAAAAAGTTTGAACCGGAACGATAGTGTTGATGGAATATTGGTACAGATGCCGCTTCCCGGTGGTCTTGAAGCGCAAGAGTTGATAGAGGAGATCGACCCGGTAAAGGACGTCGAAGGATTACACCCCGCTCATCTAGGCGGACTGATAAGCGGGGAGGAAAGAGTGATCCCCTGTACCCCAAAAGGTATTCTCACGATGTTGGACTACGAAGATATCGATTTGAAGGGAAAAGAAGTCTGCATAATCAGTCACAACGTTACGGTAGGCAAGCCCATGGCGATAACGCTGTTGAACAGGAACGCCACCGTCGAAGTGGTGCACGAGTTTACTGAAGAGCTGAAACCGCATACTAAAAGAGCGGATATACTGATAACGGCTGTCGGCAAAGCTTACTTCGTTACAGCGGACATGATCTCGGACGGTTGTATTCTCATCGACGTGGGTATGAACCGCACTGAGGACGGCGATCTGGTCGGCGACGCCGTATACGAAGAGTGTAAGGAGAAAGCGGACAAGATCACGCCTGTTCCCGGAGGGGTGGGCCCTACCACTGTATTATCTTTACTGGAAAACACCTACGAAGCTGCCGTCAGGCGCATGGGTTAGAACTTTCTCCAATACACCATAAAAGTTATAGCGCCCCGTCTCTTTCATTCTACTGTCTTCAAAACCCCTGGATGCTGGGGTGACAGAGTGGTTAATGTGACCGCCTGCAGAGCGGTTTTCCGTGGGTTCGAATCCCACCCCCAGCTTTTACGACCAAAGGGAGTAAAAGGTGGGTAGGGATGAGAACCAAAGGTTCGTGAGTCAATCTATGATTGACGAGCGCTTAGAATCTTGAGCGAAGCGAATGATTGTGAGCAGAATCCCACCCCCAGCTTTCTCTTCCTATTATGATGGTGGGAGTCGAAATAAGATCTGTAAAAACCCAACCGAATACTTAAATAGACCAATACAGAATAATTGAAAGCGCTTTATCAATCGCTTAGTCGGTAGCTTTACGAGACAAATTTCAGGATGTAGCGTGAGAGATATGAGATGCAAAAAGAGCGTGGTTTTGAGCGTAGTGATACTGCTTTTTTTGGGAGCTTTCACCTCGGCCTTTTTCTCTCAGATCTCGGATATATCCAGGGAAAAAAAGAATGTCGAGGAAAAGACGATCTCAAAATCTGTTGTAGAAGGCCTAAAGGGAGATGATCCTGAAGAAGATGCGAGAGCTGTGCCCTCCGGTGAGAACGAGCTTAACGCTATAGCTGGATCTCCGTGGTCGAAGTTTCGAGGAGATAAAAAGAATACCGGCTTGAGCCCGTACGAGGTTAGCGATATCAACGGCAATGAAAGGTGGAGTTTCGACCTAGGGGGTGAAATTCAATCCTCTCCTGCAATCGGTGAGGACGGGACCATCTATATCGGCTCAAGGGACGGTAATCTTTACGCGGTGAATCCAGATGGGACAGAAAGATGGACCTTCGAAACGGGAGACATGATCACTTCCTCGCCGGCAATAGGTGAAGACGGTAAGATCTACATCGGTTCCCGCGACGGTAATCTTTACGCGGTGAATCCAGACGGTAGAGAGAAATGGAGCTTCGACA
>JAZKSH010000074.1:0-9468 GCA_036626195.1 Thermoplasmatota archaeon | reverse complement strand
CCTTCCCCTACTAAGATGTTTCAATTCGGGGAGTTCCCCATCCTTACGGATTGCTAGAGGTTTGCTCTAGCGGGAAGTCCCATTAGGCGATCGAGGGATCCAAGGTTCCTTGCGCCTACCCCTCGCGTATCGCCGCTTGGCACGACCTTCATCGGCGCTCGAGCCGAGCCATCCACCAGACGGCTGAGTGACTGCAGCAACGCTATCAGTCTGGTACACATCCAGGTCTGCGTATGATCGGTAATCATCGGATCAATAAGATCCTATACCCTTCCTCGACAACCCTTTTTCATGTCGCCGAGTGCATCTCTCTAATGCATCTATACTATACGTGTTCGGGGGTATTTTAAACTTACTTTCCCCCGCGGTCCAAGCGGACCTCTAAGTACAAATATCACATGCCGGGAGAACTAGTCTCCGGCAGGGGAACGTTGTAGAAAGGTATCCCCTATAAAAGGATTTTGGAGCGCTCTGGTGATAATTAGATCACGATATTAATGGTCTTCGATAAGGGCGCAAATTTTGATTCTAAATAAAAAATAATAAGAAAAATTAAGAATCATAGGTAAACTATAAGAGTGAGGTATTTGATAAATTATTAGATGGGTTTGTCAGACGTTAGTCCGACGGTGGTTCTGCGATGAAAAAGATCCCTACTGGAGTAAGCGACTTGGACGCGATAATAAAAGGCGGCGTTCCTGCCGGCTCAGTAGTGTTGCTCTTCACCGAGATCGGAGCCGGAGGTCTCGAATATGTTTACACCTCTTCCGCGAAGCTATTAAGGGCAAAAAACAACCCTGAAAATATCCCGGATATCTTAGGTGACGAATGTAAAGGTTCTACATTACCGGAAGATGTCCATTACATCACTTTTTCTAGAGCTAAAAAGGACATCCTTGAGGAAGTTAAAACTTCATTCGATCAGCAGTACTATGATACCATCCAGGAGAGCGTGAATTTTAAAGATCTCTCCGAGGAATATTTCAAGAGGACTATGGTCCCGCCGGGTTGGTCGGGGGGAGACGGTTCTAATCTTTTTTCTGACAAGAGCGACGGAGATATTTTAGAAGGGCTTGTACAGTTTTTAGAAGATAACGCGGAAGACAATATGGTCGTTATCGACTCCTTGACGGACCTGCTGACCAATTCGTCCATAGACAATGAAAAATTGATCACGATAATAAAGGGGATGAGAAGAGCTTCTAGGAAATGGGGTGGCGTTGTTTACCTGCTACTATCCAAAGATATCGTCGATAGGAGCATGGAGTACCATATAATAGACAGCGTCGACGGGGTCTTTACCTTCAGATGGTCAGACAATAAAAGAGTTTCAAAAAGACAGCGCTACCTGATAGTAGACAAGTTCATGAGCGTTCTGCCGCACCTTAAACGGGAGAAGATAGCTAGATTCACGGCCGAAGTCACTGACCTCGAAGGTTACGTGGTCATAAATTATGAGAGGATTATATGAGATAAAGTGAGGTGAGATGATGGGAAGAAAATCCATAGAAAGGCTGAAAACAGGTGTAGAAGGATTGGATGAGATGTTGAACGGTGGAGTCCCTAAGGGTCATGTTTTCACTGTCATGGGGGCCTTCGGAACCGGTAAAACCACTTTTTCTCTCCAGTACATATGGGAAGGACTTAAGCAGGGAGAATCCGGCGTATTCATAACTTTGGAAGAGGATAAGGAAGCGATGATAGAGACCGGGCTGTCCTACGGCTGGGACTTTCAAGATTATATAGATGAAGGGGAATTGGCAGTAGAGAAATTGACACCGGCCGATGCCGAGGCTACCATCAAAAGGATCGAGAGCGATCTGCCTAGATTTATAAAGAACTTCGAGGCCGAAAGGATCGCCATCGACTCAGTATCTCTCATGAACATGATGGCCGATTCTTCCCAGCAGAAGAGAGATCAGCTATTCGCGCTCAGTAAGATGATCAAAGATACTGGAGCTACTGCATTATTGACCGCCGAAGTAAAAGACGACAACCCGGAGAGTTCGAGGGACGGATTGATAGAATATACAGCAGACGGAGTGGTCTTGTTGAGATATAATCAGACAAATTCCGAGGAAGTACAGTTGAGTATACAGGTGAAAAAGATGAGGCGGATCGAACATACAAGGAAGATAAAACCCTTCTCCATAACCGACCACGGTATCGAGGTCCAGATGGAGGGAGCGATCTTTTAAAAATCGGGGAGAATATCATGGGCGTAGGTATCAGCGATATAATAGAGAGTGAAGAGATCGATTTCGACGAGATGGAAGGCAGGATCATAGCTATCGATGCCTACAACATAATATATCAATTCCTTTCTAGTATCAGACAGCGTGACGGCCAGCCTCTAAAGGACTCCGAAGGACATGTGACGTCCCATCTTTCGGGGCTGCTGTACAGGAACGCCAGCCTGATAAAGAAGGGGGTCAAACTCGTTTACGTATTTGACGGGACCCCAGATATCATGAAGGAAGGCACTCTTGAAAAGAGGAAAGAGAGGAAGGAGAAGGCGAAAGAGGAATACGAAGAAGCTCTTGAAAAAGGTGATCTTGAGAAGGCTAGGACAAAAGCCCAGCAGACCTCCCGAATCAGCGAGGAGATAGAAGAGAGCAGCAAAAAACTACTCGATCTATTGGCAATCCCGTGGATTCAGGCTCCAGTGGAGGGAGAAAGTCAAGCGGCCTACATGGTGAAAGAAGGAGACGCATGGGCGGTCGGAGGTCAGGACTACGATTCACTGCTTTTCGGCGCCCCAAGATTGGTAAAAAATTTGACCATCACCGGTAAGAGGAAGATGCCGGGTTCCGATAAATACAAAGAGATAAAGCCCGAACTGATGGTATTGGAGGATATCTTGAACGACCTTGAGATCACCCGTGAACAGCTGATCGATATCGGGATTCTGTGCGGTACCGATTACAATGGCGGGGTGAAGGGTATCGGACCTAAACGCGGCTTGAAGTATGTTAAAAAACATGGTGACCTCGAAGGCGTACTTGAAGAGAAAGATGAGGAAGTCAACAATCATGAAGCGATAAAGAAGATCTTTCTAGAACCCGAAGTTACTGACGACTACTCCATAGAGTCCAAAAACGAATTGGGCGAGGTCAAAGGATTCCTCTGCGGTGAAAGGGACTTTTCAGAGTCGAGGGTGGATTCCGCACTAGACAAGATCAAAGAAGGTTTTAAGAAGAGAGAGCAGACCAGCCTTTCATCTTTTTGATTTCGTTCAACAGAACTCGTCCAGGCTTGGAGTTGAAACCTTATCATTTTCGAATAAAGACTCTATCTGTTCCTCTAGCTTTTTTACCCGCTGGTACAGGTACTCTGAGACGTCGTACTTTTCGACCATCTCTAGAGAGAAGTCTAGATATTTTTTCACTCCGCCCTCGTGTATAGTGAGGGTCAGATTTCCTCCGCAGGTGCATCCACCGCTCAGAGGTATCCTCCGATATTTAGCATTGCACTTTGTGCACCTGATCTCCTGGACTCCGAACTTGTTCAGGTTCCCTATCAGATCCGGTATGAAATGATCGTTGATGACCCTGCTAACGACGTCCGTGGTGTCGACGGCCCTTATCATATCTGCAACTTTTATCTGGGCGTCCATCTTCTCGGTCATCTTTCCCAACCGCGTATACCTGCTGGTGGTTGGGCCTTCGTCTATCTTCGATGTTTCGTGGGTATAGCCGAAACCTTCATATTGACTTTCGTCACCCAGACGATCCTCCACCGTCTCTATCAGTCCCTGGGTTTCTTTTGGGTCGGCGTACTCCATCGTCTTTTCATAAAATTCCAGAGGATAACTCCATTCGGTATCGACGTTATGAGCTTCGCTGTCGATCTCCGAGGGATCTATCTTAGTGGTCATAACCAGCGGGGCGTCCATCAGACCTCCTCTTTTCTCCGGTAAGAAATATTCTGAGAAATTTAAAAGACCGTCCAGGAGTAGCATGATGCAGTCCTCATCACCGTCGCAGTTATTGGTTATGATATTGTCTTTTGTGATGAAATTATGCGTCTCTTCAACTTCGATATCATACATGAATCGCTCATGAGATTTTTTGATCCGCTTAGATTTTATCTTTTCTTTTACAAGCCCGCCATCGGTTTCCACTCTAGGTTTTCTCTCCAATGAGTAGTCTTTCTCTAACATATCCTGTTTTCTGTCCAGATCGAACCCTATCTTTTTACCGAAACTGACAGCATGGGATGATCTCATATGCAGTTTGTTCGAGGTAAATGTTCTATCCTTATAGTGTTCTTCCCCATACTTTTCTAACAGAACTCCTCCAGCTTCCCTTTCGCTCTGGCTGTAGCGTGCATAGATCCCAAACCTCTTCAATAGAAAATCGATATCATCTAAAAGTTTCCTCGAAGCACTTGTCGCCTCTACGTGCAGCCTTCCTTTTTCTACCGATCCATCCCCGGCAAAGTAAGCCGAAAGCAGAGGAGATACTTTTTCTTTAGGGAGGTGCTTCGCAAATTGGGGAACTCTTTTATCTTTAGCTTTCGAGCCCATCTCCAATTTCTGAAAAAACTCGTATATCAGTCGAGAACTTAGAGTCAAAACATGCTCTTGTCTCGACGGCTCGATATCAAAAACTCCTTCCACCGCTTCTCGTATGTTTTTCTCCAGCTCTTCTTCGCCAAAGGCGAAACAGACCTGATAAAATTCTTCTCCCTTTTCTTCGGATTTTCTAGTATAACCTTCAGCTAAGTAATACCCGATAAGTTTCATTAAATCAGAATCGATCTCTATCTTTGGAGGGATCTCGACCGCATCTCTTTTAGCCGCGAGGACAGCATCTTCAGGTACATCTCCATCTATTGAAACCTCTTTCATGATTTCCTGATACAGATCGAGAGGCACGCTGTTGCGGCGTCGATAGTTATCCAAGCTTTTTTCGGACAAACCCAATTCTTCAGAAACGGATTTCAGTCCCCCGAGTTCCTCGATAGCTTCTTCTATCTTCTCTCCGGCCTCTCTAACCATCACATCTTTAATACCTGACAAAAGTTCGGTCAGATCGAAATCATCTTTATCTACTGTTTTCATATCGATATGGAGAGGGGTGAGAAATCTATCTCCCTCTTCGAGTTCTCTAGCCCTTTTTACTCCTTTCTCCGTTTTGACCCTGTGGTCCGGGAAGACCTCTAACGTTCTTCCTGCCTCGGTCTCTATCTCCATCTTGAATTCCGAAGAAGGGGTCCTGATAACTTTACAGGCTTTAGAAGTTTCGAGTTCATCCCCAAAAACGGTAAGCACTTCTTCTTCTATATCCTTACCAACGGTGCCTATCGAATCAAGCTGTTCTTCTTCACCCGCGGTCCTATAAAGTTCTCTAAGTTCTACGGTCGAACCGTCAGCCACCTTCACCTCCGTATCTCCAGGGAGACAATTTCGTCTTTTCGCTGCGTGAAAGTGCGGATGCGCATAACCAGCTCTTCCCTCATGAAATCCGATTATCCTTCCGAGAACGCCTCCGGAAGTGTGAGGCGCTAGGCCGACGACGAGTTCTCCCACCAAGTCCTCTTTCCTCTCGGACTCATAGTAAGGTTCCAAATCATAATACTTTTCCAGAAGGTCGTCGACGAATTTAGCGACTTTGACCACATAATTCCCCGCCTCACCTGAAATCACCATGTCCTGCGGTTTCAACTCCACGATCTGTTCATCGTTCTTCAATTCTTTACCTTTTATATCTTCGTGGTATCCAAGCTCTTTCGCCTGTGAAACCGTCAGGCCGATCTCTTTCGGTTTGAAATGCGTCAACGGGAGATCTGTCATGTCATACCGCGAGGTACCGTCCTTGAAGACGTAGATGCCGTGTTTAGCTCTCAATATCCCTTTCTCCAACGCTTCCGGCGTTTTAGTCTTGGTTATCAGGCCCTTCACGCCCTTTATCTTTTGAACGTTACCCCCTCCGCCGAGGGTACCTAAAGCCTCCCTGTAAATGTTCTTCATCGGTATCTTCTGCGTTTTAGGTTCATCTATTATCTCACACCTTCCCCCGCACGAGCACCTGACCTGGGCACTGCTCTTACCGCATTCCTCGCATCTTCTTGCACTTATGTCAACCTCTATAACTCCTTCATCTACAGCTTTCTTTACCAACCTTTCAGACCCGCCTGCTTCGCCGAGTGGGAAGAGGCCGTGAACAGGTGGGCTCATCTTCCTCTCCTTCGCTTTTTCCGGCCTCGCCATCCTCGAACCGATGGAAGTGGGACCTTTGTCCCGGATTGGGACGCCCGCGGTCTCGCTCAAATAACCCATCGGGTCTTTCTTCTTCGAGTCCCTCTTCTCCATTAGATTCTTATCGATACCGAGAGTAAAAAGTAGAGGGCTATACTCTTCAACTATGACGGTTTCGTCATCTATCTTATGCGGTAGACCTACTACCTCCATGATCCTCTTCACCTTTGGATCTAATGGAAACTTGAGTGCATCGTCTTTCAACTCACTGTTCTCCAAAATCCACTCCTTCAATCGTTCGATGTCTTCGACGTCAGTGTAACTCCAGAAATAGGTGTAAGCGGGATGCAGAGGATGACCTTTCTCCTCCGATAGCTCCACAGCTTTTTCAGGAGTCATCTCCTTTTCTTTCACATCTTCATCTACCTCTTGGACCCACCATTCGTGGCAGTAAGCTCCAGGGACCAGAGGATGGTTGTTTTCTATGAATTCCCCGAAAGGTATCAGTATCTCTCCCATATCTAATATCTCTTCTACCTTGTGCTGAAGTTTTTCACCCTCTTCTGAAGAATCGATTCTCTTCACAGTCCCGTCCCTTAACAGAACTGTAGGTCCTTCTATAGTATCGCAGGGTGTTATAGCTCCGGCTTTGCCCGGACGCTCCGTTTTTATCTGGGTCCCGAGAGCTAAAAATTCCTCAGTCAGATACATAGTTGCGGGATTTACCGCGACAGAAGCTAACCCTTCTACCCTTGTCCTACCGTATCTCAATCTGAATCCGCCTTTTTCACTAGGATGCCCAAAAACCGGTCGTCCAGCTATAGTTTCCTTGATATATTTTCTCTTCGGGGCCACGCCTTTCTTTTCTTCCTCTTCCGACTTTTCATCTTTTTCTTTCTCGCCTGACGCATATTTCTCTATATATTTATTCAGGAACTCCCACCCTTCTATATCCAGTTTTTCGACGTGCTTTTTCAACTTTTTAGCTTTCAAACACATACCTTCAGCGATGACCAAACAAGCTCCGCCTCTCACCTGATTGGTATCGACGCGGGGAAGATCCCTGTTGCCAGAAACCTCGTCTTCTCCCGTGCCTTCGCCGCTTATACTGACCGGGCAGCCGTCCACTATAAGAGATATCTCTTCGGGAGAAGGGGTGTACTGCAAACCTAGGGATTTTTTATAGAGAGGTATCTCCTCTTTGAAACGTTGGATCTCCGCAGAAGTCGGTTTGAACTCGTCTATGCCTAACTCTCTTCGAACTACATCCGCTATCAAAACACTCATCGCTTGACCGGTACCTCCAGCCGAGCGGATAGGCCCGGCAAAAGAGAGTTCAAGATAGCTGGTTCCGTCGTTGTTTTCTCTCAGGTTTACTTCCCCTATCCCTTCCAGCGGGGCAACGAGGATACCTTCTGTAAGAACGGCAAGTCCGATCCTGACCGCGTCCTCCACTCTCTCGGCGACGCTTCCCCCTTCTCTAGATGCAACTTCTTTTGCTATCCTGATCGAAACTTCTTCTCTGTCGTACTTTTCACTCAACTCTCTTATCTTTTCCGCCGTATCTTCCACGCTTGTAAGTTCCTCCGCCCTCAAAGCTAGATCTTCCGCTCTAGGTATCTCTACGTCTTTCTTTGGATCGTAACCTAAAGATCTCGCCTCTTCCGCTATCTCATAACAGTTGTTAGCTTCCTCCTCAAGCCTTTTGAAGTAGTCTTCCATCCGCTCTGAATAAACCAATTTAGACATGCTCGTTCCTCGATTTGTAACAAAGCTCTCGTGCGTTCATAGTTATTGTATTAGAGATTATTAAGAGTGTTGTTTCACCTCAACCTTTTGTCAGGTAAAGAGAAGTAAGATATTTTGAAAAGGGTTTTCAGTAGTGATCTTTGATCTCATCCAAGAAGCCCTCAAGCTTGCCTTCCTCCTGCACTTCCAAGTCGTAAGTTACATGTACCAGCGGTTTATCTACTTCAAGCACCCTGTTCAGGTCGATAGGGGTACCAGTTATCACCACGTCGGCGTCGGAATTTTTTATCGTTTTCTCAAGATCACAAACCTGGTCCTGTGAGTAACCCATAGCTGGAAGAACGTTTTCAAGATGAGGGTTCCCTCCAAAAGTCTCTTTGATGGACCCAACGGCAGAATCTCTCGGATCGACGATCTCGGCGGCCTCGTATTTGTCCGCGGCAAGTTTGCCCGCACCGAAGGACATCCCGCCGTGAGTGACGGTGGGCCCATCTTCGATGACTAAGACCTTTTTACCTTTCACCTTGTCGGGATGGCTGACTTTTATTGGGGAATTGGCCCTGATTATCTCGGCATCGGGATTTTCCCGCTCTATGTTCTCTTCCAATTTTTGTATGTTCTCCTCCTCTGCGGAATCGCACTTATTTATTATGCAGATGTCGGCCATCTTCAGATTGGCCTCACCAGGATGATATTCGGTTTCATGGCCCACCCGATGGGGATCTAAAACGACGATATGCATGTCCGACCTGTAGAAAGGCGTATCGTTGTTACCTCCGTCCCAGACCAGTATATCTCCCTCATTTTCCGCTTCTCTCAATATCGCTCCGTAATCGACTCCAGCATAGATAACCATACCTTTGTTTATATATGGCTCGTATTCTTCTCTTTCCTCGATGGTACATTCGTGCCGATCTAAATCCTCGTAGGTGGCGAACCTCTGCACTGCTTGATTTTCTAAGTCGCCGTAGGGCATGGGATGCCTGACCGTGACGAGGTCGGTACCTTTCTCGTTCAGATATTCACAAATCTTTCTAGTGGTCTGGCTCTTGCCGGCCCCGGTCCTCGTGGCACAGACCGAGATGACCGGCAGCCTAGCTTTCAGCATGGTTTCTTTGTTCCCCAACAATATGAAATCTGCTCCAGCGGCTATGACCTCTGAAGCCTTATGCATCACGTATTCATGTCTCACATCGCTGTAGGAGAAGATCACCTCGTGAATACCTTCCTCCTTTATCATCTCAGTTAACCTCTCCTCGGGTATGATAGGTATGCCGTCAGGGTATAATTCACCCGCCAAAGAAGGAGGATATCTTCTGCCCTCTATATCGGGGATCTGTGTCGCGGTAAAAGCCACTACATCATAACCGTCATTATCTCTGAAAACGGTGTTAAAATTATGAAAATCTCTTCCTGCTGCGCCCATTATTATTACTCTTCTTTTCCTTTTCTCCATCTTACCACCGGTTGTCCCTATAGGTGTGATATATTTCTAATTTTTGGATTCTTAACGAAGA
>JAZKSH010000073.1:0-9535 GCA_036626195.1 Thermoplasmatota archaeon | reverse complement strand
CACCGGCCTGATGCACGGCGAGTATGAGATCTAGGTAAGAGCAAGGGACGAATCCGGTCGGAGAAGCACCGACAGCGTCTCTTTCACTGTAGACTTCCCGATCGTGACTTCACCGCAGGACGGAACGATCTTCGATACGGGCCAGGTCACGGTGGAATGGGAACTGCCTTCGGCCGAAGACTACGGCGGACAATATTACGAAGTGAGTTCCAACGACGGGGAATGGGAAAACGTGGAAAACTCCACTGAATACACCTTTGACGGATTGGATGAGGGAGAACACACGGTGCGGGTCAGGGCAGTAGATGATCGCGGCACCATCGCTTCCGACAGAGTAACTTTTCTAGTAGATACCCAATCACCGGAGATCTGGATTAGGTCTCCTGAAGATGATGAATTGGTGACGACTTCATACCTGACCGTAGAATGGGAAAGCGAGGACGAAGTGAGCGGTATAGAGGGCTACCAGATAAGGATAAACGGTGGAGAATGGAGAGCGCCGGATGAGGATTCAGAACATACCCTTTGGGGACTTCCCGATGGAGAGCACACCGTCGAAATCAGGGCTTATGATAGAGCTGGCAACACCGAAACTAAAACAGTGACCTTCGAGGTGGAGAGAGACGAGGGTCTGCCTTATTTCATCTGGTTCATAATCGCTCTGTCGGTCACTGCTACAGCACTTTTCCTGATCAGAGTCGGTCTGGTCATGGCGAAGAGAGAGGAGAAAGAACAGGAGCTCACCGTCGACAAAACTTTACCAGAGTTAGAAGAAGAACACGAAAGGGTAAGATATGATGAATCCGAACAAGAATACAAACTGTAGAGGAAGGTAGATAAATCGAAGGAGGTGAAGGATTGCATCCCAACATCAAGAAGATTTATGTGATCACGGGGGTCATCCTGGCGACGATCTGGATCTTATTGCTATCAGGGATAATAAGCTTCGGGTGGATCCGATTTTTTCTATTGGTCATATTCACCCTCTTGATACTTTTGTCTATATTCACAGAACCTAGATCCTACGACGGCGATGGGATAGGAGATGCACTCAGGGGACCATAAAACGATAAGACTTGAAACCTCTCGAATAATGCGATAATTTTATAATTATCTCCCCATTAGTCTTGCTAAGATGAGACAATCGATCTCGAAGTTACTGAGACCTGAATACACGTCAAAGGTTATTGGAGGCGTTTTTCTATCTCTCTCCGCTTACCTTTTCTTTTTCACTAGCTACACCAACGCGGCCATAGGAGCCCTTTTCATCGGAATCTTCACCCTTCTCATAATACACGTACCTACGGTCGAGGAGGACACCGCTATAGCCGAGTTGAAGAGTGGAGTGCTTTCAATACACCATCTGCTGGAAGATATGGACGTTTCGCAGTTCGGTCTCTTGGTCCCTCCTCAAAAGGGTCTGACTGAATCCAGGGTATATATCCCAGCGGGCGATCTCGAGGGAGTACCGGATCTTTACGACGAGATGAGTATAGTATCCGGAGGTAGAGGAAGAACTGGTGTTTCGTTGATCCCTCCCGGTAAACCCCTTTTAGACGAAGCGAAAGACAAGATGGAATATGATATCGAGGACCAGGACATCGAGGCAGGGAGGGAATGCATGGGCTACCTCTCGCAGGGCATGGGACTAGCTAAATCGTTCAGTTTTAGAAAAGAAAAGGGAAAGGTGAAGATAAGGATCACTCTCGGTAGATACGATAAGTACTGCGAAGAGTTGAGAGAGGAGGCAGAAAAATTGTGCTCTCGAACAGGATGTCCTATCTGCAGTGCCTTTTTGACCTCGGCTTCCGAATCACTATCAGAGAACCTGAAGGTCGTCGAGTTTGAGAAGGAAGGCAAGCATATCAAATACACTTTGGAGGCGGTGTGATGCAGGTAAGCCAAAAGATCGCTCTATCGATGGTGATCTGGACAGGCTTGATTTTAGTTTTTGTAGGAAATCAGGGTTTTGAGCTGTTCGTCATCCTGCTCCTCATCGGTCTCCTGATATCGAGAGAACTTTCCAGTGTCTACATCAGGAAGTCGACGGCCGATAGGCTCGACGGCTTCATCCAGGTAGGGATAATAGTATTCATAGCTATCGTTGCGAGGCGTATACTCTCTATACTGAACCTCCTATGAATCTCATGCTTAAGCCTTCCCCCTGATTCTCTTTTTTTATCACATATAGCTTCTAGGCCCCTTTGAGACTTCTTCACGGCCTTCTCTCTCTTCCTTCTGCTTCTTGATCTTCTTGTAGGCTTCTTCGAAATGCTCCTGTTTTATCTCTGTCTTTTCTATCTCTACCCCGTCCATCTCTCCTTCCTTCTGTATGTACTCGCGCATCGCCAGCATCACCGCCTCATTGCATATCGAAGCTATATCGGCACCGCTCATATCCTTGGTATCTTTTGCCAACTTCTCGATATCGACATCGTCTGCGAGCGGCCTTTCTCTTGTATGCACCTTGAATATCCTTTCTCTGGTACTCTCATCGGGCATGTCTATAGTTATCCTCCTGTCGAATCGTCCCGGCCTGAGAAGAGCCGGATCGATGAGTTCGGGCCGATTAGTCGCTCCTATAACCACGACGTCATGTAGAGCTTCCAGACCGTCCAGTTCAGTTAACAGCTGAGAGATCACCCTTTCCGAAACATTGGAGTCGGAACTGCTTCCTCTCTCGGGAGCTAAGGCGTCTATCTCGTCGAAGAAGATTATGGTCGGCGCGGCCTCTCTAGCTTTTCTAAAGGTCTCGCGCACTGCCTTTTCGCTCTCACCGACCCATTTAGAGAAGAACTCTGGTCCTTTAACCGAGATGAAGTTCGCATCGCTCTCGTTGGCGATGGCTTTTGCGGTCAGAGTTTTACCGGTCCCTGGTGGACCGCTCAACAGTATACCTTTCGGGACTTCAGCATCCATGTGACTGAACAGTTCTTCATACTGTAAAGGCCATTCGATCGCCTCTTTTAACTCCTGTTTTACGCCCTCTAGTCCTCCAATGTCTTCCCAGGTCACTTCTGGAGTCTCGATCATGACTTCCCTCATCGCCGAGGGCTCCATCTCTCGTAAGGCGGTATTTACGTGTTCTTTGCTCACTTCTAGATCCTCTAGGACTTCTGCCGGTATCTGCTCGGCTTCCATATCTATATCTGGAAGCACGTCTCTCAAAGCTCTCATCGCGGATTCCTTGGCTAAGGCCTCGATGTCGGCTCCTACGAAACCATGAGTGTGGGCTGCGATATCTTCTAGGTCTATATCATCCGCTAAGGGCATCCCTCTAGTGTGTATCTCTAATATCTCTTCTCTACCTTCTCTATCGGGCATCCCGATCTCTATCTCCCTGTCGAACCTTCCCGGTCTGCGCAAAGCGGGGTCTAGGGCATGGGCTCTGTTTGTAGCTCCTATCACTATGACTTTGCCTCTAGCCTCCAGACCATCGAGTAGAGAAAGCAATTGAGCGACCACTCTCCTTTCGGTTTCCCCGCTGACTTCGTCTCTTTTGGGAGCTATGGAGTCTAATTCGTCTATGAATATAATCGAAGGTTGATTCTCTTCCGCTTCTTCAAAGATCTCTCTCAATCTTCCTTCGCTCTCGCCGTAATACTTCGACATTATCTCGGGGCCGCTTATGGTGAAGAAATTCGCGTTGGTCTCAGATGCCACTGCTTTTGCCATCAATGTCTTCCCAGTCCCGGGAGGACCGTGTAGAAGAACGCCTTTTGGGGCTTCGATCCCGACCTTATCGAAAAGCTCGGGATGCCTCAAAGGCAATTCAACCATCTCTCTCACCTTTTCGACTTCCTGGTCTAGACCACCGATATCTTCATAAGAGACCATCGGCGCCTTGGCGATCTCCTCTTTACTGATCGGTTTTTCAGAGATGGAAACCGTGGTGGTATCCGGTTTTATTATCACGGCTTTTCGTGAAGGTGAAAAGGACTTAACGATCAGCTCGATCTTGTTACCCATTATGTTAAGAGTGATAGAATCTCCCTTGGTTATAGGTCGGTCCCGCAGCGCCTGTTTCCTCAGGTATTCCTCTCCACCCATCAGTCTTACTGGCTGCGTAGGAGCGAAGGTCACTTTCTTGGCAGTGACCGGTTCGACTTTCTCTATACCCACTTTTTCATCTATCTTGATACCTGCGTTTCTCCTTGTTGGCCCGTCAATCCTTATGATGCCGGTGTTCCTGTCACTTTCATCTCCGGGCCAGACCTTAGCCGCGGTCTGTTTATTACCATATATAAGGATTATATCTCCGCTTTTGAGGTCCAACCTTTCTTTGACTTCAGGGTCGATCCTTGCGAGCCCCCTTCCGACGTCACTCGACTTTGCCTCCGCAACCTTCAGAACTTTTTCATCTTTTTTCATTCATCTCACCTCATAACTATACAACCTAGTGTTGTTATATGCTTGTTGTATAATAGGAGAAGGGTCCTATTTAAAGCTTACGTGCGCCGATTTTCCAATATATACGACCTATCAAATCAAAAAAATTATACTCAAAGAGGCATATCCCTAATCTATGCCCCTGTCTCCGATACTCGTCATATCCCTCATCTTGGCTTTCCTGATCGGCTTGATGGTAGGTCTCGAGAGGTCCTATCGAGCAAGGGCCGACGGGACAGCGAAGGGAGCCGGTGTGAGAACGTTCGTTCTTGTCAGCATCACTGGATTTTTATTTTCCGAGGTCTTCAAGCCCGAACCTCTTACCATAATATTTTTGATCGCCGTTTTTTCCATCATATTCTTGGCTTTAGGTGTATTCCGAGCTATTGAAGAGGAGCCGGGGATGACCACCCTCGTGACGCTTCTTATCGTCTTCTTGACCGGGATCATAGTAGGTCTTGGTTATCCTTTCACGGCGTTATTCGTCGCACTCGTGACCCTTGCGTTGACTTCTACGAAAGGAGTCCTACACCATTTTGCAGACCTGTTATCTTACCAAGAGATGGAGAGCGCTATTCGCTTTTTAGCCGTAGGTCTCATACTGCTCCCTATCACCTATACCGTGGGACCCATCCATCCGCTCATCGGACCCGGCCGTATCTTCGATCCCATGAAAGCCGTTCTGATGGTCCTGTTCGTGTCCAGCATATCTTTTACGAGCTATTTGGTGATGAAATTTTTTGGAACCGGTAAGGGCATGGAGATATCCGCTTTCATCGGCGGTTTCGTCAGTTCCGCCGCAGCGACTGCCTCTATGTCCGAAAAATGTAAAAAAAATCCAAGTCTCGAAAACGTATCAACGGTCAGCATACTCTTGACGAATTCCTCGATGTTTATCAAAGGTTACATCATAATCATCACCATGGGCGGTTTTATGTTAGCTGGAGATTTTACAGTACCTATAGCTGTGCTGCTGGGACTGACGGCTCTGCTCTCTTTCTACCTGATTAGATCGGAGACGGATCAAGAAGTAAAAACTCTGGATCTCGATCTGGAAAGCCCTTTTGCCCTGAAACCCGCGATAAAGTTCGCTCTGATATTCACCCTCATATGGGCCTCTACATACATACTCCAGAACCAGTTCGGCGGTCTTGGAGTTTATGCTGTTTCGATAGGGGGTCTGATCTCCACGACGTCCGTGGCGGCGTCGATGGCCACCATGTACGCAAGCGGAGAGATCGGTTCTTTGACTGCACTTTCTACCTTACTTCTTGCCTTCGCACTCAGTTCCATCTCGAAGATATTCATAGCTAGAAGCTATTTTAAGGGCTTAGCCAAAAGAGTCGCGGTACCTCTAGTCTCTACCAGCGTCGTGACGATCATGATGGTCCTATTACTGAATCTTTAGGAAAATAGTTAAATAGACAAGTCCGATGACTGTGGTACGGTACAGATGTTGAGTACGGGAGTCGTAATCGCGCTGCTGTTGATCTTCATTTTCATCGGACTAATAGTAATTCTAGACAGATTAGACCTGTTGGAACCCGTGGGATTTGAACTTTCAGGCCCCTTTTTGATGTGGAAAACAAAAAAAGGCAGAAGTCTGATAGACCGCATCGCTCAAAAGAAGCGGTTTTGGAAGATTTTTGGAACGATGGGGATTGTTATAACAGCCATAGCTATGGTGATCATCTTATTCATGGTAGCCTTTAGTGCTTACGTGGCGACGGACGTACCAGCTGAACAAGCGCCTGAAGCGAAAGAGGTACTGGTCCTCCCGGGTATTAATCCATTCATCCCTATAGGTTATGGTATCTTCAGTGTAGCTGTGGCGATGATAGTCCACGAATTCACCCATGGTATTCTGACAAGGGTGGCGGATGTCAAGATAAACGCATTGGGGATCATACTCTTAGTGGTTCCACTTGGAGCTTTCTGTGAACCCGATGAAGAGGAGATAGAAGAAACGGAAAGGATAAAGAGAGACAGGATGTTCGCTGCTGGTCCGACCTCAAATATTGTTCTCGGGATAGTCCTTTTTTTAATATTCTCCACGCTTTTCATGGGGTTTGTCAGTCCTGAAGAAGACGCTCTCCTAGTGATGGATATGTATGAGGATACCCCGGCGGACCAAGCCGGTATACAGCCAAACGATCATCTTTTGGAGATAGATAATGAATCTATAAGGACTCTAAACGATCTTGAAGATGTTGACGTCAATCTCACGAAGGATGATGATCAAGAACTAAGAAAGGTCAGCGTCAGGGGGAGAAGAGGAGAGGACGAAGTGATATTCGAAAATGTTACCCCGGGTCTAGTCATATTGAGCATAAGAAAGGATTCTCCAGCTTATAACTCCGAGTTGGAAATCAAGGATATAATTTCTCATGTTGAGGGTAAAGAGATACGAAATAGAAGTGCCTTGCATGAAGCTCTAGACGATAAAGACGATCAAGAAGAGTTCAACCTGACTTATTGGAGAAGGATTAACAGGGAATATCAAAAAAATACCACCACAGTGATGTTGGAAGACGGTAAATTAGGGATAGGAGTTAATTACCTAGGGTTTGGTTTCCAAGAAGGTGATTGGTACCCTAAGTTTTTGGCAAGACCCATATCGAGCGCGGAAACGAATACAGAGAGGATTCAGAATGTCGCCATGTATATATCGCTGCCTTTATTTGGATTATCTCCCGTTCCCGACGAAATGACTGGGTTTTATGAGATAAGCGGACCTCTAAGTTCGCTTCCTAGTGGCGCGTTTTGGATTTTAGCGAACTCCATATATTGGGTCCTTTGGCTGAATATATTACTCGGTCTGTTCAACGCTCTACCGGCTCTACCACTCGACGGGGGTCGCCTATTCAAAGATTGGATCGGATCGATAACTGAAAGAGTAGGAGCTTCTGAAGAGCTCGGAGAAAAGGTATCTACTGGACTCACTTACGCGATGTCTTTTTCTATACTATTCCTTTTGATGTGGCAGTTGATAGGGCCTAGAATCTGAACTCCGAAGTTTTTTTATGTTTTGATTTTTTTTCTTATCTTATGTTATCGTTTGAAGAAGTTGCCGTCATCGACGAAAATTCAGGATATCGCGGAGTTCCTCCTGAAGACCTGATGGAGAACGCCGGAGAAGGTTTAGCAGAAGAGATAATGAAAAGATATTCCGAACGACCAGTGATCTTTTTCTGCGGGACCGGTAACAACGGCGGCGATGCCTACGTTGCGGCACGTTATCTCGCGGAGGAATGGCGCTCAGAAGAGATCACGGTCTACCTGATAAAAGGGGAAGAAAACGTGCGGAGCGACATCGCTCGAAAAAATTTAGATAAACTCGATCCAACGATAATGGTGGAGAAAGAATTGGATCAATTACAGATAAAAGAGAAATCTATTTTCGTCGACGCTTTACTCGGAACGGGGATAAAAGGTGAGATCAGGGAACCTTACAGGAAAGTTATCAAAAAGATGAACGAGAGTTCCAACTCCGTGATATCCGTAGACGTTCCTAGCGGTCTGGGAGCGGATCTCGCCGTCAAATCGGATTTAACAGTAACTTTCCACGATGTTAAGGAAGGTATGTCTCAAAAGAATTGCGCCGAGATCGTCGTAAAAGACATAGTAATACCAGAGAAAGCCGTGGATCATACAGGTCCCGGGGAGATGCTCCTTTACCCCCGACCGGAAAAGGATTCTCATAAAGGTGATAACGGCGAACTGCTGATCGTCGGTGGAGGCCCCTATACCGGAGCTCCCGTTCTTGCTGCTAGAGCCGCTTACCGAACCGGGGCGGACCTTGTTCACCTGGTGGTTCCTTCATCCATATATGATATCGTGGCAGGATACTCTCCAAGCTTCATAGTTCATCCGGTTCAAGGTGAAAAGTTGAATACATCACACGTCGATGAAGTATTGAAACTTTCCGAAGAGTGTGATTCTATGATAATAGGCCCGGGGCTAGGGGCCGAAGAGAGAACCCTTAAAGCGGTGGAGGAGATCATCAAAAAAGTAGAGATACCGCTGCTCATCGACGCGGACGCACTGAAGGCGTTTAAGCAAGGGGCAGTCGATCCTAATGATGACATTATACTCACGCCACATCGTGGAGAATTCGAGATGTTAATCACGGGTGAAGAAGACATGAGTTTGAAGGAAAAGGCCGACCGCTTTGCCCTGAATAACCAAGTGACGTTACTGGTGAAAGGTGAGGAGGACTATATCACAGACGGGGAGGACTACAGATGGAACGACTTTGGCAACGAGGGTATGACGGTGGGAGGCACGGGAGATACGCTTTCAGGGGTTGTCGGTGCTCTGATGAGCAAAGGTCTAGGCTCTTTCAAAGCTGGAAGACTGGGAGCCTATCTGGCCTGTTCAGCCGGGGATGAAGCCTTTAAAGAATATTCATGGGGCTTACTCCCCCAAAACATGATAGATAAAATACCGCTCATTTTAAACGAAAGGAAGACATCCTGAAAAATCATACCACAATTACACAAAAGTATTTATAGCACAAACCACAAAATAATATTGTAGGTAGTTAGCAAGATAAAGAAGGTGAACTATTAATATGTCTGATGAAGATGGAGAGCATTCTATGAGTGTCGATGGCCCTCAAAACAGAACTTTGAAAGTAAGTGACCTTACCACCGCCATAAAGAACAGTATAGATGAAAAAGGGATGGAGACCAGTGCGGCTCAGATGATGGCGGAACATGTTCTCAACTTCTTTGGGTTCAACGAAAGGATAATAGATAACATCCTGGAGCAAGAAGACCGCGACGTATTTTACATGCTGGAAGATGCAGGGTTACTGACCACTGAGCGCGAAGAAACGACGCTCTACGATGGAAGAGAGTGGAGGATACACTACTGGTTGTTCGAAAAGGAAAAGATAAACGACCTGATCGAGAACAAGTCTTCTAAAGAGAGATCAGATGAGAAAGAGAATGACGTCTACGACGAAGTTCCGGACGGGGTGTGGTCCTCGAGAGGTTGAGGAAGAATATTTTCATCATTGGGGTCATCTTTTAGACGGTGTGAATCGAAGGTTACCCGAGGGAGAGATAATTATGGAGAAAGATAAGTGATGGGCCCGCCGAAATTTGAATTCGGGTACCGGCGTCCCGAACGCCGAAGGATC
>JAZKSH010000072.1:0-9583 GCA_036626195.1 Thermoplasmatota archaeon | reverse complement strand
GTCGAGAACAGCGCCAACGGCATCTATGCCCAAAACTCACAATATAACACCATGACCGGTAATCATTTTTCAGACAATTCTGGTCGGGATATATATCTGTCTGAGGTGTACGACTCATCCGTTAAAAACAACGAATTCTATCATTCTGGTGATGAATCTATCTATCTGAGATACAGCAGTTATAATATGATCAAGGACAACGATATTGAAGATACAAACATGGGCGGCATATATCTCAAGTACAGTCCGAGGAACCAGGTAAGAGAGAATACCATCTCGAACGGCTCGGAGGGTGTTTATCTGATAGACGACAGTGACCACAACTATATCGGTGAAAATACGATCGAAGGGGGCTCTCAACCCGGGATAGAGGTCATGGGGACGGACAACAATATCATCAATAACAATATGATCTCAGAGAACTATGCTGGCGTTTTTTTGATCGACGGCGATAACAACACCGTTACAAGAAATACGGTGAAGAACAGCAGTTATCAGGGTATCCGTGTTGACGCTGGTTTCAACAATACCCTTACGGAGAACGTGGTCGAATACTCCGTGAATGAAAACGGCATGTGGGTAAAATCCGATCTCTGCGATATCGGTTCCAATACATTGTCGAACAACCTATACGGTTTAACCCTTTATTCGACAACTAACACGACCGTACATAATAACACGGCACGCTCGAACCAGATGAAAGGCATACGTCTGGACGGCTCATCTCATAACGAGCTGAACGATAATATAGTGAAGAAGAACGAGGACGGGATATACCTGTCTGGTTCTTATCATAACATTTTGGCGGGCAATACGGCTGAAGAGAATACGAACAACGGGATCTTTCTGAGCGGTGTATCCGAGAACGTGGTTTCAGGAAGCACAGCCAGGCTCAACGGATTACACGGTATATGTCTGGACGAGTCGGATAACAATACCATATCGGATAATACCGTTGCTCTCAACGAAGAGAACGGCATCCACGTGAAGGACTCCAAAAACGTGACCCTATCGAACAACCAACTGGATTCCAACAACATCTCGGCTGTAGAGCTCGACTACAGTACAGAGATAACTCTTTCAGGTAACCAGATAACCGGCAACGGAGTGCATGTATCCGGGTGGGTAGAACACTGGAGCACCCATGATATAGATACCTCCAACGAAGTGAACGGTGAACCTCTGGTCTACATGAAGGACCAGAACAGCGGGTCCGTCTCGAACGCTGGTCAGGTGATACTGGCTAACTCCTCGGAGATACTCGTGGAGGGCCTGCAGATCTCGGATACGAACATAGCCATACAGCTCGGTTACTGCGATAATATCACCATAAGTTCCAATATCCTGGATAACAACGCTCGGTATGGGATACGGCTGTACCAGTCGGCCTACAACGAGATAGAGGCCACCCACATATCTAATAATTCTTACGGCATATATTCTTACTACTCAGATCATAATATGGTAGTCAACAACACGCTCAGGGACAACGATGACTATGGAATATATCTTTCAGACTGCGGGAACAACCGGATATACCACAACAACTTCATCAACAACAGCAACCACAGGCGGATAAGCATTGGCAACACGTGGGACAACGGCTATCCCTCCGGAGGTAACTACTGGGACGATTATGGCGGCACTGACCAGTTCTCGGGACCGGGTCAGAACCTCTCTGGAAGGGACGGTATAGGGGACTCCAGTTATGGTTTCTCTAGTCCTGATGAATATCCTCTGATGGAGCCCTGGCCTTTAGACAATAAACCGCCCGTGATATCTTCGGTCGATGCTGTAGACATAACGACCACTTCTGTAAATATAACCTGGGAGACGGACGAACCCAGCGACAGCATGTTGAACTATTCTTCACATCCGGATCTTTCCGATCCTACTACGATCTATCATCTCGAATTCGTCAGATCCCACACCATAACCTTAGAGGGACTGGAACCTAACAGCACCTATTACTTCGAGGTGCTTTCTAACGATACGATAGGGAACAGTGCAAAGGACGACAACGGCGGGAATTATTACTCCTTTACCACGGACTCCATCCCGGACCTAGAGATAACGGACCTGACCTCTGGAACACCCACTACTGGAGACAGTTTCACCTTTGAGATGGACGTGAACGAGGACTCGAGAGTTTCCACGGTTTACCTAGAGTGGGGATCCAACGGGTCTAAAGACCACAATGAATCCATGTCTAGTTCTGGAGGTTCCTGGTCTAGCTCCATCGATCTACCGGACGATGCTGAAACGCTCCTCTATTCCTACCATGTGAGATACGATTCCACGAAGTGGATGTCTACTGCCACTAAAGAACTGAACGTTTCTGATAACGATGCTCCGATCATATCGATGCAGGTGCCTACGCCCGTAGACGTGGGTGAAACGGTGAGTTTCCAGGGCGATGGTTCCTACGACAATATAGGCATCGTGAACTACACCTGGGAGATAGAGGAACTTGGGGAAACGTTGTACGGTCCCACTCAGAGTTATGTCTTTGATACGCCGGGCGGTTATACCGTCAGGTTGACCGTTTATGATGAAGCAGGGAACGAGGCGACCAAAACTCAGAACGTGACTGTCGAATCTACAGTTCCCGGTACGGTAGAGGGAAGAGTAATAGACACTGAAGAAACTCCTATAGAGGGAGCTACGGTGAATTTCGATTCGGGAGAGAGTGGAACCACCGATAGTGATGGATCATTTTCAGTGGAAGTCAAATCCGGGGAAAGAACTCTTACCGTTTTGAAGGGCGGCTATGAGGCCCATACCAGAGATATATCAGTTTCGGAGGGGGAAACCTTAGATGTAGGCGATATAACCCTAGTTGAATCTTTGGTACCTACGGTTACAGATTATCACCCGAGAGGCGAAGACGTATCGATAGATTCGGTTATAAAGGTGACATACTCTGGAGAACTGGATACGGCTGATATACAGGTAACTGGTTTATCTGGAGAGACGACGGTTTCCGGCGCCAATGCAACGTTTACTCCTTCCAGTTCTATGGAATATCAAACAAGATATACCGTTTACGTCAACGCTACCGATACAGATGGAAATGAACTCTCGATGTTTTCTTGGAGCTTCACGACGGAATCCGGATACGTGCCTCCCGAGGAGAACGGCACGGTGGTTGGAACGGTTGTGGATCCGGACGATAACCCCATAGATGGAGCGACGATAAGCTTCGATTCCGGAGAGGAAGTAACTACGGATGCAGATGGTCACTTTTCCATTATCGTTCCCTCTGGGGAAAGAGAGATGACTGTAACAAAATCTGGTTACGAAACATTTACCAGACTTGTCTTCGTTGGAAAAGGGGAGACGGAAGACCTCGGCGATATAGTATTGAACCCATCCGATGATGAACAGGACTCAGACGATGACGGGATACCAGATTCCGGGGATGAAGATGAGAGCGGTCTAGGCCTGATTGTATACCTTCTTCCGGTCATATTAGCGGTGATAGTCATCATAGTCAGTCTTCTTTACATACGAGGCAGAAAGAAAGGAACCGAGGAACAAGAGCAGATCGGAACGGATGAAGACGACGAGTCCTACAGCGAAGAGCTTACAGAGGAAGAGAAAGCGGAAGAAGACCTAGACGAAGAGGAGACAGCCGAGGAGGAACCAACTGAAGATAATGGAGAGGACTAGATGGAAGCCATATCGATCTAAAAATTTTTATAGATAGAAAAACACTTTCTACTCAGGTGATGATGTGGGCGGTAAAAAGAAGATGACTTTCTGGTTTTTCCTATTTTTAGGTTCAACCATCATCACCGCTTCACTGCATTCTATCCACCCCCAGATTTACGGTCTCGAATTGCTCAGGAGCATACTTTTTGTGGTGACCGTGATAGTCGGATTCTTCTTCTTTTTGAAAATAATGGAGCCGGAACCAGGTGCCATGATATCTGACGAAGAAAAGCAAGTATCGAAGAGAGAGAAAAAAAGAAAAGGAGAAGTCTCGGTTAGCAAAGCTGACACTTCCGGGAGTCAAAGGGGATTTTTTGGGAACCTTTTCAAGAAGGAAAAAGTCTGCGATGAATGTGGAACCGAACTCGAATACAGAGAGGAGTTCAAGAGTTATTACTGCCCGGAATGTCACACTTACAAGTGAAAATTTTCAGCAATCGTTTTAAATCCCTTCTTCCTAGCCTTAGCCATCCTGAGCATGCAAAAAAAGAACAAAAACGGAACGATCTACTACGGCTGGTTCGTGGTGCTGGGCGCCTTTTTAGCCCTGCTGATATCCAGTGTAAGGAGTTACAGCTTTGGAGTGTTCATACTTCCATTGACCGAGGAGTTCGGCTGGCCTAGAGGGCCGTTGACCCTGGGTTTTTCTCTCTCACTGTTGATGACCTCCTTTCTGGGGATAGTTAGTGGGAAACTGAGCGACAGATACGGAGTGAAAAAGGTCATGCTGGTGGGCACAGTTTTCATCGTCCTGGGCTTCACACTGACCAGCAAGATCACTTCCCTTCTTCAACTCTATGGATGTTTCATCCTTATAGGAGTCGGGGCTAGTGCTTTTTACATACCGGTGACAACGACGGTGACTAGGTGGTTCGACGAGAGAAGAGGTTTAGCGATAGGTATCTCCGTTACAGCTCTAGCCTTCGGTATGGCCTTCTTCCCGCCTATATTGGAGCGGGTGATAGCTTCTATAGGTTGGAGAACCACTTTCATAGTGATAGGTATCTTCTCGTTTGTGGTCCTCTCGCTTTCCACCTTTCTGATGAAGAATTCTCCCGAGAGCCCAGAGAAGAATAAAACCGCCGAGGACGAAGAGGAGGGTTACACTCTCAAGGGAGCTCTGAAGACCAAGCATTTTTGGATAATCTACTTCATGTTTTTAGTGGCTCAATTTTCCGCCATGACCATCACGGTGCACATAGTTCCCTACTCTATAGATGTAGGGATACCGAGTTTTTACGCCGCGACCCTGCTCACCGCTGTGGGAATAGCCAACATATTTGGAAGGATATTCGGTGGGTGGACCTCGGACAAGCTCGGTGTTATCAAAGGAGTAACGATATTCTTCCTTTTACAATCTATAGCTATCTTCTCCCTGCCCGTTTCCACACTACTATGGGTCCTTTACCCTGTAGCGGTGCTGTTCGGACTCGCCTACGGCGGTTGGGTGATGATCTACCCCGTAATAATCAGCACGCTCTTCGGCACGAAGCATTCAGGTGAGATCTTAGGGGCATTGGGTACCGTCGCGGGCATCGGCGGATCGCTGGGTCCTCTGTTCGCAGGTTACATATTCGATCTCACCGGTGGTTACGATCTGGCATTCCTGATCAGCGGGTTGATGAGTGTAGGGGCTCTGGGACTCTCTTTAGTCTTTCTTTGGATCTATGATGAAGAGTAGGCATGGCGTTAAACTATGAGGAAAAATCTTTAAAAAATGAGCCGGTAGAGGATGTAAAGGAGTATAAAAATATGAAATTCAAAGCTCTGTTCATGGCTGAAGCGCCCGATGCGAACAAAGAAGAAGATAAAGCGGTGATAGAAACGGGGAAGTACAAACTGTTCGTAAACCTGGTCAGGGGTAAAGAAGAAGCTTTAGAAGTCGCCCAAAAGTACAAGGAGGAACATTCCATCCATTCGGTTCTTCTCTGTCCCGGTTTCACACATGAAGACGTCGGCGAGATCTCAAAGAAATTAGGCGACGATGTGGGAGTCACGGTTGCAAGAGGTGACGGCCCCAGCGGACAGATAGCGAAAGAAGCGATGGGAAAGGCGGGCTGGTTTTCCTAAATAACTGCAGGATAATTCAAACCGCATCTCTCATCTCTTTCAATTTTGGAAACTTGAACAGGCCCGCTTCTTTATCAACGCCGATAGCTTTCATCTCTCCAAGGTCTATCATCTCTTTCAATACTGGAGAGAGTATCTGGTCCTCGCTGATCCTATTAACGTTAGATCCCGAGGCGAGAGAGGAGAAGGACGGCATGACGATCAGTTTAGTTCCGTCTCCCATCTCACCGTAAAGAAGGCAGCGTATCTTTTCCTTGACCCCGATCTCGTCGGTGAGCGTGAGAGCGGGATGTTCATGGCCCATTATCACGTGTTCAACGTCGAGAGCTCTGATGATTTTACGCTTCTCGTGGCCGTGTATGAAAGCCACGTTGTCGAAGACGAATTCATCCTTCAAACTAACGTTGGGGTACCTTTTGACCGTGTATATCAAGTAATTATCGTGATTGCCTTTGACGAGGAATATGTTCTCAACGGATCCACGCAAAAAGTCGACGAACTCCTCCACCTCTTTTCTTTCGCCGTGTGAAGTCTCGGAGAACTCGTGCTTTATATCTCCGCAGACCATCAATCTTTCAATGTCCTTCTTTGCCAGCATATCCGAAAGATCGTCCTTCATCTCGGAGAGTTGGAATTTAGGCATGAACATCCCTGATTCGGCCATCAGTGATTCTAGGCCGAGGTGGAGATCCGAGATGATCAGCATCTTCTGCTCCGGGTCGTATAACGCGGGATGGTTTCCCACAATCTCGAACCTGTCGAGTATCTTCATTCAACCACTCTCTCTTTCGAGACTTTTCATCACCTTATCGTGCAGCTGCTGAAGCCTTTTCTTCTTATCCTCGAGCTTCAACAAGTCGCTCTGACTCTGGATCACCAGGTTGTGCGCGAAGGGTGAAGGTATGTCCGTTTCGACCACCTCGTACTCTCTCTCTTCCTTCTCTATATCTTCAAGCACGTCGATCGCGTTCTCTATATCCATGTAATCCTCTATTATCTCGCGGTACGTTTCCTTCACGATAGGGAATTCTTCGTCTATCTTCTCACACGCTGAGAGGAGGAAGTGAGATTTCATCTGCTGCCTCCCGACGCTCATCTTCTTGCCCTTGTAACTGCGTAAGATCATCAGCGCCCTTGAAGCCACGTGCCTGAAGCGTCTCTTCATCAGCTCTGTTTTCCTCACCGCCTTTTTCAGGGTCTCTCTAAGGTCGCTTTCGAGCACTCTTTGGAAGAGCTCGTTCACCTGTATTTCCGTTCTCGGTAAGATCAAGACGAAGCCGTGATCGTCCACCACTATACCTACGTTGGTACCTAACATGTCGGAGACGTGGTCCGCAAATATCCTGCACAGCGCGTCGTTCACTTTCCTTCCAAATATTGTGTGAAATATCAAGTTTATCTTGTCGTGCTCGAAGTTCTTTTCAACCAGTATCTTCTCGTCGGTCGGAACGGTTTTCACGTACCTGTACTGTTCGTCGAGATAAGAAACTATCGAAGATACCGTGTTCTCGTCCAAGTAGTAATTTTCTCTTATCCAGTCCGAAGGGTCTTCGCCGTTCTTGATCATCTCTACTAGCTTTTCGTTGAACACCCCTATCTTCTTACCCAGGTCGTAAGATAAAGGTAACATCTCGGAGAACCAGGAAGGTACGGTCGGCGCTTTGTCCGGCCGTGCATCTACATAGACTTTCATCCCCCTAGCGTAGCGAAATTCGTACGTATCGCCTCCGTGTATGAATATATCACCCTTTGTCAACCTGTCCAGGAATTCTTCGTCCAATGTACCTACGAACCTTCCGTCTCTTGTATGAACACGGTAGGCGCTCTGATCCGGTATCGTACCTATGTTGGTCATGTAGATGACCCGCGTCATCTTGCCCCTCCTCCCGAACACTCTCTTACCACTTTCGTTCTCATCGAGCCAGATCTTGCCGTAAACTTTCTGATCCTCGAGAGAGGCGTACTCTCCCGCCACGTACTTCAACGTTTTCTCGAAATCTTCTCTCCGAAGTTTATGAAAGTTGAAACTTCTTTTTACCATATCGTAGGCTTCTTCGACCTCCCATTTTCTATTACATCCCATGCCGACTATGTGTTGTGAGAGAACGTCCAAGCAGTTCGTCGGTATCCTCACTCTATCCAATTCGTTATTCTTGGCACAGCGCATCATCTCGGTGCACTCCAAAGCGTCGCCTCTCTCCATCACAAGTACTCTTCCCTTCGGATCGTCGGTTAACCTGTGACCGGAGCGGCCTATCCTTTGTATCGCTCTCGAGACCCCCTTTGGAGAGGAGAGCTGTAAAACGAGATCGATGTATCCTATGTCGATCCCGAGCTCGAGAGAAGTGGATGTGACCACCACCTTCAGTTCGCCGTTCTTCAAAGACTCCTCCACATCTATCCTCTTATCCCGGCTCATGGAGGAGTGATGCGCCCCTATGCTGCCTCTATAATATTCCGGGTCTTTATTGGTGAGGTTGTTCACCACCCTTTCAGTCGCACTTCTGGTGTTGGTAAAAATCAGCGTGGTCACGTGATCTTTAACTAGATCGTCTATCCTTTCGTACATCCTGCTGTTGACCACTTCGCCGGAAGTATGGATGAGATCCTCCACCGGAGAGACTACTTTTAGATCCAGTTCCTTAGAGGCGGATACATCGACTATATCGCACTGTCTCGGTTCACCGTTCTCGAATCCTACCAGGTAATTCGCTATCTCCTTTATAGGAGCCTGGGTGGCGGATAGACCTATCCTGGTGAACTCTTCATCACACATCGCCTGCAGCCTCTCGAGCGAAAGCGAAAGGTGCACTCCCCTCTTGCTATCGCACAATGAATGTATCTCGTCTACGATGACGTAGTTGATATCTTTCAACTTTTGTTTGAATTTTGGAGCGTTCAGGATGATCCCTAGGGTTTCCGGAGTAGTCACCAATATGTGAGGAGGTTCATCCAGCATCTTCTGTCTTTCGTTCGAAGGCGTATCTCCCGTTCTTACCGCACTCCTGACCTCCGGCATCTCTATGTCCATATCTTCCGCGATCTTTTTTTTCCCCTCGAGCGGTTTTTCAAGGTTGCGCTGGATGTCATTGCCCAAAGCTCTCAGAGGAGAGACGTAAAGACAGTAGACCCTGTCTTCCAGCTCGCCTTTGTCTCCCTTTAGGAACAGTTCGTTGAGGATCGAGAGGAAGGCGGACAACGTCTTTCCGGAGCCGGTGGGAGAGCATACAAGGGAATTCCTCCGCTCGTGTATCAATTCAAAAGAGTACTTTTGAGGAGGAGTCAACTTTTTGAATTTATCTTCGAACCACCTTTTCACGTACGGTTCAAACTCTTTCGGTAAGTGATCTATCGATTCTGACTCGTCTACCAGTTCTATCGACATCATGACTTCTTAGAACCGCTGCGATTTGAGTCTTTTCATCATATAACACACAGAGAAACAGTTTCGGATTTTCATAAGTCGATTTTGCCCTACCGCATATTTCTTCATCAGCGGTGTAAAGCTGCTATCGATCTGTTGCTCTCTCATTAGCTCTTAATCCCGTCCAAGCTCCTAACTCGGTGGATACATACATCTTTAAGCCGGTTTTTCTCTAACCTTCATTCTTCGAAGTATATGTCATATCGGGGTGTGACCGGGAATGGAGAGACCAATTCATGATCGATGTTTGAAGGATAAGATGTTTCCAATTGTACCGAGACGTATTCAGAATCACCAGTATAGTTGATACCCTCGACCTCTATTCTATCTCCCGGTTCGATGAATTTATCTAGATCTGAATCATCACTTTCGAGT
>JAZKSH010000071.1:0-9669 GCA_036626195.1 Thermoplasmatota archaeon | reverse complement strand
AATATCAAAGTAATCCCAACCATTATCAGTGTAGCAAGTACGGCCCAATATTTTTTTTCCGTTTTTTCCAAGTTTTTTATATCTAATTTATTTGAGATTTTTTCGTCTATTACACTCTTAAAATCATCAAAATATTTTATCTTTCTTTTCGGAAAAACTTGTACTCCCTTCCCTTTCAGTTCCACTATTATTTTATCTTTCTCTATCTCTACGAATCTTATCTCGTCAAAATCGTAATATTTCCTCCATACCCGGGTGGGGAATTGGATTCCATTTTCGTATATCTCAAAAACAGAAAAGAACCTTACTATACCTGCAAAGAAAGCAAGAGAAGATATTGATATTGTCACCAATGACGGAAAAGGGCCTAAAGTGATTAACAGAAAAATGCCATGGACAAATAATAGAATCCCAACAGTAAAGCAGAAACCAATAGAAAGAATCACTAAAGTAGATAAATTAGAATAAAGTTTTCTTCCTCTACATTTATTTCCCTTAAACATTTTTTTCACTTTCTTCCGGTTCGCTGATCACTCCTTGATAAATAGAAAAAACTACCGTGATTGTTATCATGATAACGATAGCCCACGAACGCTTAATTTTGTATCTCCATGACATAAATATAGCACCTAGTTTTAGCCATTAATCAACCACGTTTCAGTAGCCAAATCATCATTATGTATTTGCGGATAAAAATTTTTTGTATCCATTCAATACCACTAGATGTTAATGAAGGCATAATTGGAGTGGGTTCTGGAACGTATTTTGGGAGGCTCCGTCTCCAAAGAAGCCAGCCTTATTCACACCGACCTCTAGCGTGGTCAAGATCGTGAGGTCCGTTGACGACGTGATTTGTAACGAAAGTTTTATAAAGACCGGATATATGATACCGGATACCTTACAATCTTTAAGGAGGTGAAATCGTATGAAAGGAACGGTTAAGTTCTTCAACGACATGAAGAACTATGGTTTCATAGAACCCGACGAAGGCGACGAAGACCTATTCGTCCATCGTAGCGGTATGGAGTGTAACTCTCTCAAAGAAGGAGATCGAGTAGAATTCGACTCTGAAGAGGGAGAAAAAGGACCGAGAGCGATCAACGTCGAAAAAATAGAGTGAAATCTGGTGTGAAGTTCTTCTTTCGAGTATTCTAGGACCAAAGTCTAAAAAATCATTAGGGCTTAAAAAACCCGTTTTTTAATTCTCCATATATGTGTGGATTCTATTCTTTGAATCTCTTTTCACGTTTCGAGAGGGTTAACTTTCTCATCATCTTGTGGATCTCTCTTCCTCTCTCATCCAGATTATCGTTCACTTCTGCTGCTTTTGATAATGTTTTAGCAGCAAGTATATGCTTATCGGAGCCGTCCATTTTTTCCTTCTCTTTTATCTCGATCTTCCTGTGCATGGGTTACCACCTTTTCGGATCCTCTCCAAATATAATTATCTCTCTTCACTCTAATAACTTTTTTCCCCTTCAGGAGAGGATAAAGTGGAAAGACTCTAGGGACCTGCCGGAAGTACCGCAGTAGGCTATCTACCCAAGTTATTCGCTCTCTTCTCCGGTGATCTCTTCTCCACAGGCCCAGCATTTCTCAGCATCCGGACTTATTTCTCGACCACATACGGGGCACTCGATAACGCCTGTTTCCCCTGCTCCTTCTTCTGCTTCTTCAACTTCCTCGGCTTCTCCAGATTCCTCCGTTCCTTTCGTTTCTTCCTCGAACACCTCTTCTTCGGTTTCCTCCGTTTCTCCTGGTCCCATCTTTTCTAGATCCTCAGGTTCTGATGGAGTTTCTGGGGGCACTTCTTCTTCGGTTTCCTCCATTTCTCTAGGTCCCATCCTTTCTAGATCCTCAGGTTCTGGTGGAGTTTCCGCGATCTCTTCTTCGCCTAAGGGTTCACCGCATTCTGGGCATTCAACGACGTCTCCAGCGACCTCTGCTCCACAGATCGGACATTCCTGTTTTTTCCTTTCCTGTGGTTCTTGTTGTTCTTCATCTCTCATCGTCTCTTCTTCTGGCTCTTCCCACGCCTCTCTATCGGTTCCCGTGATCGTTGAAGTTTCAGCACCCTCACCGGTGGTTTCCCTCTTTTGGAGTGGCTGTTCTGAAGATACTTCCCCTTCCATTGCTGCACTTCCACCTAGGACTTCGGCGCTTTCTTCTTCCTCTTCATCTTTTCTTCTCTTCCAAATGAGACCAAGGATCACGAGAAGTATCAGTGCTATCACAGGTATTAGTACCATCGTCAGCCGCAGATAACTGCCAAACGGGGGTGTATTCACTTTGAAATTGACGGTCTTGTGGTTGACGTTGCCAGCTTCATCTTCCGCTCTGATATCCACCGTGTAGGAACCGTCCTCTAAATCTTCAAAAGTATGGAAGTTATTGCTATCGGGCTTTATCCACTCACCGTCGTTGATCCTTATTTCATAATCCACGATGTCTGTCCCCTTTGGTTCACCTTCCCACTCGACTGTGACGGTCTTATCATCAAGTTCTACATCGAATTCTGGGGAGGTTATGTTTATCCCGGGAGGAGTGGTGTCGATGATAACAGATATGTCATCGACTGCGTAATTACCAGCTTCATCGGTAACTCTTACTCCGATGGTTTGTTCCCCTTCAGGTAAACCCATAAAGCTATGGCTCGTTTCGGTATCGGCTTCTTGCCATTCCCCTTCATTCAAGCGAACCTGATACCGTTGGATTTCTGTACCATCCGGTTCCGGGTCCCAGTAGACCGTGACTTCGTCTTCATCGAATGGCTCTCCACTATTTGGAGAAGTTATATCTACAGTAGGAGTTGCAGTATCGATAGAAAAGATGACGTCTTCTATCGCTTCATTACCGGCTTCATCAACGACTTTTACCTCCACTAGGTAATCCGCATCAGATAATCCTTCGAAGGTATGACTCGTTTCGCTGTCCGCTTCTATCCATTCATTTTCATCCAACCGGACTTCACGTTGCTGGATACCTGAACCTTGCGGTTCCGCTTCCCAGGAAACCGTGACATTGGGTTCATTGAGGAATTCCTCATTGTCCGGAGAAACGATCTCCAGACCCGGCGCTATAGTGTCTATGCTAAAGGTGACTTCATCGTCTGATTCCCGTCCCTCTCCGTCGGTAGCCTGCACTCTTACGGTGTGATTCCCCTCTTCTAGATTGTTGATATCATATTGTATCCAATCACCCTCATCATCTTCGCCTTCAAGTTCTCCGTCGAGCCATATCTCCTGGTGCTGTGCTGGACTCGCTTCATCCTCTTTCTCCCATCTGACGGTAACGGAACTTTCTGATATCCATGCGTTGTCTTCTGGTGAAGTTATATCTACCACCGGGGGAGATGTATCGATGGTGAACGTTATACTTTTCGACTCTGTGTTACCGGCCCTGTCGTTAGCACGAACTTCTACTGAATGTTCACCATCTTCCAGTCCCTCATAAGGATGTAGGATGTCGGTACCTTCATCTATCCAGTCACCTCCATCGATGCTGGTCTCGTAGAAATCTATACCGCTTGTTTCGTCTTCCCCTGTCCATTCGACGGTGACGTTATCAGTTGGAGACAGGTGACCTTCTTCGGGTGAAACTATCTCGATGTTAGGACGGGTGGCGTCAACGGTGAATACCACTTCATCGGTGTCGGTTATATCTTTTTCACCAACAGCTTTTACCTCCACTGAATGCTGACCATCTTCAACCCCTTCAAAAACATGCTGGGTGTCGCTTCCTGTATCTATCCAATTATTCTGGTCTAATCTGATCTCGTGATAGGTGGCGTTTTCAGATTCCCAGTCAACGACAACGTCGGATTCATCTACATAAGTGTCAGTAGGTGATATCACGTTAACAGCAGGTAGGTCCACCTCGTCGGGGTCGACTATCTCAAAATACTCGTCACTTTTATCAAACTCGGAGACACGCGCCGCGCTGTCCCATGCTCTTGCGCGGACTAGGCATGTATCGCTGACTTCCGCCGGAACGGTCCAGTTGTAGAGTCCCGTATCGGGTAAACCTCTTTCTATCTTGGTCCAGTTAGATCCACTGTCCGCGCTGTACCAAAGTGCTATATCATCTACTGGATCGTCTCCTTGCGTTGTCGTCCACGTGATCTCCTTTTCACTCCCGCTCAACCAGAACTCGCCGCCGTTGGGTGAAGTCACGGTGATAGCTGGAGGTTCTCCTGGTATGGGTTCTCGAACCGCCCAGGTATTATCCTCTTCCAGTCCGTTGCGGCCGACCGCCCGAACGACGTACCACCAAAGTACGTCATCTTCTGCACCTTTAACTGGATCTATGTGGGTGTATTCAGGAGAACCGTCGGACTCTATCTGAGTTAGAGGTTCATCCCAGGGCCCGGTAGAGTCTTCAGCCCTGTAGATATTGTAATGACTGACTTCTTCAGTGGGACTATCACTTGCCTCCCAATTGAGAATATTGTGTGCATCTTGAATTCCGTAGTTAACGTACACGCTTATATTGTCCATCCAAATCTCGCCTAGTGCAGCAAATTGCTGTATGAAACCATCGGCACCTTGCGCTTCAACATGCATCCTAGCCCGTACACTATTTACATATCCAGTCGGCTGATATGTCCCATCTCCGCTAAATTCGGTCCAACTCATATCATAGGTGCCTTCGGCGGCGAGTACGGTTTCCCATCCAGTTTCGGAGTCATTAACCTGAATCTCTGCTGTAGCCTGATTTACACTCCCTGAACCGAAATCCCCTTCCTCCTCTTCGATATTCTTCTTGAAGGCTCCGCTGACTTCCATCTCACTCGCGATAGGAGGCAGCTCCTGTTCCCAGTAGGCTTCCTCGGTACTGGTACCGTCACCCGCCTGATAGGCCTGAGTGTAGATAGAACCCCCTGTGGAATAATTATCCCTGTCCCATCTTGCTTGTCCCTGCTCTTGTAATATAGTTAGTTGCCACGGTTCATAATCACCTACGAAATCTTTATTTTCTACCATCTCCCCGTCCAGGGTGTGCCGCTCGACTTCCAGCCAATTGCGCGCTTGCGGCGGTATACCGTGAATGGTGAACGTATCGCTTGAATCAAAGGATGTTCTGAATTCCTGGTCCACGGCTGTAGCTCTAACTTTACATTCTTCGCTGTCCCAGTTCGGTACAGTCCATTGGTAAGTGCCTGTATCGTCTAGATCATCTTCGATTTTTTTCCAGCTATCGCCGTTATCTATGCTGTAATCCAGATTTATATAATTTATAGGATCGTCGCCTGCGGTGGTGTCCCATTGGATCTCCACCTGATCCCGTGCGTCGAACTCTTCGCCTCCCACTGGATAGTTTAGATCGATTTGAGGAGGATCACCGGGTGCAACATCTCCTACATCCCCTCCACTGATCACAATAGCGAAAGGTTGTCCTTGGTAAGAACCTCCAACTTGGTGAGCATTGACGGTGACTTTGTACTTGCCCTCTTCAACACCGTTATGACCAGGGGCTAGCAGCACGTTCTCTATCACGTTCAACCCGTCGTATTCGTTACCCTCTCGTAGTCCGCTCCAGTAGTTGCTCTCCGGGTCAGGTTTCGAATAACCGGGATTAGTGCCCGTGTACGCGTTTCCAACGTACCTCGTATCGAACGGTCCTTCGACCTCTAAATCAAGATCATTTACTATCGCTGGATTAGATTCGTCGGCGCCCGCTGGACCGGGAGCATCGGTCCATGCCAACGTTACCTCTAACTCCTGATTTGGATCTTTAACAACAAACTCCATGTCCCAACTCTCACCGGTGTTGAGTTTTACTCCTTCCTCCAGCGAATCGAACACCTTCACGTCCCGACTATCTCCTTCAAAATACAGCGACCTATCCAATTTGCTTCTGCCGAACCCCTGATCGTTGTTCGGGAACCTGTTATCGTTCAGATAAGCTCCACTTCCCGTTGCCTCTACCGCACCGTTGATCAGTGTCGCTCTGACAAGGGCGTTGCTCGGCTCCCAAGCATCACCATCAGTGGGAGTCCCTGTAGGATACCAGCCGCTGTTGTAATAATCTCTCACCTGTCCCACCTGTCCAGCCATCCCCGGGCACGCCATACTCGTACCGGATTGATCAGTATACCCAGTGGCATCTCCATTGTCGGCAGACATAACTCCATCGCCGATCTGCGTGATGTCCGGTTTTATCCTTCCGTCAGCTGTATAACCTCTACTACTGAAACTGGCAACGTTGTCTTGATCGTCTTGAAGAAGGTCATTGCCGTCATTACCTCCCCGGATACCATCATCTCCCCCTGCTCCACCTTCCATGGCTCCAACGGTGATAACGTTCTTCGTTGAACCCTGCGGAGACACCGTGTTTTCATCATCTCCATCGTTCCCTGCGGCGAAGAGTACATTGAAATCCTTGTGATCCCATAGGAATTCGTCCGTTTCCTGCGAGAACTCAGTATATTCACCTGCTCCTCTGCCGCCCCAACTGTTCGTGTGAACTCTCGAGCCTCTATTATAAGCGTCACCATAACCATTGTTGTACATATCGTCAGGGACGCCTAAGCTCTGTCCATCGGTCGAAACGTCCTGAAATATCACTCTTGCCTCTAACGAGTGACCGTCTTGATTGCTGTACTCTCCATAGGGTTCGGATTCTCCTAGAACTGTACCAGTAACGTGGGTACCGTGCATGCGCCCTGATTCAACGTCGCCCTCGCCCCCGGTTGGTACGTATCGTGCCTGGATCTTCCTATGATTGTCTCCTATCGGGTTTTGATCGTCGGCAAAAGCTTCATGGGTCTCGTTCAGACCGCTGTCCATCACTGTGATCAGTTCACCTTGGCTGGTCACGCCCTTCTCTGTAACTTTTCGGAACTCCTGTAGATTCGTCTGGGTAACCCATGTGGCTCTCGAGTTGAACACTCGATATTCATCGTTTCCCTCCGTTATCGATTTTACATCGGGCAGATTAGCCAAGCTCACTATTTCATCGGGTTCTGCTTCTAAGCTCACGCGGTCCTCTCCGATGTGGTCAAGCTCTGCATCTATATCCGCCATGCCGTTGACTATCGGCCCGATTTCGGCACCCTCAAAGAAGATCACGTCTAGATATAACGGCTCTGTTCTCTCAAGAAGCTCTCTGTCGAATCTGTAGGCGGGATGATAAATACCGGTCCAATCTACAAATTTGAGCTCTTCAACATCTCTTCTGGTTTCCTGGTCCATCTCTATGATCTGGTTGAACCTGTGCCTGAATTCATGGATCTCCCCGCCTTCTTCTTCTATTTTTTTCTGCCATTCAGCTTTTATGGGTCCTATGAACTGGACTATGTAGTAACCTGTTTCATCATCAGAGTACTCATCGATCTCCAATTCCTCAGGTAGCTCGGGCTCGCCTTCCCCGGTGTTAAATGAGTGAGATTGGAGGCCCACGTAGTCCCGGTTCTTGAGCTCTTCTGCTATATAGCCCCGTTCTTCCAAGGATTGCACATCTTCGACCGACGTCTCTACCAGTAGATACGAATCGTACTCCTCGACGACCCTGTAATCAGGATACATCTCCAACACTTCCGTATCCACGCTTTTCTTTTGCATGAGCACGGTCATGTTCATCTCAACATCTTCTGCTCTCTCTGCAGAATAAGCCATCCCTGCAGAGAATACAGAGACCAGCAAAACTATCGACGCCAACACGGCAAAAAAATATCTATCTTCAATCATTCAAACTCCTCCTCAACATTAACGGTTGAGCATTCATTATGAACACTATTAGATAAGTTTGGTTATTTAAAAATTTCGAAAAAGAAAAATATTTTTTTAATAAAAAATAAAGATAGAAGAATTTTCATTACGTCCCTTACTTCAGTTCTCCTTCGTGCAGTTCTAGATGGTCGTTTTCTATCTCTGCAAGTGCTTCGAAGAACTCTTCAACACGGGGTTCTTCTGCTTCTTCAGCGAATTTTCTGTAGTGCTTTATAGCTCTCGACTCCCTTGAATGCGCGTCTTTCAAGTTCTCTACCAGATCCTCTGCACACTTATCGATATGCTTATCGATCTCCGGTTCTTCGATGTTAAGGAATAAGCAGATAGCTTCCGCGTGCTCCGATTCAACTTTTGCGAGTCTCTTGAGCATCCCCTCTGCTTTTGATCCTTCCGCATTGTTGTAGGCACAGTAATAGAATGTAGCGTTATCAACTTCTAACTCTAAAGCTTCTTCGAGGTTATTTTTCGACGTTTCCGTCAACTCTACATCCGGTAATTCGTACTCCTCTCCCGGCTTTAGAAATTCCTCATCCGCCCCACAGTATGGACAGTCGGTCGGTTTTTCCTCGCCCAGATACGTTTCACCGCAGATCCAGCATCTGAATACTTTCAACATGTTTCCAACTCCGGGATTGAAAGAGAGGGAAAGTATATAACCTTTTGTGATTCCTCTTGTGAGATACTTTTCGATCATAACTCGAGAGGTGGTGAAGTAGGATAGAGAGAGGCTATCATGTATTAACTCTTAGATAATATATCCACTATAAACCGCCTATTGTCCCACTCGCGTAACGATGACATCATGAACAAAAGAAGGATTCTAGAAAAATATCATACTATAAATCAGGGTCTTTAAATTCTTATTTATATTTACAAGAATGCCCGATCGTGGATTCGAACCCTGGTTTAAGGCTCCGCAAGCCTTCATAGTATCCAAACTACATCAATCGGGCAGGACTCGCATCTGATAAAACAAGTAGTGTTAATATCATTTTTCTTCTTCGTATCGCTTCCTGAACCCTTCGGGGACTTTTTTTAAAGGCACCTCTTTCTCTTTGGCTATCTTTTTTAGCTCTCCTATTCTAGACGGTGTGATCCTATCCAAGGACGACCTTCACTATTGCTTTGCTCGTCCTTCAGAGTAAACCGATATGATTTTCTTAAAATCCATCTCCTGCATCCTTGCTGAATCGGTGAGAATACCTCGTTTTGTAAAATGTATAAGAACTCTTTTTCTATTCTCCTGCTTTAGACTAGGTAGAGTATTCATCCCCCTCGTTCGCGTCGGTGAATGACCCTTTATAGGAGGCCGAAACTACGGAGGCATCTGTCAACATATCTCCCGTGCGGGTAGAATAGAGAAAGATAAGTATCAATTCGACCAAGCCGAAAGGAAAACCGATCACTGGTACCCGCAAGAAATATTTTGTAGAATTTCTCAAAAATGAAGCCTTGAGAGAGATTTTATCAGCATTGCTGTCTACTACTTTGATCCCTAGTATTCTTTTACCGATGGTCCACCCCCACATGTATTTAGATTCCGGGATTATGAAATAAGCCAAAAAATAACCGCTGATCGCTATATGGATCAATATGTCTTCGATTGAAGTAAAAAGAGCTAGCGGTTCATATATGTTGGTCCTAAGATTATATATTTCAAATATAGCTATCCTAGAGAGTAGACCTATATTCCCTAGAAGGATCAAGATGAGTAATACCGAGAATTGGAATATAGTGAAATCGATAGCGAAAGCTATTACACGCTGAAGAGGATTAGCTTGGATTATAGATACGTTCTCGCTAGAATCTTGTATGGAAGAGCTGGATGTCGTTTTCGTCTTTTTCTCTACCTTCATCTTTTTACCTTCTTAACTTAAGTAAGAGCGCCCGATCGGGGATTCGAACCCCGGTTGAAGGCTCCGCAAGCCTTCATGATATC
>JAZKSH010000070.1:0-10028 GCA_036626195.1 Thermoplasmatota archaeon | reverse complement strand
AATCGATAAAAGACCATGAGCCCAAAAGCCGAGATAGAGACGGATAGAGGTACGATCGAGGTAGAGCTGTTCCAAGACGAAGCTCCTGAAACGGTCGATAATTTCATAAAGTATGCGGAGGACGGATTCTATGACGGCCTGATATTCCATAGGGTTATAGAGAATTTTATGGTTCAGGGTGGTGGATTTTTACCCGGTATGGAGAAGAAAGAGCCCACTTACGACCCGATCAAAAATGAAGCTGAAAAGAGCGGGCACCGAAACGAAAGAGGGACTATCGCTATGGCTAGAACTTCAGACCCACATTCAGCCACGAGCCAGTTCTTCATAAACCACAAAGATAACGGGAAGCTGGATTGGGATAAATCCCGTGACGGCTGGGGTTACTGTGTTTTCGGTGAAGTGATAAGTGGAATGGATGTTGTAGATGATATCGCCTCTGTGAGTACCAAGACTGTCGCGGGACACGACGATGTACCCGAAGAGGATGTGATCATCCAGAAAGTCGATATCACCGAGTCTTAAATAAATACTACTACTGAACTACGGCGAGATAATTCTTCGTCCTTGACCCCCGCATCGATCCCTGATAAAGCAAGAAAAAAGAAAAGGATTTTACTACCTTTCTCCGCCCCAGTGATAATTCGGGGTGTCCTCGGTTATCTCGACGTTGTGGGGATGGCTTTCCTGTTTTCCGCCTTCAGTTATCTCGTAGATCTCCGCGTCCCGCATCTTCTCGATCGTCCCTGCACCCAGATGACCCATGCTGGACTTTATACCGCCGACGATCTGATGCAGTACTTCTGATACGGTGCCCTTGTAAGGCACGAGGCCTTCAACTCCTTCAGGTACGTATTCTTCCCGACTCTCGAAATCCTGATCGTACCTGTTCTTCTCTCGCTGTTCCAAAGCGGAGATAGAAGCCATTCCCCTGTACTCCTTGTACTTCCTCCCTCCTCTGAACACGACTCTACCGGGTGCTTCTTCGGTCCCTGCCAACATGTTCCCCAGCATGACAGCGTCAGCACCACAGGCTAATGCTTTAGCCGCGTCTCCGCTGTATCTTATCCCTCCATCGGCGATAACACTCACGTTTTCAGAATGCGCTTCTTCGAAGACGTTCCTTATAGCGGTTATCTGAGGGACGCCTATACCCGAGACTATTCTGGTAGTACAGATAGAGCCGGGTCCGATACCGACTCGGAGAGAATCAGCGCCGGCTTCGATCAGTTCTTCAGCACCTTCCCGCGTCGCTATATTGCCCGCCATAATATCAACGTCGAAACTTCCGTTTATCTCCTCTGTGGCTTTTATGACATCTTCAGAGTTACCGTGGGCCGTATCCACCACTATCATATCCACGCCCGCCTCTACAAGGGGCTCGATCCTGTCGAATTCATCCGGTCCGGCTGCAGAGGCGACCATCAGCTGCCCGTTCTCATCCAATGTAGCCTCTGGATGCTGCTTCTTCTTTTCGATGTCCCTGACAGTTATCAGCCCTTCTAGTCCACCCTCATCATCCACGAGCGGCAGCTTCTCGATCTTGTTTTCGTTGAGTACGGATTTTGCCTCGCTTATATCCGTATCCGGGCCCGCAGTTATAAGTTCAGACGTCATCACCTCTCTAACTTTTTTATGCAGTTCAGTTTCGAAGCGAAGATCTCTTTTAGTGACTATCCCGATCAATTTTCCGTCTTCAATTACGGGGAGACCGGAGATGTCCTCCTCATTCATTATCCTCTTCGCTTTTCTAGCTCTTATTTCAGGTGATACCGTATGAGGTTCTCGGATTATCCAATTCTCAGAACGTTTGACTTTTTTGACCATCTCGATCTGGCTCTGGATGCTCAAATTACGATGGATGACGCCTAGCCCGCCTTCCCTGGCCATCGCTATGGCCATCTCATCCCCGGTGACCTTGTCCATAGGTGAACTTAAGATGGGAACATTTAATTCTATCTCCTCGGTGATAGTGGTCGAGGTGTCCATGTCTTCTCTTTGAAGATCGGTATTGCTTGGAACCATCATTATGTCGTCGAAACTGAGGGCTTTCTCGAATTTCATGAATATCTACTGTAAGAGTGCACCTCAGATTAATAAGTATTTTTCCTTGAAAAGACGGCTTACTCTTCCTAATCTCTAGTGTCTCTTGACCAGACCATGTGATCCACGGGCTGTTCACCCTCACCTATATCCAGGCCGTTCTCGATCGCGTCGTCTATGAATTCTTTACCCATATTCACCGATTCTATCACGGGTTTACCCTTTGCGAGATTCGCGGTGATAGCTGAAGAGAACGTGCAGCCAGTCCCGTGCTTGTGAGATGTGAATCTTTCACCATATATCTCTCTAAATTTTTTCCCATCGAAGAAGACGTCGACGACTTTATCTCCTGCTTCGCCTGCTTTTACTACGACGTTTTCCGCACCCATCTCATGGAGTTTCCGAGCAGCGGCCTTCATCTCTTTTATTTCATCGATCTTGTTTCCGGTCAGCTTCTCCGCCTCTCTTATGTTTGGAGTGATCACCTTCGAGCGGGAAACCATCTCGTCGATGTACTTTTCGACGGCGTCATCTTTGATCAACTGGTCTCCTGCCTTGGTCACCATCACTGGATCAACAACTACCTCCAGTCCCCACTCATCTATTTTTTTCGCGACAGTTTCTATTATCTCTGAGTTAGAAAGCATGCCGGTCTTCACCGAATCGACGGATATATCGTCGAGGACCGCATCTATCTGTTCACTTACGATGTCAGCAGGGATATCATGGACAGCTCTTACCTCTCTCGTATTCTGCGCCGTAACCGAAGTGATAACCGCTGTCCCGTAGACGTCGAAAGCTGAAAAAGTCTTCAGGTCGGCTTCTATTCCTGCGCCGCCCCCAGAGTCTGAACCCGCGATAGTAAGCGCTACTGGAACTTTTTTCATATTTTTTCCTCTCAGTTCTTCTTGTGAAGACGCCATCTGCCGATGAAGAGGTCGATGTCGCCGTCGTCTTTCACAACGAATCTCACCGAGTTCTTCTCACCGTTCCCATCCAAGTAGTAAAACTTGAAGTCGTCCACTTCCTTGCTCTCGGGTATAAGTATAAGTTTTTGCTCCTCTAACCTTTCTTTGACCGTCAGTTTGAGCAGTCCAAATTCCTTTTCTATCTCCATCTCTTTGATGCCTCTGTAGGATTCATAGGCCCCGGTCAATTTCTCCATCCTCTCTTTCCTTTTGAAATAAGTCAGTTCGCTTCCGTCTTCACCTTTGACCGTCTTGATGATCCACTTCGCCAGTTCTTCGTAGGAACTGTTCGGTATAGTGTTCCCGCAGACCGCTACGCCGATACCTCCAGCGAATCCGATGAAACCGCCGGAAACAGCTATAGAGCCGCCGTGGCCCACGAACTTCTCGCCGTCCAATCCCTTGACAGCCCAGCCGAAACCGTAGTCGCCCACTTCTCTAGTTATGTGGGCTGTGTGAGCTTTTTCCAAAAGTTCCGGATCCACGAGCTGTTCTCCTTTGAACTGTCCTCCGTTCATGTGCATGATCAGATAATTCGCGAGGTCGTTCGCCGAACTCAAGAGGCCTCCGCCGGGATGTCCTATTTCTCTCAACGGATAGGGCGTCTTCTCAGGTTTCTCTTCACCCATGAAGTATGGCGTCATTATGTCCTCTTCGCTTTCATCGTAATCGAACCTCGATCTTTCCATCTCTAGAGGTTCGAAGATCTCGTCGTGGATGAATTCCGGGAAATTTTTCCCGCTCACCTTTTCTATGATCTGGCCAAGTAAAGCGTAGCCCGAATTGAAGTAGAAGAATTCCTCTCCCGGTTTTGCCGCAATTTCATTTTTTGCGCCGTTAAGATGGGTATAGAAATCCTCCAGATCGCCCAGAGGTAAGCCGCGCTCGTCCATCTCTATCAGTCTGTCTATCAAGGCTTCGCTGACACCCAAAGAAGGCATCCCGGAAGAGTGGGTCAAGAGATTGAAGATGCTCACGTCGTTGTCCCATTCCGTGGGCACGTATTCGGTTATCTCATCGTTTAAATTCACTTCACCTCTCTCCACCAGCTTCAATATCGCTAGAGCGGTAAAAGATTTGGTAATGGAGGCCATCCCGTATAAAGTGTCCGGAGTCGCGGGAACATTTTCTTTCAGATCTCTCGCGCCGAAACCTCTAGAGTATATCTTCTCGTTTCCTTTGACTACCGATACGCTCATACCGGGGACTTTATTTTTACTCATCCAGTCGGCAATAAAATCCTCCATCTTTTCAACTGTCTTGGAAGATAGTTTGTCTCTCGTCTCATCCATATCAAATCACCTCGGGCCGCGATTTTGTAGAGAGGCTAAAGCTAAATAGTTTTTCGGTGTATTGGAAAAAGTATCTATACCCATAAAGTTATTACACTATTATAACATTCACAATGACTAAGAGGTCGTGAATAATATGGTGGAAAGTAAGAGATTAGATGTTCTAGGTGAGACATGTCCCGTTCCGTTAGTGGAGACGAGGAAGGCCGTTCGAAAAGCTTCGCCGGGAGATGTCATCGAAGTCGTCGGCAACCACCCGGAATCGAAGGAAGAGATACCCATGGCGGTGGAAGAACTCGACCTAGAACTTTTAGGTATCGAAGAGGAAAAAGAGAAGTGGAAAATAAAGATAAAGATACCGGAGGATGATTGATTTGGGGGAAGATGATAAAGCCACTATAATAGTCCACAGCGGAGAGTTCGACAAAGTCTACAGCGCGTTGATAGTGGGAACCGGAGCTTTGTCAATGGGCATGGAGGTCTCGATGTACTTCACGTTCTGGGGTTTGGAGCGGTTGAAGAAGAACGAACTGGACAAGGGGCCGGTCTCAAGGATGAACTTTTTGGGGTTGGGAAAGTGGTTTATGAAGAGGAAGTTGAAAAAATCGAACGTGAGGGAGATGGACGACCTGATCGAAGATTTCAACGAGCCGGGTGGTAAGATTTTAGCCTGCGACATGACCATGGATATAATGGGGGTCGACAAAGAAGATTTAAGAGATGACGTTATAACGGATTACTGCGCCGTCGGTACGTATATTAAGGAGGCTAAAGAATCGGACGTAACACTCTTCATATAGGTGATAGAGATGGAAGATGAAGTAATCTATCTGGATAACGCCGCGAGTTCTAAGCTGGACGAGGAAGTGTTCGAGGCGATGAAACCTTACATGCTTGACAACTTCGCCGTCGCAACTTCTGATTTCGCCTACAGCATGGGGGTAGAGGCCAAAGAAGCTTTGAATGACGCCCGTGAGGATATAGCCGGGGAACTCGGTGCTTCTTCAGAAGAACTCATATTCACTTCCTGCGCTACAGAATCGAGCAACCTTGCGCTCAAAGGCGTGGCCGATGAACTAGGGAGTCAAGGTGACCACATCATTATATCCGATATCGAGGACTTCCCCGTGCTCAACACAGCCAAGACGCTGGAGAAGAAAGGGTTTGACGTGACCTGCCTGGACGTCGACGAAGAAGGTTTTGTGGATTTGGACCAGTTGAAGGACTCGATAAGTGAAGATACCATCTTGGTTTCCATCCAACACGGCAATCAGGAGATAGGCACGTTACAGGATATAGAGAAGATAGCTGATATCTGTGAGAAGAATGAAGTTGTATATCATACGGATGCGACTCACACTTTTGGACGCGTTCCGATCGACGTGAACGAGGTTCCCGCGAACCTTATCACTATCTCCGCCCACACCATCCACGGGCCGAGAGGTATAGGCGCCCTCTACATCAGAGAAGGTACACCACTGAAGAAGCAGATGGACGGGGGTTTCCAGGAGAACAATTTGAGGGCTGGAGTGGAAAACATCCCCGCGGCGGCGGGCTTCGCTAAAGCTGTTGATCTCATAGATGAGGATGAGAACGAGCGTATCAAAAATATGAGAGATATGTTGATAAGCAGGATGAAGGAGGAGATCCCAGATATAGTTTTGAACGGTCCTGAGAAAGAAAGGACGCCGCAGAACGCCAACATCACTTTCCACTACGTCGAAGGAGAATCTATAACGCTGCATCTGGACATGAGAGGTATCGCAGTAAGTACTGGATCGGCATGCTTCAGCAAATCTTTAGAAGCAAGCCACGTGATCATGGGGATCGGAGGCGATCATGAAAGGGCTCACGGCTCGGTCAGATTCACGTTCGGCAGGTTCAATACTGAAGATCAAGTCGAAGAAGTCGTCGAAGCGACTTCCGAGATCATACAAGAATTGAGAGATATAAGCCCGTTGGGCAATGAAGAGGAGGAATAAATCATGGATGCACCATATACGGAAAAAGTTATCGAATACTTTCAAAATCCGAAGAACGTTGGAGAGATAGAAGATCCGGACGGCTATGCTAAAGAAGGTAGTCCAGCCTGCGGAGACATGGTATCCCTCTACATCAAAGTGGACGACGAGAGTAAAGAGATCACGGACATAAAGTTCGAGTCCTACGGATGCGCTTCCAACATCGCGACGGGTTCTATAATCACGGAGATGGCTAAAGGTCGAACTATCGAGGAAGCCAAAGATATAACATGGCAGGAGGCGGCGGAAGAACTCGGTGGGTTACCGGACCTGAAGACCCACTGTTCGGTCTTGGCCGTTGACGCTTTACGGGAAGCGATACGGAATTACGAAGAAAGGCACGGCATCGGCGAGGAGAAAAGAGAGACGACTTTAGAAGTGGTCGAGGATCGGCTTAAACACGTGATGAACCCGATGACCGGCTTAGATGTGATGGAGACAGATCTGGTCCACGACCTAGAAGTGGAAGACGGGAAGATAACCGTTGAAGTGGATCTCGAGGAGGATCACCAGTTCGCTTCAGCGGTAAAAGAGGATATAAAAGAGAAACTCGAACCTCGATGGGACGTGGAAGAAGTCACGGTCAAATTTGTAGAGTAGGATAGGATGTTGAAGTTTTCCGTGGACCGAGGAAAGTGCATCGGCTGCGGTATGTGCAGTACCCTATGTCCGGGTATATTCGAGATGGGACCGACAGGGGAAGCACATGTTAAGGAGGAATATCGAGATGAAGATATTTCGCAGGGGAGGGGGTTCCAAAAGAGAAAGTTTGCGTCTCCGATGCCGAGGAGAGCTGCCCCGTAGATGCGATAAAAGTCAGAACGTGAACCCTTGGGAATCTTCAATAACCTCTATCTATATCCACCACGTTTACTTCTTTTCCCTCGGCTAACGAGCCCAGGATCTCGGCAAGGTCCTTTATCCTGTATTCACCCCTCTCTTTTATCTGGGTGGCTCTATGAGGGCTGAACACCACGTTATCGAATTCATCTAAAGGATAGTTCGAGGGGGAAGTGTCGTCTCTAGATTCTTCGTCCGGCGGGTAAACCCACCAAGTGTCTATCCCGGCCCCTTTCACTTTGCCAGATTTCAGTGCTTCGTAAAAAGCTTCTTCGTCTATGACAGGGCCTCGACCGACGTTGACGATGAGAACACCTTCTTTCATTTGATCGAACTCTTCTTTTCCCAGGTAACCTTTGGTCTCTTCGGTCTCTGGAAGAGTACATATGATGAAATCCGCATCGCTCAAAAGGTCATGCAGATCTTCGTTCGTGCCGAGCTTCTCTACCAGATCGCTGTCTCCCGGTGTGTTTTTCACAGCGTTGACTTCCATCTCGAAAGAGTTAGCGACCTTGGCTATCTCTTTACCTATCTCTCCGAAGCCCAGGATGAGAAGATTTTTATTCCTGAACCCCCAGCCCCGTTCGTTCTCATACCTCGGAGTCCAATCGCCTTCTTTCAGCTTCTTGTGGATGGGAACGAGTTTTTTCGCGCAGGCCAACAGCAGGGCGAAGGCGTGTTCCGCAACCATCCAGTAGTTGAAATGTGAGTTTATCACGGTTATATCTGGAAAGTCGGAAAGGTTTTCTCTGTCCGTTTCTGGGATACCTACGAAGGGTACGATGTAGTACTTCAAATTCTCCGCTTTCTCCAAAAATTCTCTTTCTACTCCCGCACCGATCACCGCGTCGAACTCGTCCGCTCGATCCATGACTTTATCTTCGTCGCCGGAAGAGAGATCGATGACTTCTACGTCTGAAGGGGCCAGGTCTTCCAGCGAGATCTCCCTTTCTTCTTTGAATACTTTCTTGAAAGGGTCGAGATGAAGGACTTTCATGCTGTTCTCACCTGAAACTTTGGAGTCTTTTGCCTACTATAATATTTTTTCCTGTAACGGATTTTGCGGGTACAGCATACAAAATAAAGTTATACTCCGTAATTCCTTGTTCCTTGTAGAAGAGATAGTATGGAAGATATATTGATTTTAGGCGCAGGTAACGTGGGTAAAACTGTGGCCTACGATCTGTTTGAAGAGTATAGAATTACGATGGCGGACGCCGATGGAGAAGCTTTAGAAAAGATCGAAAAAGACCACCGTTTCCCCGTCCAAGATGCAATGAAGATGGACGCGGGAAAGCATGGGGAACTCAAAGAGCTGATAGCGAAGTACGATATCGTTGTAGGAGCTCTTCCCGGCGACCTTGGCTACCAGAGTGTTAAGGCCGCAGCAGAAGCCGGCACTGATATGATCGACGTTTCTTTCATGCCGGAAGATCCTTTTTCTTTAGATGGATTGATCAAAGAGAATGCAGTTTCAGTGGTGGTCGATGCTGGCTTCGGCCCGGGTTTGAGCAATGTGTTCATGGGTAGGATACAAGACGAGATGGACGTTATAGAGGATGCGGTTGTCCGGATAGGCGGTTTACCGTTGGAGCCTCGGCCTCCACTGCACCATAAAGTGACCTTTTCACCTCGAGATCTTATCCAGGAATACGTCCGGGATGCTCGGGTTATTCGGGACGATGAAGTCGTAAAAGAGGAACCTATGAAAGATATCGGCGAAGTTGAACTAAACGGTAAAGAGTTCGAGGAATTTTACAGCGACGGACTGCGCACGTTATTGAAAACGGTCGATGCAAAAAATATGGAAGAAACCACTTTGAGATGGAAGGGACACCTTGAAAAGATGAAAGTTTTGAAGGATCTAGGATTTTTTGAGGAAGAAAATTTGGATAACACCCTTGAAGTCATAGGGCCTTTGATGAGTTATGAGAGCGAAGATTTCTGCATCATGAAGATAGAGGCCATCGGTAAAAAAGATGAAGAGGAGAGAAAGATGAACTACTTTTTCTACGACGAAGCCAGTAAAAGATTTTCATCCATGGCAAGATCGACAGGATGCTCCGCGGCCGTTTTTACAAGATTGCTCATGGAAGAAAAAGAGGATATAGAAAACGGCGTCATAGCTCCAGAAGTTCTAGGGATGGAGAAAAGCTACCACGATTTCATAGTTAAAAATCTAAGAGACAGAGGGATAAAGATAGAGATATCGAGGGATTGATGGTGGGTTATGGGGCAGTCACTTTTTTCCCAATATCTTTTTGGCCCCTTCTTCGATATCGATATCTTCCTCTTTCGCTACATCCCTGACTTCGTCGATCAGTTCCAGGTACCTTTTATAGCCCTCTTTACCTTTCTTCTTATCGCTCACCGTCCTTGAGAGGGCTTGGTTGAACCTCTCGTGCGGTCTCTGATTTCTCAGGGCTTCCTCTACCATCTTCTTTCCTTCTTTATCCATCAGGTATCATATCACTACCTTTCCATATTATTTTTACGGTCGCTGGTTTTCTGAGTGGCGTGAGAGGATGAAGTAACATCAGGAAAATACTTATACCGTTTTTTGATAGAAGGAACTGCGAAGCGGGTAATCGTCAGAAGCAAGGCTTCTGCCTTACCCTCATCATTCATTCGCATTCATGATTGCGGGTCCTGCGGAAAGGATTTCCACTAACCCGCAAGTTTCACTCGTGAACTCGCTCCAACTTGCGGGAGTATCACAGGAACCTCTTGTTCCTGTTCACTCCCCCTTTATCCGCTCAAAGAACCTTTCGCTCCTAAAGCGGGTAATCGTCGGAAGCAAAGCTTCGGACTTACCCTCATCATTCATTCGCATTCATGATTGCGGGTCCTGCGGAAAGGATTTC
>JAZKSH010000069.1:0-10095 GCA_036626195.1 Thermoplasmatota archaeon | reverse complement strand
GCGAACATGTCGAACACGACTTCGTTCTCTTCGACCTTTTTCACCACGCGCCACCTTTCCGTCGCTAGACGAGGAGAAAAGTACACTTCGCTCACGTCGACTTTGAATGCGGCGCCGTATTCCCGGTGTACCGTAACGGTCTTTTTCTCTCCAGCTATATGCTCCACGTCTCTGATCCTCAGTTCTCCGTGGACGCCTTGATCTTCGAGTACGGCAGACAAGTTGGCGTGAGTGCTCAGTATCGCTTCGCCGATATCCTTCCTATACATTTCCACTTCCTCGGGCAGTTTTATTATGGCGATATCTCCGATTATATCGTAACTCGAAGGTAGGTACTTTCTCAACCCGTTAGGTAGCTCAACGATTTCGGTATAATCTCTATCCACCTTTTCCCTCTCCTCCACATCCCTTTCCACGACCTCGTAGCCAAGAACTTCCTCCTCTTCTTCCACGGTCTCTCTCAAAGGCAGGAACAAGAACCTATCGTCTTCTGAAGAATCGATCTTACCGTCTCGATAGAGAAGGTCTTCTTCCAAAAGCTTATTTCTTACCTTCTCTCCTTTCTTCTTAGGTACTTTAAGACACAGCATCTTGAGAAGTGATATGCATGGGAGAATTAATATTCATCGGTTTAGGCCTGTACGACGAAAAGGACATCAGCGTTAAAGGTCTTGAAGCGGCTGAAGAGGCTGATGCGGTTTATTCTGAATTCTATACCAGTAAACTGGCCGGCTGCACCGTTCAGGATTTGGAAAAGGAGATAGGCAGCGAGATCAAAACTTTGAGCAGAGAAGAAGTGGAGAATGAGGCCGCGCCTTTAAAAGAAGCATCGGAAGAGAAAGTGGCTTTCTTGACCGCCGGCGATCCCATGGCCGCCACTACACACGTCGACCTAAGACTGAGAGCGGAGAAAGAAGGTGTTAATACGAGCATCATCCACTCATCGTCGATATTTTCGGCGGTGCCTTCTCTCTTAGGAGTGCAGCACTACAAGTTCGGCAGGACCGTAACACTACCGTATTCAAAAGAAAACAGAGATTATCCCGCAAGTCCATACGAGAACATAAAGGAGAACAAGGACAGAGGTCTTCACACCCTGGTATTACTAGATATCAATTCTGAAGATAAGGAGTACATGAACGTGAACGAAGGCGTGGAAGCTCTGGTCGCTCTAGAAGAGAGGCTGGAGAAAGGAGTCATAACGGAAGACACCCTGATGGCGGGTTTGGCAAGAGTCGGCTCCTCCGATCCTAAGACCAAAGCCGGAACTCCGGAGGAGTTACTGAGACATGATTTCGGCCCCGGCCTTCACTGCATCGTAGTTTTTGGAGACCTACACTTCATGGAGATCGATTCGCTGGTTAATCTAGCGGGGGCCCCAGAAGATATAAAGGAAAAATACTGATCTCGATGGAGTGAAAAGAATCGTCCTCCCGTGGTCGGTCTCGATAAAGTAGATAAGACGATCGATCCTTCTTAGAAAGTTAGAAAGAACGCTAACGCAAAGCAAATTTTATATAATGTGTCATCCTCTAAAGATTCCAATGAGCTGGGCAACAGGTACTGAGGAGATCGCGATCATCATAATTAGCGAGTGATGATTCTCATCCGCCCAGCTTTAGGTTTTTGTTGTTTTTGGAGGATGTTTGTATGAGTGAAGATGATGGACAATTCGAACCGATAGATAAGGACGTTCCCTTACCGGAGAAGGAAGAGGAGATAATAGAGTTCTGGAACCGGAACGATATACCGGAGAGGAGCAGGAACAGAGACAGGGACAAGAAGTTCGGTTTCACCGAAGGGCCGCCCACCGCCAACGGTTTACCGCACATAGGCCACGTTCTGACTAGAGTGGTGAAGGACACCTTCCTTCGTTACAAGACAATGGACCGCTATGAAGTAGTGCCCAACATAGGGGGATGGGATACCCACGGTCTACCGGTCGAGATAGAAGTTGAAAAGGAATTAGGCATAGACTCCAAAGACGAGATCGAAGAGTACGGTCTGGAAAAGTTCAACGAGATGTGTAAAGAGAGCGTCTTCCGGTACGAGAAAGAATGGAGGGAGATGAGCGAAAGACTCGGTTTCTGGATAGATTACGATAACGCCTACATAACCATGGAGAATGAGTACATCGAGAGCGTGTGGTGGAGTCTGAAACAGCACTGGGAGAACGGGCTGCTCGAAAAAGGGCACAAGGTTGTGCCGTACTGTCCCAGATGTGGAACTCCGCTGTCGAGTCATGAAGTCGCCCAGGGCTATGATCAAACAGAAGATCCCTCCATCTACATAAGATTCAAAGTCAAAGACGAGAACGCTTACTTCCTCGCTTGGACCACCACACCGTGGACGCTCATATCGAATCTTCTACTCACCGTCGGCGAAGATATAGATTATGCTCTGGTCGAGTATGAGGGGGCGAAGTACTACCTCGCCGAGGAACTGGTAGAAGAGATATTTGACGAGGCCGAAGTGCTGAAGACGATGAAGGGTGAAGACCTGCTGGGTAAAGAATACGAGCCCATGTTCGATTACGTGGACTCTGACAGCGCGAGCCATTACGTCTGCTCCTCGGACTTCGTAACATTAGAGGAAGGTACGGGCATAGTTCACATAGCCACCGCCTTCGGAGAGGACGATTACGATCTCTGCCGGGACGAAGGCGTCGAACTAGTGAATCCCGTTGACGAGAGCGGTAAGTTCACCGAGGAGGTGAGCGATTATGAGGGACAGTTCGTCAAGGACGCCGACGAGCAGATAATGAAAGATCTCGAAGAGAGAGGCGACCTGATCAAAAGAGGCAGCGTGACACATACATATCCGTTCTGCTGGAGGTGTGACTCGCCTCTCCTGTATTATGCGCTGGAGAGCTGGTTCATCAGAACTTCCTGGGAGAAACAAAAGTTGATAGACAACAACGAGGAGATCTTCTGGAAGCCGGAACACCTGAAGCACGGGAGGTTCGGCAACTTCCTGGATGATCTGAAGGATTGGTCCTTGAGCCGGAACAGGTTCTGGGGAACCCCACTGCCGATATGGACCTGCGAGAACGGACACGAAGAGTGTATAGGTAGTAAAGAAGAACTGGCAGAAAAGGCTACGGAGCCTTTACCGGACGATTTCGAATTCCACAGGCCTTTCGTCGATCGGGTCGAGCTGGACTGTCCAGAATGTGACGGTACCATGGAAAGAGTGGAGTACGTTATAGACTGCTGGTACGACAGCGGCAGCGCTCCTTTTGCACAGTTCCATTACCCATTTGAGAACGAGGATAAGTTCGACGAAGCCTTTCCCATCGATTTCATCACGGAAGCTTTGGACCAAACGAGAGGGTGGTTTTACAGCTTATTGGCCATAAGCTCGTTACTTTACGACGAGCCCGCTTACAACAGCTGCTTGACTTTAGGCCTCATCTTGAACGAGGATGGAGAGAAGATGAGTAAAAGCAAGGGGAACGTGGTGGAACCCGACGTTGTCTTCGACGAGGTCGGTTCCGATCCCACAAGGTTGACATTCTTGGACTCACCGGTCTGGAGATCGTCACCTTTCAGTCAAAATCTGGCTGAAGAGAAGATCAACAAGACGATAAACACGCTCTTCAACGTGGTGACTTTCTTCACCCACAACGCCAACATAGACGATTTTGTTCCCGATCCAGAGTACGAGCTGAACGATGAGATCGACAGGTGGCTTCTCTCCGAAGTGAATTCATTGACACGCGAGATAAGAGACGGCATGGACGAGCTCGAGGTGCACAGAGCTGTCAGGGCCATGGAGAGCTTCATAGACAGTCTATCTAACTGGTACCTGCGGAGGAGTAGAAGAAGGTTCTGGGAAGGAGAAAAAGAGGAGAAGAAGAGTGCCTACAACACTCTCTACGAGGTTCTGAAGACTCTCGACAAGCTGATCGCACCCTTCACCCCGTTCATCGCTGAAAGGATATATAGGAAGACCATACTTCCTATCGAAGGAGGAGCTGAATCGGTACACTTACTTGATTATCCGGAAGTTGACACCGAAAGGATAGATGAAGAACTCGAGGAGAACATGGAGACCGTGATCGATATCGCGGAGTTGGGAAGAAAGGCCAGGCAGAAGGAGGACATAAAGTTGAGACAGCCGCTGAAAGAAGCACTGGTCGTTCATGACGAGGAGGAGACTGAAAGAGCGGTGAACACCTTCAAGGGCATACTGAAGGATGAATTGAACGTCAAAGAACTGACGGTCGTGGAGGACGACGAAAGTCTCACTGGGTACAGGGCAAGTCCAAACTATTCTACTTTAGGCCCGAAATTCAAGGGCGAGGCGGAAAAGGTGGCTGAAGCGATAGACGAGGCCGACGGGGACGAGTTGAAGAAAGCTTTGGACGAGAAAGGTAAGGCGAGTCTTAAAGGCAACGAGGTAGAAGAGGAAGACGTAGAGATATTGGAAGTCGTGAAAGAGGAGTACGTGAAAAGCGAAAGAAAAGGTCTAGGAGTGTACGTCAACTTGGAGATGAACGAAGAACTAGAGACCGAGGGACTGGTGAGAGACGTGGTTAGAAGGATACAGACCATGCGGAAGGACCTAGACCTGGGTTATACTCAGAAGATAAACACCCGGTACAGCGGCGACGACAGGCTGGAGAGAGCTGTCGAAGAGATGAAGGCTTATATCCAGAAAGAGACGCTGTCACGCACTCTTAAAAGAGGAGAAGGACCGGGCATGGAAAAAGACTGGGATATAGACGGCAGAGAGATCAAACTCTGCGTCGACCCTATAGAGGGTTCGGAAGACGAACCATTAAATACAAATTAGAGATTGGAGTATGGAAGGAGAGAACATGGCACGGAAAGAAGAAAAAGAGATGGAGGTCACAAAGCACAACAGCACCATTAGGTTCGACGAAGATATCGAATACAGAGATCTTTTACCGGTGTTTCCCGAGCTTTACCGGTTGTTCATGGACCTAGCGGATCAGTACCCTGAGGACAGCGGGGAAGAATTCATGCAGATGCTCATAGATCAGAATTTGAAGGACCTCCGCAACAACAGAAAACCCCCCGGTCACAATCGTGAAGCTCGCTACAGGATGATATTTCCACTCGGACGGGGTAATGTGGAAATCATCCTTTATCCGAGAATCCCGGAAGATGAATCCGAGATAGAAGAGATCACCGCGGAGATATCAGAATTTTTAGAAGAAAACGAACTGGATCATGAGATAGTCTGGGATCAGATGGAATATCTTATGGAAGAAAAGGATTGAGTGTTTCAGCTGTCTCGTTCAAAAAATCTTCTGCACTCTTCTTTTAAGTCTTTTGTCGAAGAGTATTCGAAGCTGTCAGGTAACTGATCTCTGTACCTCTTATAGTTGAACCTCTTGTCCATGAGCACTATGAAAGCTCGATCTTTTTTACTCCTTATTGGCCGGCCAGCTGCTTGGAGGACTCTGTTCATGGCGGGATAGATCCTCGCGTACCGGTAACCCTTCTTTTCGCCGAATTTTTCCGTATAATACTCCTCTAAAGCTTCGACTTTTAGTGACGGAGGAGGAAAAGGGATGCCGGCTATCATCACCGACGAGAGGATGTTGTTCCTATAATCTATACCTTCCGAGAGACTGCCTCCCTGTACTCCGAGAAGAAGTTTATCATTTCTTCCTTTCAAACTATCGACTAGTTCCTTTTTTTCCCGCTTCGAATGCTCTCTCTCCTCGATCTCCATCTTTTTTTCCAGGTGGACCATGCTCAATCTGTCGATGACGTGATCCATCAGTGAATATGAGGGGAAAAAGACGGCGGCGTTGCCCGGCGTGTTGTTCGCAACATCCGCGATAGTATTCGCGTAGGCCTGGTATGTGTTGAGCCCTCTTTCTTTATAGGCGGTGGTGACATGATCTACGCTGACTATCTCCCTGTTCTCGTCGGGGAACGGCGAATCGTAAGTCTTTATCTCTGTATTTTGACTTTTCATACCCAGCAGGTCGGCGTACATCTCTCCGGGATGTAAAGTTCCGCTCATCAGCACTGCGCTGTCTATTTTCTTGAAGACCTCTTCGCTGTACTTTGCAGGGTCGAGAAGACCTATCTCGACCGTAGGAGTATCCGGCTCGACCGAGCGGAACACCTCTTTACCTTCCTCTCTCCAGGTATCTAGGAACGAGTAAACGTACATGGGCGCCGTAGCCGAAGGATCGTTATCGAGTATGTCTCTAGCGACCATCTCAAGATCTTCCAGCAGTTCTTCTAAGGAGCCGAACTGGGTGAGTCCTCCTTTGAGCGCTCTCTCTATCTTATCGTCCAAAAATCGTTTATCGATCCTTTTTTCCTGTTTTATCTCATCGTGTAGTTCGGAAGCTAATCTGCTCATAAAGCTTGCAAGGGCTGAAGAATAACCCTGCAGCAGCTTGAAAGCCTCCTCTAACAAAGCGATAGAAAGTTTTTCCTCAAGGTTTGCTCTTATCCTGTCCGGTAAGTTGTGTGCCTCGTCAACGATCAATAAGACGTCTTGCAGCTCTATCTCGAGCAGTTCGAATATCCTTTCTCTGATGTCGGAGAATATGTAATTGTAATCGCACACTATCAGGTCGCTGTCTTTACCGGCCAGGAGCGCGGCCTTGTGTGGACAGACGTTTTTGGAGCTACAGAATTCCACGATCTCCGAGACGTGATTCGTATCCTGTTTTAGGTCCTCCACCACCTTTTCCATCTTCTTGTTGAAGAGATTGCACTTTTTCTGCCCGCTCTCGCTGCAGAACTCCTCGAAGACGGGATACGGTAGTTTGGACTCGTCTCTCGGACACATGTGCTTCTTCGAGATCACGTCGGTGGCGTTCACGGAGGTCGGCATCTTCTTGACCGTTTCGATAGCAATGTTGTGCTGAGACTGCTTGCTGGTCAGGAAAAAGACTTTCTGCCCTTCCTCTTTTGCTCTGACCGCCGCGGGTAATACGGCGGCGGTTTTCCCTATCCCTGTGGGAGCGTGTGCTATCAACCTTTTCTTCCGCTCGAAAGCGTTAGAGGCGTCTTCTTTGAACTCTTTCTGCCCCTTCCTTATCTTTTCGAATGGAAAGTAGCGGTCCTCCTCTGTCAGACCTCCATCGCCCCTTTGTTGTGAGAGAGTATTGCTTCTCGTCAGCTTGGTCTGTTCTCTCTCACATCTAGGGCAGTATCTTTCACCCTTCTCGGTCCGAAGGAGCGTGCCGCACTCGCTGCAGAACTCGCCCATCGCTTTTTCTACTGATGATCTGCCTATAACGTTTTCCCTTTATCGTGGGAACGAGTGGTTAAGAGATTGAAATTTATTGATGAGAGAGTGGAAGTTCTTTTCTCAGCCGATAAAAAACAATAAATAAACAGAAGTTATCCCAGCAGTGTGAGGTATAGATATGGAGTGCAATAAAGAGGAGAACCTTGAAGAGTGCAATTGCACGTACCCGGGCTGTCCGAGAAAGGGAGTGTGCTGCGAGTGTATACAATACCACCTTAAAAGTAACGAACTCCCTGCCTGTGCATTTCCCGACGATGTTGAGGAAACCTACGACCGCTCTTTCAAGAAGTTCATAGAGGTATACGGTTGATGTCTGAAGTTGCGGTTCACACAGTGACGGGCAGAGGCTATTCTTCCAACGTTTTTTTAGTGGAGTCTGAAAAAGATTTTCTCGTCGATGCCGGCATGGGGAACTCCGACAGGATAATGGATCTCGCCGAAGAGGTCTCGGTGAAGCTCGATAGGCTCATACTGACACACCGCCATGTGGATCACGTCGGAGATGCGCGGGAACTGTCCGAGGGATTGAACGTCCCGCTGTACGCTCCCGAGAAGGAAGCCGAAGCGCTGCGTTCCGGTGACGACCGAACGGTATTGGGCAGCAATTTTGGTAAGAAGATACCTCCTCTAGATGTGAAAACGCTGGACGAAGATGAGTATTCTAACTTCAGGATACTGCACACTCCAGGGCATACTGAAGGCAGCATCTCCCTCTATCACCCAAACGAGAACATCCTCCTCTCCGGTGATACCGTATTCAGCCACGGAAGCGTCGGAAGGACCGACCTACCGACGGGAGATAAAAACGAGCTGTTGGAGTCGGTCGAGAGGCTATCGGAGTTAGAAGTTGACTCACTCTATCCGGGTCACATGTCCGCTGTGGAGAAAGGAGGCTCCGATCATATAAAAAGAGCTTTGGATCATCTGAGAATGTTTTGAGTCCGAAGAGTTGATCAATATGATGGAATTCAAGTGTGAAAAAAAGGAATGCGACGGTGAGTGCGCCGCCTACATGATATCCACCATAAATGAAGTGCTGAGCAACGGTGAGCTCATCGTGTATCCTACTGAAACGCTGTACGGCATAGGGGGAGATCCCTATAAAGAAGGCATGATGGATAAGATACGCGGGGTGAAAGAGGCACCTCAGGACAAGAAGATATCTATCGCCTATTCGGACATGGACCAGGCGTCGGAATTCATCGATGAAGATCTGCCGGAATCGGCCTGGGCCCTGGAGGAAAAGTTGCTACCCGGCCCTCTCTGCATAGTTGTAGAAACCGAAGATGGATCTGAAGGCATCAGGGTACCGGATCACCCCTTGCCCCAGAAAATCGTCCAAGATTTCGGTCCGATCACGTCCACCAGCGCCAACGTTCACGGAAGACCCGCCCCCATGGAGATAAAGACTTCCAAGATACAGCTCGACGGAAGGGTAAAACTCTACGTTAACTGCGGTTCCTGTGAACTCGGAAGAGGGAGCACCGTTGTAAAGCTAAAAGATGACGGTTTCGAGATGCTGAGAGGGGGTCCTATTTCAAAAGAAGAGATCGGTGATGCCCTTGGAGTCTGAGGAGATAAAAAAGTACAGGAAGGCGGGCATGATAGCCCGCAAAGCACTTGAGAAGGCTGAAGAAGTCTGTGAAGAGGACGTTTCTTATCTGGAAGTGGCTAGAGAGGCGGAACGAACGATTTACGATCTCGGGGCTAAACCCGCCTTTCCCATGAATATAAGCGTGAACTCCGTCGGAGCTCATTACACCCCGGTCGAGGACGACGAAAACAAGTTCAAAAAAGGCGACCTGGTAAAGCTGGATATAGGGTGTCACGTGGACGGTTACATAGCGGATAACGCGCTGACCGTCGAGATAGGTACCTCCCGCCATAGCTCGTTGATAAAGGCGGCGGAGGAAGCTTTAGGCGTTGCGATAAAATCCATCAGGCCGGGGGTACGGACGAGAGATATAGGAAAGAACGTACGTAACGTGATAAACAGCCGCGGGTTCACCCCTATCTCCAACCTGACAGGACACGAGTTGAAGCGTTACGTTCTGCACGCCGGCACTTCCATCCCCAGCGTCCCTAAAGGCTGGACCAAGATAAACAAAGGGATGGTCCTGGCCATAGAGCCCTTCGCCACCGACGGTAGGGGCAAGGTGGAAAGTGGAGATCCAGGCGATATCTACAAATTGAAAAAACAGCGCAATATCGATGGAGAGGACCTCAAATTTTACAACTGGATCGAGGAGAATTTTGGTAAGCTTCCCTTCGCCGCTAGATGGTGTAAAGAATATGATGAAGATTACAGATCCCTGCTCCAGCGGCTGAGGCGCATCGGCGTCGCGATGAATTATCCAGTGCTGGTGGAAAAAAAGAGCGGGTTGATAAGCCAGAAAGAACACACGGTGATCGTCACTTCCAAGGGCTGCAAGGCGATCACGAAGCCGTGAGATCGGATTTTAGATTCATTATTAGAGAAACGTAAGATTTGTATAAAATGAACTCTTATAGTAGGTCGACCTACCCCCTTATAGAAGCACTCAAAGGGAGGAGGAATACAAATTGCCACCGGAGGAAGACATACTTGACGAAGTCGGTTCCCAACTTAAGGGTTTGAAGGATGAAAAGAAAAAATTGAAGGAAGAGAAAGAAGAGGTATCAACGAAGAAAGAGGAATTGAACCAAAGAAAGGAGAAACTCGACCAGAAGGAAAAAGAACTTGAAGAGAGGGAAGAGAACGTCGAGAGAGAAAAGAGAGAGATCCAGGACAAGAGAGAGGAGTTGGAAGGGAAGGAAGCAGATATCGAGAAAGAGAGAAAAAAGTTAGAAGAGCGGGAGGAAAGG
>JAZKSH010000068.1:0-10458 GCA_036626195.1 Thermoplasmatota archaeon | reverse complement strand
ACTGGACTCTGTCGAATCACTGACAACGGGGGAGAAGTTTAATAAAGTTTTGGATAGAATCGAGTAAGATGTCAAAAATCTAGCTAGCTGATGTATTTAAGATGCTCCTAAATCCGTAAAATAAAAGAAAAAAGAGGTTTTTAGTCTATCTCTGCCTATCGTAGTACTCCGACCAGTTGTCCTCTTCCGAGTCCTTTTCTTTGTCGTACTTGTTTTTACCTCTAGATCTTTCGTCATCTCCTCTAAACAGCATCGCAGCGACCACCATCGTTATAACGGCGGCGAGGACCAAAGCCGTGAACAGTATTCTAGGTGAGCCTCCAACCCAGCTGAAAGGTCCTTGCGGCTCATCTTCACTTTCTGTCTGAAGATCAAGGAATGCATCGCCCGACAGAGATGGATCATGGATTATCTCTTCTCCACCTGGGTAATTTATTCCGCCCCAAACAAGGAAGCCGAAATATTCTGGAAGCTGTAAACCCGACGGATGTACCCACGGCATACCTCCGAACAACTGGGCAGTCACATTTTTCTCTTCACCGTCTACGTTGACGGTGTCTACCCAACTGAAGGCTCCGGTCCTGGTCCAATTTCCACCATATTCTATCCTGTTGCGTTCCAATCTGTTGCGTTCATACCTTTCGCCCTCCATGGAAAATTCAGCACTGAACTCACCATCGTGATGTCGATCTCTGGTTCTCATCCTGATGTTCTCTCCGGTCCTGTACATCAACTGCCTGTGCCATCTCTGCAGATGCTGGATTCTGTGCCCAATGAAGTTCTGGAAACCCAACAGAAGAGCCGGATCCTCGTTCTCGGGATCAAAATCCCAACCGACCATCTCGTTGTCCCATTTCATCTCGTAGTTCGCTACCGTAGCGGTTCCTTCTTCAGTGCCTTTTCTCTCCATCTGCCGGAGGCCGGGTCCCTCTATGAAATCTCTGTAACCTCCAGAACTTTCACTGTCTATTTTCACTTCGAAATTTGGTACTTCGACCCCCTCGACTTCTTCGATCGAGGCACTCAAGTGGAAAGTGAATTCGATCTTATCTAGAACTTCGTCCTCCATCTCGGGGTCGAGTTCTTCATCGGGCAGCGGTTCGTAAGGTAAGTCTCTAGCCGTCAGGCTTAACTCCCAATTCATCTCATCGCCGTCCTCGCTTTCTTCCACCCCACTATATTCCCAAGCAGCTTCTCTTAGGTTTACGGATTTATATACTGAAGGCATCGAATCAGAATCTACACCGTCTCCAGCATCGACGAAGAAATGAGCGACGTCCTCTTCTTCCATCCTTTCATATTCCCATATGTTGCCTAATCTTGCACCAAAGGTAGATCCGATCTTTATAAATCTCTCCTCGTCTATCTCTTTTTTACCGTTTCCGTCGTCGACCTCGCCTTCCATCGATACCTTTCCCAGGTATCTCATCTTGTTGACCACCATCACTATCGAATTGGGATTCTCTTCAGTTCCCCAGATTATCCCGAAACGGGCGTCCTCTCTGCCCTCTGGGTCTTCAAATACAAAGTCGGTATAATTACCGCCACCGAACCTGGCTGTAGTTTTCTCTTCTTCGATTGTCACTTCCCAGCCCTCGTCCTCTATGCCTTTAGACACCGCGGCAAAGGCTGACAGGGAAGAAAGTACCAGCGCGATCGCTATCACCAAGCTCCAAACTATATTCATCTTTTTTCCTATCATGTTATCAAGTCTTTCATCGTTTTTCTAGGTATATAAAGGTAAATCACTATTCTATCACTAATTCTATCACCATTCCTCAGAACTATCAATCGGCCAATCGGTGAAAATAAATAACTACATCTATAATTACTACTTGATAGGTTGAGCAGGAGATTATTGACAAACAGAGAGAGGATACTTTTCCTCCTAAGCCAACAAGAATTTGATCCGGAAGAGGATTACCTCGCTCCTTACCACCTTTCGCAGGACGGCATAGCTGAAGCACTAGATATGAGGAAGAACAACGTTTCTAGAGAACTTTCAGGATTGAAAGAGAAAGGATTGGTGGAAGAGAAGAAAGCTAGGGTGAAGGGATTCGATAGGAGAAGGAAAGTCTATCTCCTCAGCAGAAAAGGAAAGGAATCAAGAAATAACCTGCTGAAAGATCTGCAGAAAAAGGGATTGAAGATCGAGGATACAAAAGGAGAAAAGCACGACGCTACCATAGAAGAAGCGGTAAAGAGATTGAGAGAGGAAGGGAAAGAAGTGAAAACGTTTCACGTGGCAGAATGGATGAGAAAGAAGGACGTGCTAAATATAGAAGCCTTTTCTGTACCTTCTCGACTGTACGAAGTCCATGGAAAAGAGAAGAAAGATAAAAAAGAGTCCACGGAAGTTTTGATCCACACGCCGAAAAGAAAAGAGATATATGGAAGAGAAGAAGAGATAAGGAAGCTGAAGGAAAAACTCGGGGAGAAAGAACCACCTTTTATAGTGATAGAGGGCATAGCGGGTATAGGCAAAACCGCCCTGGGAAGAAAGCTTCTAGAGGTGTTGAGAGGTGAAAGAGATCTTTTCTGGTACAGTTTCAAAAAGTGGGAAGACGCCTCGAATCTCTATGATGAGTTAAAAGGATTCCTAGAAAGGTCAACAGGGAGAAAACTCGATCCTAGAGCTTCGCTAGGCCAAATAGCTAAGACCGTTGTGAATGGATTGAAGGATTCTAGAGCTGTACTTTTCCTAGATGACTGTGAAAAAATGCCCAAAGAGCTTCGTCCTTTCTTAGAGATGATGTTGAGGGAAAAGAAAAGGGGAACCGATATAAGTATGGTATTGATGACCAGAGAAGAACTAGGATTTTATGACGTTAGAGATGAGATGGAAGAACATATCTTTAGGCTGAAGCTGGATCCTCTCGAAAAAGAGAACGTGAAAGAGATGGTCAGTATAGAGAACAAGAAAAACAGTACCATCGACGTAGATGAAATTTATGAAAAGACAAAGGGACACCCTCTCTATCTAGAGCTGTTCGAGAGGTATCCCGGTGAAGAAAGCAAGATGAAAGATTTTTTAGAGAGAGAGATATATTCAGACCTCAGCAAAGACGGGAAGAGACTGCTGCAGCGTCTTTCGATCTTTTGGGGGCCGGTAAAAAGGGAAGTGCTTCTCGATAAGGGAGATCCTGAAGTTCTCATGGACCTGAAGAAAAACCACCTTGTGAAAGAAAACGAAAACCGCGAGATAGCGACACACGAGATACTGAAAGATTTTTTCTACGAAAATACGGCATTGGAGGAAAGGAGGGAACTGCATGACTTCGCGGCGGAGAGGCTAATAGAGAGAGGAGACAAAAAAGATCATAGGCAAATAGAAATATTCTACCATTTAGGAAAGGCGGGAAAAGCTGAAAAAGCTCTCAACATGATGGAGGACTTGATACAAGAGATATCTGGATTACCAGAAAAATTCAGAGGGAAGATATTAGATTGTTTTCCTGAGAATGAACTTACGAAAAAGCAAAAGGGGAGGTATTACTCCCTGATGGGCGATATCTATTCGGAATCGGAAGACTGGGAAAAAGCGGTGAACTTTTACAACGAGGCGATCGAAAGAGCGGGGGATACTGAAAGACTGCGTGAAAAGTTAGGGGACGCTCAGATGGAACTCCAACGGTGGGACGAGACGATAGAGACCCATAAAAGAAATCTAGCCCGTTATAAAGAGAAGGATGATTTAGAGGGAGAATTTCGGGAGTACCTCAGTCTTGGAACCGTATACAGAAAAAGAAAGAAGTTTGAGAAAGCCGAAGAGTTTTATGAGAAGGCTGGCTCCCTGATCGAAAATTTGAGCGATGTGAACAGAGCTGAAGCGATACTTTACAACAACCTAGGGATGCTTTACTTCTCTAAAAAAGATTACAGTGAAAGCGAGAAGATGTTCAAGAAAGCCCTAGATAAAGAGGGGGAAAAAAGTATCATACATGAAAATCTCAGCAGCTTGTACAGAGAGATGAGAGAGATGGATAGGTCTTTGGACCATCTAAATAAAGCTATCGAAGCTCACAAGCGGTCAGAAGATCAAAGGGATGTCATAGAACTGTTGATAAAAAGAGCAGATCACTTCCTAAAGTCCGAGGACCTTGAGGCTGCTGTTGAAGACCTGCAGGAGGCCCTCGAGCTTGAGAAGAAACGGACATCTAAGTTTTGGATATTGGGTGGGAAACAACCTTCGAAATTAAAATCGAGGATATACAAAAAAATGGCCGAAGCTTATAGAGAAAAAGGCGACATGGAACGGTGCATATCTAATGACTTAAAAGCGATGGAGGAATATGAAGGATTGGATGATAAAGAAAAGTGGACAAGGGAGGGATTAGTATACAGTTTCGATTTAGTGGATGCTGGAAAACTAAAAAAGGCTCTTAGAGTTCTAGATGAAGTGGAGAGCGAATTAAAAACACTAGGTAACCAAGAAGGTATAACAGCGGCTCGTCTCGAAAGGGCTAGGATTCTCAAGAGAAAGGGAGAATATAGAAAAGCGAAAAAGACGTTAGAAAAATTGATAGAAAATGCAGAGAAAAGAGGGGACGAAAGGGCTGTAGAAGAGGGCGAAAAGATATTACAGAAGATATCGAAGAAGACGGGCGGCGTCTAGATAGCGTATCAGAGGATCAAGCTTTTCCCCTAGATTCCCCTTTGACTACGCCCGAAGCTATGATATGGCTCAATCTTATCGGCTCGGGTAATCTTCCCAATAAAGTGAAACGATCTAAAAGTCTTTTTACTGTTTGGATATCGCTTCCCTCCTTTTGTATGTAAATAGGTTTGTCCGTCGTTTCTATTTCATATATCTTTCCCTTTTTTATCTGTTCGAACCTCTCACTCCACTCATCGAAGTGCTTCTTCATGGCCTTTTTGATATCATCGAAATCGGGTCTTTTCCTCGACACGCTGACACAAGGGATACCGGTTTTCCCGTTCAGTTCTTCGAGGTCTATCAGATTGAATCCTCCGATAGCTGCCCCATCGATGAAGATGACCTTAGCCTGTTCTCTGAATTTTGAGTCCTTCACCATCTCGCTCAATTTTTCAGTGGCGTCAGTTCCGTCTATATCGATCCTCGTAGATAGGACTCCTTCCAGGTAATTCGGAGCTCTGATCACCGTTCCGACCACGAGCACGTCCTCGTCTGAGAACTCAAAAGGAGCGTCGTCAATGCCTATAGCTCTTACCTGATCCTTGACCATATCTTTCACATCTCACAATATCGTCAATACAGGGAGAGGTCTCCGGTAACTTTATCGATAGACTCGTTGGGACCGGGACCGATGCCGAGACATGTCGTGGTCCCTTGTTTCACCTCGGTCAGACCGGCATCCGTAACCAGGCTGGTTACGAAACCCTCGTTCTCGGCCCTCTCTCTCAAGAACTGTAGATGATCTAAATCATCACATCTTACCAGTACCTTTTTCTGTCCCTCCTTGTACCATCTCTTAAAATCTTTATTTTTCTTTTTCTGGCTTTTTACAGCACATCCCACGGAAGCGTGAGACGCTTGGACCGCCAATTTACCCGGAGAAAGGTCGAGGTCCTTCCTTACCACTATCACCAATTTGTATTTGAATTTCATATTTTCACCATCAAAATCTTTTTTCTATCTTCTCTTCTAATCTCTTCAATTTATTTTCCACTCTTTCCAATTCCTCTTTGCATTTCTCTTTTTCTTCCATCAATCGTTTTTTCTCGTCCTTTTTGGCCCTCTTCATCTTCTTTTCTGACTCCTTGATATCTTCTTTCAAAGATATCTGTTCCTTTTTCAATTGCTGAAGCCTTTTGATATCCTGCCCCTCTTTCTCATATCCTTCGTCTTCCTTTTTCGTCCTCTGGGGTCTAGCCAGTGATGGATGGATGTACTTCAGCCACTGGTATGCACCTCTGTACCAACCGACAAATAAGAACACTAAGGTCATGGAGATGAGTCCGATCCATAGATTGTCGGCGGTGAAGTGACCCTCACCAAACGATGAGGCCGGTACCCAACCTAAAGCGAATCCCAGTATGATCGTCAACGCTACACTGCCTCCGATCCCATAAGCTATTCGGTAGAGAAGGTCGAACTCTTCATCCAGTGCCCCCTTAACTGGAAAAATAGCATTGATTATACTGAACCCGGGTAAAAAAAAGATGAACAATCCAGCTAATATCGCTCTAACCATCTATCATACCATTATCTGAAACTTTAAAAAGATTTTTCGGCAGCGCTAATCGAACTCGTCGTAGATTTGCCCGACGAGCTCTTCTAAGATATCCTCTAATGTTATTATACCGTCAAAATTCCCCTCGTCGTCTTTGACTATGGCCTGATGTATCCTTTCATTCCGCATACGCTGGAAAACCTCTGTGACATCCTCCTCGTTATTAACGAAATAGGGTCTCCGCATGTAGTCTTTTACCTTTCCTCCTTCCGTACTTAGGATCTCTTTACTGTATAAGATGCCCACAACTTCGTCTGACCCGTGTTTGGTCACCGGCAGTCGTGTAAAGCCATGTTCCTTGATGAATTCACTAGCCTCTTTAACTGTAATATCTGAATCCAACGCATAGGTTTCTTCCTTTGGAACCATGACTTCATCCACTTTACAATCACCGAAACAAAATACCCTGTGTAGAATATCCTTCTCGATCTCCTTGATGACTCCTCTTTCCTCCAGCATAGAAGCCAGCTCTTTTATCTCGGATTCAGTCACTAGAAGTTCGTCCGTATCCGTTTCACCTCCAAGAGCGCCGATAAAGAAATCAGAAATCTTATTCAAAGCTTTGATCAGCGGTTTCAAAGCTATGGACAAGTAGTATATCATGGCCGCATTCTTTATGCTGAATCTTTTTTTATTTTTTAGAGAAAATCCCTTGGGTGTTATCTCTCCGAAAATCAAAAGGGCTAGAGTTATAACACCGCTCCCGATAGAGACGGCCCATCTTCCAAGAACATCTTGAACCAGTACGGTCACTAGTGTAGGGGCGATCACGTTTACAACGTTGTTACCGATCAATATGGTTGTAATGGTGTCGTCCATATTTTCCTTCAGATGCTCGATTTTATCGGCATGTTTTTCCCCCTTCTGTTTCATTTTAGAAACATCTATCTTGTCAAGGGCTGTTAAAGCGGTTTCTGTACCTGAAAAGCGGCCGCTCATGTATAAGCAAAAGATGATCGCGGCGAGATATACAATTACAGCCCAGCTCATCTTGTTTTCCCTCTAGCGCCCTCTTTTTTCAGACTTGTCCAAGTCATTGGTCGTTTATCAATTTTTTGAGCAACTTCTTGCTTTCCACCAGTTCCTGCATTTTTCTACCTTCGATGACAAAATTACCTTCGTAGTGATCTAAGGACTTTATCACCTGTTTCCAATCTATTTCCCCCTTCCCTAGAGGGAGATGAATATCCTCCTCTCCCACATTATCGTGGAGGTGAACATTGGCAGGAACAAGGGAGGTTTCTAAAAAATCTTCTAGGTTATCTGAGGTATAGGCGTGGCCTATATCTAGACAAAAATTTAGACCTAATTCAGTGGTTAGTTCTCTCATCTCTTCAGGTTCATTGGACAGTGTAAGCCACATCTCCGGCAGGTTTTCTATAGCTATTTGCACATCTAAATCCTCGGCTTCGCTCTTCAGTTCCTCGAGTGATCTTTTTGACAGTTCCAATACGTTATCGCAGTACCTACCTAAAGGAGAGTAAAGCCCGGGATGTACTGTGACTAGGTCAGCTCCGACCTTCGATGCCAGTCTTAAAGATTTTTTTATCTCCTTTACACTCGCTCTTCTAATACTCTGATTTATACTCGCTATGTTTATATCATTCAAAGGTGCGTGAAGCTGGAGTGTTATATCGGTGGTCGATGCCGCATCGATGATATCATCTTTGTATTCCCAACCATGATATTTTTCTGCAAGTATTTCCCAACCTTCAAACTCTTCCTCCACCTTTAGAAGAGCCTCGTTGAAAGGCATCAAACAGAACTTTGGATTGGAAGCCAATATCTTCCTCTTCATCTATGTATCATCCCTGCTAAACTTTTGTTTTTTATATAATTTATTCAAGGAATATCTCATTCCTCTATCTCGGTCAAGTTTTCTATCAGCATCATTATATCCTTGCATATTATCTTCACTTCCACCCCACCCAATGGCTGCTCCTGCTCCGAAAAGTTGATCTTTGCATTACAGGTCGCCTGTTTGGAAAGCGTAAATGAACACTTCTCTCCCAGTACTCTATTCTTCATATAATTTCGAGCAGTATCTCTGATCTGCATATCTTCTAATATGCTTTTAAACCGAGTTAGGTACTTTGTTTCCCCCACTATCTCCTCCCCTTCTATCTCCCAGTTCGTCTTGGGAAAGATGTTTGAGAGGCAGGAGATCAAGGTCTCTTTATCCTCAGTAGGGTATATAGGGCTCCTTACCTTCACTTCAAAATCAAAGTCGTTTAGTCCCATCTGTATCCGGAATATGAAGGTATATATAAAAGCGTTTTTCTCGAATCTAATCTTTCGCCGACTTGGAACAATCGATATAAAAAATTTTATTAGCTGGCTCGTTTTACTGTTAAATACATATTTGGGCTCATGGTTTAGACTGGTTAGAACGTCGCCTTCACGAGGCGAAGGTCGCCGGTTCAAATCCGGCTGGGCCCACTTTACTATTGGTTCGTAACCCTTTCAAAATTTACTCTATTCGTAATAGAGAGGGGAAATTAACGCCAATTTGTATACAAATTTAGAGTTCAAATCTCGCTAGACAGTTTCAAAAATCCAAAAGAAAGAGGAAAGAGGTTTTCCTCTCACCCTTATTTGTACTAGCGTCTGTGACAGAACCATCGGTCGTATCCTTCTACATATCTTATCAGTTGGGTGAAGGTTGCTCTATTGCTGTTATAGTTCTTTTTGGGATTGTGAGGATTGTTTTTATTATCGGGATTGTTGAGGAGGACTTTCTTCATATCCAAACTTCTCTTCTTCCGCCTCGTCCCCATAACACCCTAATGCGGTCGCTCGGACCTCCCTGTGATGTTCATGCCCAAGCTTATCTTCTTCAGTCTCAGGCTTGATTTCTTCACCCCCTTTCATCATGTGCGTTATTACGGCTAAAAGTATTGACAAGATAACAAGAATCCCTATTATCACACCTATTCCTATCCCGACCGCTACCAGCAATCCGCTGAGCAGCAATGAGAGGGTGACGGTAACGACAAATATTTTCTTTTTCATTCTTATAAATCCTCACTTAAACAAGATGATATTTATCTATTGCTATAAATATGTTAGGCGATGCACTCTATCTTCGGATTCTTCTGCTATTCTCTATTCTTATGCTTATCGATTGTATGTGTATAAACACATTCTAATATATACTACTCAAGGCTTATTAAGATTGGTAAATTTTAAATTATAATTTGATATATTATTTTTATATTCTTACTAAATTTCGTCAAATCCCTCTATTGTCGGTGATATTTTCCAATTTCTCATCCTTTAGTTGGTAAATAGGGTAAAATGTAAGATGATAGGATGATACCCTCCATTCTCCCCTCTCATAGGAATGGGTAATTTTTTCTGTGGCTCTCAGATGAGGATTTCCCCCTCGAAAAACCCAAACAAATAAATATACGAAATGAGGCTAAGGATAGAATAGGTTTGTCTAGACCAAGAACGAAGGCTGAGGAGCTATGAGAGACAAAGAATTATTAGGGAATCTTGACGAGATAAAAGGGGAATACGATCTTGACGAGATAACCATCTTCGGCAGTGAAGGGGCCGTCCTCCATACCACTCAAAAGGATGATTTCCAGGCCCATCACCGGTATTATGGCCTACCTGCAGGGGCAGCTAAGTTGATTTCTGATTCTCACCAGCAAAAATGTGAAGGCATGATACTAGAGTTAGAAGATACCGAGTTTTTCTTGAGATTCTTACGAGAAGGTGGAGAGAAAAGAATGGACGTGATACTTAGCGTAGAGTATGAACCTAATTCCATAGAAAGAGAAAAGTTAAAGTCGATAATAGAAAATATTAACGAGTTAATGCTTGAATGGGAATAGAGAGAACATCTCTCTGTGTTTTTTAACCTGTATCGCTGCCAGTTCCCACCATGTTCTAGAATGCCTAGAACAGTAAGTTTAAAATCTGATGAAATAGCTTCCTTCAGCTGACTTGACCTGAGAAGATACGATACATCTTCCAGGGTTAGCTGATGATGCAGCTGGTAAGTACAATTCGGATTCGAAATTGTTCTGATGTTTTCTCATTTTAGATAGATATTCATTCCTGATATGTTCTGTCATTTAGGCTGATCTTATCACTATAGTCTAGCTTCACTTATCTTATTTAAAGAAAGGTATCAATTTGCCATAAGGGACGAATAAATCATATAGTACGACTCACGAGATTTAAATCGGAGTTCTCTTTTCTATGACCTATACCATTCATCTTCTTTTTCTCC
>JAZKSH010000067.1:0-10463 GCA_036626195.1 Thermoplasmatota archaeon | reverse complement strand
GGGGCAGATGTTCGCCTGTGACTGGGAAGACGTCGAGCCCGATATTTACATCCTCGGTAAGGCGCTGAGTGGTGGAGTTTACCCTGTCTCAGCGATCGCCGCCGACGAAGAAGTGATGGATGTTTTCAATCCCGGCTCCCACGGTTCTACCTTTGGAGGAAATCCGTTAGGTGCCGCCGCAGCGACAAAAGCTATAGAGGTAATACAGCAGGAAGATTTTGTTGAAAATTCGCGGGAGATGGGCAGGTATTTCCGGAAAGAACTGAAGAAGATCGATAATCCGCTTATAAAGGAAGTCAGAGGAAGAGGTCTCTTTATCGGCGTTGAGCTGGAAGAAAATGCTAGACCCTACGCGGAGGCTCTCAAGGAAGAGGGAATCCTGGTCAAAGATACGAAGAAGACCGTACTCCGATTCGCTCCTCCCCTGATGATAACGAAAGATGAGATCGATTGGGCCCTGAAAAGGATACGAAAAGTGCTGTAGCTCGAGCTTAGTACTTATCGGTCACCTTCTCGGAGATCAATTCAAGACCATATTTCGATCCTAAAGATCCACCTACCGCCGTTATCCCCCAAAACCATACCAGCCTATCTAGAAATACAGCGGTCGCCGCGACCCCCGGGGACACACCTACGAATATGAATACTGATATCATCCCACCTTCGTATATACCCAGATTTCCGGGCGTGGCGGGGATCATCAAAAGCATCAACCCCAAACCGATCGCTATCACTATGTTGACCAATCCGATATTGTATCCGAAAGCTGCTAAGAGTATATAGTACTTCACAATAGTCAGTCCTTTCCTCCCAACGGATAAACTAAACCCTTCTGCGAACCTTTTTCTGTCCGCAAGACTTTCCCTAAAATTTTTTCGAAAACTATCGTACCTTTCGAAGACATGGTCCCGATACTTATTCAGCCTTTTGATCTTTGTAAAAAGAAAATCTATAAACTTGTGGATTATCTTCATATCGAAGTATATCTCTACTATCACAAATATGATGAGCGAGCAAACTAGCAGGAAAACGAGTAATATCGTATAGATCCACACCGGGGGGCTCTTCAACACCATCAGTAAAATAACGGCGGAAAAGACCAGAACCATGTCGACGATGAACTCCAGTATGAGATCGGTGCTTATACTCGCCAAACCCTCGTTGACCTTTATCTTGTACTTTCTTTTTAAAAGGTAGATCCTACCCGCTTCGCCTCCCATCTTGAAAACTGGGGTCAAGTTATTCATCGCCTGTCCGACGAACATGATCTTGAAAAGATCCCATCGGCTGACCTCTGGATTGCTTTTCCTGACGAATATCCCCCACCTCAAGGACCATACCAGCATACTCAATATTATGACAACTATCACTAGAGCGTAATAAAAAGGATTCATCTGAAATATAGATTCGATGATCTGATCGAATCCCACTATCGAGAATATCCCGATGACCGCGACGATCCCCACGGCCAGCATCCCGATTACTTCTAAGACCTTTCTTTCCATCATACCCCAGGAATGGGTAGAAGTTTAAAAGCTTTTATCAGCTTTACCCTTCTATCCCAAAGCATCTGCTGGAAATCTAATAGAAACGCAAAAGTGAGCGAGAATCATACTAAGGAACTAGATCTATCCGACTAGCATCGCTATCAAACCGAAATGATCGATGGTGATTGAAACACAAGGAAAAAGATTATTTTCCCACCTCTCATCCTCCTGCTAAAATCTAATCCTAGAAGTAAAGGGGATTTCTTGAGATGACACCCGACGATAAATCTATACGGACCCAGCAGAATTTGTTGGTGGAGGCGCTCCCAAAGCTCCTCTCAAGACTTGGGCTGATAGATCAGAAAAGAGGTACTGAGGCTTTTAGCCTAGCGTGGCCCGTGATGATAACGGGGGGATTGAGAGTAGCGCTGCGACTGACCGATTTTCTCATGGTCGGTATAGCTATAGGCTCCGCCGGCTTGGCCGCTCTCGGTTTCGGGTTCCAGTTCTTTTTCATCGGATTCGCTTTAGCCCTTGCTGTCTCCAGCGGCACCATCAGCCTCGTGTCGCAGCACTACGGTGCGGGAGATTACGGAAAGGCAAACTTTGTCATAAAACAGTCCGTCTGGGTTGCGGTAATCATCTCGCTACCACTTATGACCGTCACGTGGTTCTACGCCGAACAGATGATAGCTCTGCTGGGGGCGGAATCTCACGTAGTAGAGATGGGCGGTGCTTACCTGAGAATCCTGATGGTGGGTCTTCTTTTCCGCTTTTTCTCCATGGTTTCCGCCCGGGGATTTGCGGGAGCTGGAGATACTGTAACGCCCATGTACCTGCAGGCATTCGCTGTACCTTTCAACGTCGTTCTCAATTGGCTGCTCATATTTGGAGTATGGAGGTTCCCTGAGCTCGGTGTATTCGGCGCAGGTCTTGGGACCACCATAACGAACCTATGCGTTGCGACCATCTTTTTGATACTTTTACTGTCTCATAGGTACAAGGTGAGCCTGAATTTAAGGGGGAAGCAGTGGGATTTTGCCGTCGTTAAAAAACTGTTCACCGTCTCTCTTCCTCTGCTCGGGATGAGGATGGCGAGGACTTTGGGCCGATTTCCGTTTCTCTGGATACTCGCAACATTTGGCACGGGAGCGGTGGCGGCCTTCCAGGTCGGCAGGCGGGTCCAACTCATGGCCATGCAGCCTGCCTGGGGATTCGGGACTGCAGCAAGCACTCTTGTAGGCCAATCATTAGGGGCGAAAAAAGAAAAAGAGGCAAGACTCTATGGCTGGGACACTTTGACAGTCGCGGCCGCGGTGATGCTTCCCATGGGTCTGATAATCGCTATATTCGCGGAACCGATATCTGGTATCTTCGCTGATGAACCCGGCGTCATCTCATTGAGCAAATTGTTCATCTGGGTGAATGCGTTAGGCGTCCTTGGATACGCGATTAACCGGATAATGCGGGGATCGCTGAGAGGAGCCGGTGATACCAAATGGCCTTTTTACGGCAATCTCGTCGGGATGTACGGCTTTATGCTTCCTGTATCCTACGTGTTCGGGATAGTGCTGAATTTCGGTATCTGGGCCGTCTTCGTCGGCATTTTAGGCAACCTGTTCATCCCTGCACTGATAAATCTCTTCAGATTCAAAACGGGTAAATGGAAGGCGGTGAGTAGAAATTTGAGAGAAGCGGGTTGAGGAGTTAGAAACTTCAGATCAGCAGTAATTCGAGCAGTAGCCAGAAAATAAATATCACCGCCATGCCCAATACGAAGTACATAGGATTCCCTTCCTTCTCTTTCGGTAGAACATCTCTGCTTACTAGAAATAGAAGGATGCCCAAAGCGAAGGCGAGGATCGCCCTTTCTAGTTTGAGGCTGATATCGAGTAAGATCCCTGCAAGAGTGCCGATCAAGACAGAACTCGAGAGAAGATATTTATCGAAAGTGCTACCTGAGATCCGATGGAGGTTTTCCATAGCTATGGTAGAAGCGAGCGTATGTATAAAGAAGGGGAGTACGGTCAAAAACCCCAATATAGGTCTCAAATTGATTATCGCTACCAGAACGAATCCCTTGACGGAATGGTCTATGAAGAATCCGATCACATGAAGATGATAGATATCTTCTTCTAATGTGCTCTCGTCCTTGACATGCTGATAAAGATACTTTTCGGAAAGGAAGAAAGAGGCGAAACCTATGAGCATCAACGGGTAAACGTGAAGCTCGGATTCGCCCTGGACCACGTGAGGCAAAAAGACTAGAAAGAGCGTAGCGAGAAGAGAACCTCCGCCTAGGCTCAACCAATTTATATGAGCGCGTTCGATAAGCTTGGATAGCTTTTTACTCTTGAGATGGATCGCGCTGAGTAACAAAGCGAAGATTATTAATCCGAACTCTGACCAGCCTATTCTCATCAAAAAGTTGAAAGATAGTATGGTTGATAAATTTAACTATTCGCTGAACATTTATGAAGTATCATGTATCTTCTCAAAGAATTCCGTCTCCAACAACGGGTGCAGGGATCATCGATCTAAAATCACATCAGTTTGGTCTGTTTAACCCTATCCCCTCGGATATTGAGATTCTTCACCGGTTCTATACTTTCATCGTCTTCGATGAGATCGATGATATCATGCTTTGGAACAGAGGACTGGATCTGCTTGGTTCGTCCTCTCCTTCCGAAGGATTTTACCCGGGCATTGATGAGGCCCAACATGTCCAACTCTGAAATCAGATCGGTGATCCTCCTCTGTGTCAATGGGTCCATACCCGACCTTTTTGTCAATTCGCTGTATGCGGAGTAAACCTCTCCAGTGGTCAATTTGTCGCCTCCGTTCTCATCCATGAGCAGTATAGAGTAAAGGACGAGTTTAGAATGTGTAGGGAGGGTATTGACGGCCTCTCTCACGCAGTCCTGCTCTATCTTATTTTTTGCTCTATATACATGGTCGGTTGTAACGGCTTCGTCTCTCTCCCTCTCCGCTATCTCGGCAGAAACTCTCAGCAGGTCTAACGCTCTTCTCGCATCGCCGTGTTCCTGCGCAGCCAGTGCAGCACACAGCGAGATGACGTCATTACCTAATATCTCCGGTTCGAAGGCTTTTCCAGCTCTATCCGCAAGAATGTCTTTAAGCTGTTCCGCATCATAGGGAGGAAATATCATCTTTTCCTCTCCCAATCTGCTTTTCACCCTAGGATCCAAAAACTCCGTGAACTTCAGGTTGTTAGAGATACCTATCAAGCTCACTTTACTTTTATCCAGTTCCGAATTGATCTTTGAAAGGTGATAAAGAACGCTGTCGCCGCTCTTTGTGACCAGTTTATCCAACTCGTCCAATATGATGACCACAACCCTGGGTTCCTCGTCTATCTTTTCCCGCAGGGACTCGTAGACTTTCTCCATAGGCCACCCGGTAAAAGGTATCTGGTCGCTCCATTCTTCGACGAACTTATTGCCTATGTTTTTCATCACTCCGTAATGGGTATCGACCACTTCACAGTTGACATAAACATACTCCACTTTGTCTATATCGTAATTTTTAAATTCATCATCCAGTTCGGCTGTTTCCGAATTTTCTCTTTTCAGTCTATTGACCTCTCTTTCGAGAAATCGAACGACGGCGGTCTTCCCTGTGCCTGTTTTACCGAAGATCAACACATTGGAGGGCCGATTCCCTCTCAAGGCGGTCACCATTATGGACGCGAGGTCCTGTATCTGCTCTCCCCTGTGAGGCAGCTGTTCGGGTATGTAAGATGGCCTCAGTATATCTCTATCCCCTTTAAAGACAGAGTCCGAATCCATATGGGATTTGAATATATTGTCCTGACCTATCATATATTATCACATCTTTTTCCTCTGCTAACCCCTTCGTTTCAAGTGGAAATCTAGACCGAAAATCAAATCTTTTTGTTTTTCAATTTCCGGTCTATCCGGGTTCGCCGTGAGGGATAGAAGAATAATAGAAACAATACAAAAAGGTTTCGTCAGACAATGACTGGTGCGGAATTGACCTTAACATAAAAGCCTTTCGTATGACACTTCGATGACGCCTTTTATAGTTTTATATACTCTATCGATCTCTCTCTAATTACTTTAGATATATACTAATAAGAAAAAACATAATTTCTTTTTCCGGCTCTCCCGCGATCTAAATCGATCTTCTCTCTCGATAAAGGATTTCGGGTGGAATCATAAATCGGAATTTTTTGTTCAATTGGTCATTCTCTCTCGTTTACCGAACCGAGTTCTTTCATCACGGAAGACAGCCTCAATCTTTTCAACATGGTCTTCATCGGTACGCCCTCTTCGTCCCAACCCCTGGTATCGTAGTAACGGTCGAGTTCTTCTTCGAACTTTCTTCTAGATAGGGTCTCTCCCTGGGTAGGTCCATAAAGAACCTCATCTTTGAAAAATCTATCTGGAAGTTTATCGTCTTCCCTAGTAAAGCCGTTTCTGAGATTGAAGGCTTTTGAAAGATTGTACGTCCTTTCGCCCACGGCCAAGAACTCGTCTAGGCCCATATCTAAATCCGTTACTGCGTTGACCAGTTCAAGCAGGCCTTCGTCGACCATCAGGCCTCGCGAAAATTTACAAGCGCCCGTGATGTCGTAGAGAGTCATCAGATCTTCCATGGCCTTCAGTGCAAAGGCCTTACCTTCCAATTTTTCCGGATCGTAATCTTCGAAATCCCAGAAATCGCCTGCCATCTCCAGGGCATAGAGACAGGAGGTTAGGTGATCCGCTCCTCTCGGAGCTACTGCAAAGGCCAACGCCATACCTCTCACTCCTCTAACTTCGAAGCCGGCGGGAGGCATCCCCTTGACGTGTATGGCGAACTTTTCGGAACCTTGACCGACTTTTTTAGCGGCTTCATAAACGCCATCGCCGAGCAGTTCTCCCAACTTGCCTTTCTTGTAGGCTATCTTTCTTAGAGCTTTCAGCATGGCTTCGGAGTTACCGAACTCCAGGTCCAAGTCAGTATCGATCAAACCCTTCTCGTAGGCCTCCATAGCCCACGCTATCGTTATGCCCGCAGAGATAGTATCTAAACCCAACTTATCACATATCTCGTTAGCTTTCGCCACGGCTTCGATATCGTCCACTTCGCAGGCTCCACCCAAAGAATATTGAGTTTCATATTCCGGTCCATCTACAGCGATGTCTCCATAAGGCGTGTCCTCGGCAGCGAAATACTGGCTGCACGGCTTGGTGCAGTAAGGACACGGTCTTCTACCGTCTCTGTATTTCGCTGTCCAGTATCTAGGATCCAATTCGATCCTCTCATCCTCGTCTTCCAGCCTTTCATAAGCTCTTTTGAAGTATCCGGCCTGCCAATTTTTTGTTGGAAAGCAGCCCAAGACCTTGTTCTTTGATTCCATCGCTTCTCCAGTGCCGTATTCGATCTGGTCTTCAGGAGAGAAACTTTCGTCTGCGGTCTCTCCTTTTCCGGTGGTTAATTTCCTCCATTTACTGTTCAACTCATTTAGTTTATCTTCATCCGCTATAGGGATCTCTTTCGTACCTTTCACCGCTATAGCTTTCAAATTTTTGGATCCCATGACGGCTCCGCCGCCGCCCTTTCCGGCCTGCCTATCCTCGCATTCGATCATCGCGATCTTGGAAAGGTTCTCTCCGGCGGGACCCGTGATCGCGGTAGCATATCCTTCATATCTTTCCTTTATCTTCTCGGCCGCTTCCCTAGTATCGAGACCCCATAGGTCTTCGGCGTCCTCAATAGTAACTTTATCATCCTCTATCACGATCATGCTGGGTTTCTCAGCTCTGCCTTTCACTACCATAGCATCATAGCCGGCTTTCTTCAACTGATCTCCAGCTTTTGCCCCTACTATCGACTTTCCATAGCCCCCGGTCTGAGGAGCTTTGAAGCCGAAAGCGGATTTCGAGGCCGTAGGTATCTTCGGGCCCAAAAGGACCCCAGAGGCGAAAGCGAGGACGTTCTCCGGGTCAAGTGGATCCACGCCCGGTTCAACCTCGTCATAGAGTATCTTCGTGGTGAAACCCGCTCCCCCTAGGTATTTACGTAAAAAATCTTCGGATAATTCTTTCTCATTCACTTCCCCATCTGTAAGATCGATCTCAAGCAATTTGTTCCAATATCCCTTCATGTTATCGCCAGTGACCAATCCGATCACGGTTATTTAAAGCCAACGGAATTCTAATACACTTGAGATACCCAGCTCATGGCCGAAGTGAAGCGTTAAAAGGTATAACTATATAAAGAACCCCCTTTCTATCCCTGATTGAAGAGAGGAGTTAGTAATATGACATATAATGAACAAAGATTCGATGAGATGTCTTTGGACAGGGATACACTTTCTGCTCTTGAAGCCATCGATTTCGAGAAAGCAACGGAAGTGCAGGAGAAATCTATTAAACCTGCTATAAAAGGAAACGACATGATAGTTCAGGCCCGAACCGGATCGGGAAAGACTCATTCTTTTTTGATACCGATCTTTGAACATATGAAGGGTAACAGGGGAGTGGAAGCGATCGTATTGACTCCAACAAGAGAATTAGCTCAGCAGGTAGAAAAGGAGGCGAGGAAGATCGGGAAACACCACGATATCAATACGTTAGCGATCTATGGGGGGTCGAGCATAAAATATCAGATCGAACATCTGCCGGAAACTTCGTTCGTAGCCGGAACTCCCGGTAGAGTAATGGACCTGATGAGGAGAGGTGAACTAAAACTGGATGATATAGATTTCTTCGTCCTTGATGAAGCTGACAGGATGCTCGAGATGGGATTCCTAGATGACATAAAGTGGATCATGTCCAGGACGCCAGAAGAGAAGCAGATCATGCTTTACTCGGCGACGATGCCTAAAAAGATAGTCAAGTTAGCTAACAAGTATATGGACGATCCAGTGGAACTGAAACTCAGCGAAGACGAGATCTCCGCCAAAGGCGTGAATCAATACTACGTTTCGGTGGGGAGGAAGAACAAGCTCTCAGCTCTTTCCTCACTGCTCGACAACGAACCGGGTAGATATCTGATATTCTGCAACACCAGGAAATACACTCGTATACTCGCTGATAGGCTGAACAATCACGGCTACAAAGCCCATTCTCTTCACGGAGACATGGGCCAATCCGCTAGAACAAAAACTATGAACAAGTTCAAAGAAGGGAAAATAAATATCCTTGTTTCGACGGACGTTGCATCGAGAGGTATAGACGTTGATGACATAACCCACGTAGTGAATTACGACATACCGAAATATGAAAAGGACTACGTTCACCGCATAGGTAGGACCGGAAGGTTAGGCAAAGAAGGGAAAGCGGTAACGTTCGTCAGTAGGGAGGAGATGGAGTTCCTTGAAAAGATAGAGGATTTCGTCGAAGACAAGCTCACAGAACTCGATATAGAGTATGAAGGTAGAGTAGAACACAGAGTAGATTACGATCATCAAGCTGACCTGTTCGGGATGGTAGCCTTCGAAGTTTCTTTGAACGGAGAATCCATGACCAGATGGGACATAGAGAAGAAGATGAAAAACCACGGGATAAAACCCGAAGAGGCTACGGTCAAAGATCTAGACGAGAACGGTGGTGTGATAAAGGTGGTACAGTCGAAAGCTGAAAAAGTACCAAAGATGGATTTCTTCGAGAGAGTGGAGTTGAAGGAAAGAGATCCTAGAGAAAGATGATAATCGGGAATAGATTTAAGCCCTGATTTAGAGATACTTGATAAAGCGGCGGGGTATAGACGATAGAGAGGGTTCGCTGGAAAAAAGGGAGAGATAACACTCTGATCGTTGGTGAGTCAAGATGATAGAGAAAGGAGAAAAACTCGTACTGTGGAACCACGATAATGCGACCCTAGTCAAAGTCGATGGAGAGACCAAGAAGATATCCGGTCTCGGAGTGATAGATACCGATAGGTTCGTGGGGAAAAGATGGGGCACTGAAGTGAAGATAGGTAGAGAAAGATACCGGCTGCTGCAGCCCGCACTGAAAGACGGACCCGAATTAATCGATAGAGAGGCGCAGATCATATTACCCCATATCGGAGTGCAGATGGCTCTTTACTGTGACATCACGAGCGGTAAAAGGGTTGTTGAAGGAGGAGCCGGATCTGGTATGTTCAGTGCTGTTCTATCCAAGATGATAGGCCCGAAAGGTGAACTTGTAACTTACGAGATCCGAGAGGATTTCATCAAAACCGCTAGGTCCAACCTAGAGAAATTGGACTTAGACGAAAATTGGAAGCTGGTCAAAGGTGATGTCACCGAAGATGTCGAGGAAAGAAACGTGGATGCGTTCGTTGTAGACATACCCGAGCCCTGGGAAGCCTTGGACATGGCCGATAAGAGCATCAAAGACGGGGGCTTTTTTGCCGGTTACGTACCTTCGACCAACCAGTTGGAAAAGACCGTGAAAGGCATGCGGCAGCACGATTATGTAGACATAAAATCTTTTGAGAGCTTGGAAAGAGATATGGTAGTGGGAGAGAAAGGTGTAAGACCGTCTTTCGAGATGTTGGGCCATACCGGTTACGTCGCAGTTGGCAGGAAGACGCCTTAACTATATCCTAGCCAAAAAATTTGCTGTCCTGTTAACTATCACTTTCTGCTGCTCTTCTCTAGTTATTGTAGCTTCATTATCTCCTCTTTGGTCGCCGTACCAGCCGAACTGTGCGTGATTACCTCCTTCGACCTTCACAAACTCAGCATCTGAAGGCAATTTATCTGCTCGCCCTTCAACGTCCTCCACCGTGGTGACGCCGTCTCGACTTCCGTAGATGGAGATGACTGAGGTGTTTTTAGAAGAGATATCTTTATCGGGATATGAGGCCCATAGTACTAGCCCGTCTACATCCTCTTCCGCAGCGAACCTCGCCGCCATCACGCCGCCCAGTGAATGGCCTCCTACAGCCCATATTTCAACCCCCGGATACTTTTCTATAACTTCGGCCGCGGCATCCTGTTCAAAAAATGCAAGGTTC
>JAZKSH010000066.1:0-10544 GCA_036626195.1 Thermoplasmatota archaeon | reverse complement strand
CTATTGAAGATCCGGATGAACGGGCCTGAGGTCGAAGTCGTGGATTGATCCGAGGTTGAAAATATAGCGGAAGACATAATTTGAAACAAAATCATGTCATCCACATCGCGAGGAATACCTTCCGAGCGAGCGGTGAAATCTCCGATTCACACCTTATAACGAGAGGTTGCTCGAAGTAAAAGGAGGATGCAATCCTCTGCAACTAGTCAAAGACATCTTGGATTTACTATCCTTCTGCCTCTCGGTTTTCTTTGAAAACACCCGAGACACAATTCAATTCAGCAAACCATGTGTCTTTGACTATAAATTGGAAGATCCCTAGATGGGAGATATCACATTTTAAGAGACATGGCAGTCAAAAAGATAGATCGTTTATATAGAGGTTTTTTAAAATAGATTACGGACCGATAGTAAAGTGGGCCCAGAGAGATTTGAACTCCCGACCTCCCGGTTATCAGCCGGACGCTATAACCAGCCTAAGCCATGGGCCCGTGATGGATTGGGTTCAACTAATGAATGAAAGGGGTAAATAAAATTTACTTATAAGCTAAAATGAATCAGACCTCTTCTATCATTTTCATATATTCTTTCATGGTGCTCTTCAGATCGGGATTGTACAGACCGGCGGCGGGATGATACATCGGAATCACCTTCACTCCTTGATACTCGAACTCTTCACCGTGCATCTCTTTCATGCCGCTCCTGCCGATCAAGGTTTTAGCCGCATGGTTGCCGAGGGTTACGATAAGCTTCGGCTCCAAAGAATCTATCTGCTTTTCTAAGTAAGGCTTACACGTCTCTATCTCGTCCTTCCTGGGGTCGCGGTTGTCCGGAGGTCTGCACTTCACCACGTTGGTTATGAATACTTCGTCTCGTGAAAATCCAGCTTCTTTCAGCAGTTCCTCTAACAGCTCGCCGGCCCTCCCTACGAACGGTCTGCCTTCTTCGTCTTCCTGCTTGCCCGGACCTTCGCCGATAAACATGATGGCAGCTTCATGGTCGCCCTCTCCCGGCACCGCGTGTTTCCTTTCCTCGTGCAGTCTGCATTCGGTGCAGCTTTTGATATCCCCCGATATCTTACTAAGGTCATCGGAAAAATCTTCCAGGAGTTTGGTCTGTTCCGCTATATTTATACCTCCACGTCTACTTTTACATCCACACCTTTTCTGATACTTTGCGTGACCACGCAGTAATCTTCGAAGATATCTATGCATTTCTTCAGCTTTTCTTTCTCCGATCCATCGACCAGTTCGGGCTTTATATCGGCGTTCAATCCAGTGACTCTCAACTTCCCGTCGATCCTCTCGACATTTGCCGTTACCTCGCCCTTCAACGAATCTATCTCCACCCTTTTCTTTTTCAAGCAAAAAGTCAAACTGGCCATCAGGCAGTTCAGGGTCGAAGCGGCAAGAAGTCGACTCGGGTTCGGTCCTTTTCCCTCACCACCGACGCTCTCCGTTTCGTCGGTCACCAGTTCGCCCATCTCCTCCTCATCGAAGGTGACTTTGAACTGATAATCCTCCAATCTCTCTATGTTCACAGTGAACGTTTTTCCGTCTTTCTCCTTACTCCCACTCATGATTTACTTTATAGTATAAGGAAGTGATAACTTTTTGGTAGGTCAACCATTACGCTCTTCGATTATCTTTTTTATCTGTGTTAGATACTCGTTTTTGTCCTCTGGAGGATGATAAAAATTCATACCTTCTTCATACATGCATCTCAAACACTCCTCCATGTCGAACAGAGGCGTACTAAAATATCGTTCGCCGCCGTCCGGTAAAAGAGTTACTATAAAACCTTCGTCCAATTCCGACGCGATCTGCTGAGAGATGTATGCCGCGGCGCCGGAGCTCATGCCGACGAAAAGTCCCTCGTTGATAGCCAGCTCTCTAGCGGTGCAGAAGGCGTCTTTATCCTTTATGGTCCTGATCTCGTCCAGCCTTTCCGGTTCATATATCCCGGGAACCATATCGACTTCCATATTCTTCAGACCCTGTATCTCGTAATCCTCCGTCGGTTCTACGCCGACCACCTGTATCTCAGGGTCGTACTCTTTCAACCTCTTCGAGACGCCCATCAGAGTCCCGGTGGTTCCCATGCCCGCTACAAAATGAGTCAGTTCGCCTTCCGTATCGTCCAATATCTCTTTACCCGTACTTTCATAGTGCGCCTTTACGTTGGCGGGGTTGTTGAACTGGTCGGGCCTCCAAAAATCATCTCTTTCTTCTTCTAACTCTTTCGCTCTCCTGATGGCTCCGTCGGTGCCTTCTTCCTCCGGGGTGAACTCTATCTCCGCACCTAGAGCCGTCAGCATCCTTATCCTCTCTATACTGACCCCTTCCGACATGGTGAGATGCAGATGATGATCTTTTACGGCGCAGGCCATGGCCAACCCTAAACCGGTGTTTCCACTCGTCGCTTCAACGATGACAGTATCCTCGTCTATCTTGCTCTCGCGCTCCGCTTCCTCCAGCATGGTTATAGCTATCCTGTCTTTTACAGAGCCCATGGGATTGAACTTCTCAAATTTTGCATATATCGGAACGTCCGGATTCGGGTTTGTCTTTTCCAGTTTTACAAGAGGAGTATTGCCCACCAGTTCCAGCGCATTTTCCACTCGCATATCACGCCGAAATAGAATGGTGAGTTAATTAATTTTTCTCTACACAAGTCGAGATCGTCACTCCCGTTCCATCAATATATCTATGAAGTTCACTAGATGTTTGGCCAAAGAAGGATTGTTCGTGTACCCGCAGGCTTCGAAGGCGGGAGAAGCTAAAAGTGCCCTCTCCCCGTCACTTATCAGGTCCGTCGCTATCAAACCCTCTTTCCTCTTCACTTTAGCTCCGCTGAAAGCTCTTTCTCTCGGCGAGGTGACCACGGTGATATCCACTCCCCTATTTTCAGCGGATTCCAGCTCTTTTTTCGAGCGGTCCAAAATGGTGGAAAAGTTGGGCGACGAGATTATGATCTTTTCTTCCGTACGATCGATGATCTCCGCGATCTTATCGAGCACTTTTTCTTCACCGTTTATGGTGTAAACTAACTGTGGTTCTCCTCTCTCCGATAGTGTCTCGTATAATGTGTTCAACCTTCCGAAGACGTCGTCCAACTCTCTAGAAAGGCGGCCCTTCACTTCCAACGGTTCTGCGGGCTTGAAAACCTTAGGGCGCCCCTCGCTCACTATGACGTATCCTCTCTCGTGAAGCGTGTCTAGAGCTTTGTAAACAGATGTGCGCGGAAGCCCGGCCGTCGAAGCGATGGTCTCGGCGTCCGCTACCCCGTGAGCTACCAGGGCCGTGTAAGTCCTAGCCTGATAGTCGGTAAGGCCGAACCTCTGGAGACCTTCACTTATGTAATCGTACTCTTCTTCTAACTCGTCTATATCCGCCGGCGGTTCCTCCATGGACTGAAAAATAGGAGCTCCATACTTAATTGTTCTTCCTGTCAATCTTCCGTCGACTTCGAATCCTCCGCTCTTCGAGACCTCCGCTTAGGCAATCTCAAGAGATCCATAATATTCTCGAAGAGTTCCGGCATTATCTCGAAAACGGTGATCATCAGGATTATCAGAACTATCACGGATAACGTTTTCGCTATCTGGTTATGGGCCATTTTAAAAGAGGTGATCCCCTCCACGGTCAGGTAGATAACCAGTACGTTGCGTATAAGATTTACCACGTATACTACCGGTATAGTGACCAGTAAACTTTTGACTTTTCGGTCGATGTCCGCTTTAGTACACCATATCAGCGCTCCGGCCGCTGCTATCGCCTGCAGACCGGTGCAGGCAAGGATTATACTGATTCCAGTGCCCTCTATCGGGACATGAACGAATTCGGCGCTGGTGCGGTACCAGATAGGGTTGCCGCCGAAGTTTATGGCGCCGGCGTAAAAATCATAGCCGAGTAAGTTAGCGAGCCAGGCGGTCTGTTCCGCCACCGCCTTTATCAGCATGCCCGACAATATAGGTATCCTCTGGATCCCAAAATATATGAGTGTTCCGATGGAAGCGGCGCCGGCTAGGAACCTCATCTCCTCGGGATCTTCGTTCCACTTTTTAGAGATATACTCGTGATAAGCGAAATAAAGGAAGACCGGTAAACCTCCCACGACCAACAGCAGGTTGAAGTAATCTCTAATGCCAATGTAGTAGGGCGCTAGAGTGAGCCAGAAGATGCCCAGCAGTGCGAAACCGAGCATCCTGAAACTGTGCTTCTTATATTCTCTAAGATATCCGATGAGTAGGAATAAGACCCCTGCCCAAAGGATGATATCGAACATGAATTGCATCTTATCTCCTTCTCTTCGTCGTTTTTGTTCTCTTCACTTCGGTTTTTAACTCTGATGCAGTATATTTATAGTTGTTTATGCTCGTTTATAGAAGAAAAACGATATGGATGTATATCAGCTCTCGATCAATCATCTCTCTGCCCGGATTTTGCCCAGATCATCAGGAAAGCGGGCAGTACGAATACTGCGGCCACAAAACTGTAGAACAGAGCTAAAGCCGTGATCCCTCCGAATTGAGCGATCGGTGGTATTTCAGAGGTCGAAAGTACTCCGAACGCAGCTACAGTAGTCATGGCCGAGCCGAATATCGCGCCTCCTGTATTCCTGACGGTCATCTCCATGGCCTCATGCAGACTCTGTGAATACGAGCGTTCCTCCATAAATCTATATGATATGTGGATGCTGTAATCTACTCCCATCCCTACCGTTAGGGCCGTAACCGTAACGGTCATCACGTTCAGGGGAATATCGAAGAGGTACATCGTGCCCAAGATCCAAAGAGTGGTCAGAGCGACCGGGATGGTGGTTATAACTCCGACCATTCGGACATTGTCCTTGAAATAGAAGACCATCGTGAGGGTGACGGCGACTATAATGATCGTGGCGATCAGAGTCTGGATCTGGGTATCGGTCAATTCGCTGGTGGTCTCTTGGGCGAGCATGGAACCACTGGTGATCTTTGCGGGATACTCAGCATCTCTTAACGGCTCAACGTCCTCCTCCAACTCCTCTTCAAGTACCGCGGCGTTATCGAGATCGCTTGATATCTTTTCTCCGTCCTCCAAGAGCCGGATCACGGCCAGCTCGTAGGTGTAATCCCCATCGCCTTCCTCTGTCCGATGCAACACATTACTTATCGCATCCCTGCTTTGATCATATTCGAACAGCATGTTGTAGAGTTCAGTTACATTTCGGTTCGGGATTCCATCTCCGTTTATGTCGCTCTGATGGAAGGCCCTGGTTATCGTTTCATTATAGTCTAGACTTCCCGGTGAGGCGGTGCCGTAGGTCCGGAGGACCGATAAAGGTGAACGTACATCACCTCCATCTCCGCCTACCATCTCGCTGTCTTCGATGTTCTCTGTGGTATTACTGACCGCGTAAAGATATCGGCTCGAGTCCAAATCGCCTTCGTCGGTGAGGATATAGGCGTAAGAATCTTCTACCTCGAATCTTTCCGCGAGATACTTCATATTTTTACTCTGCGGCTGATCTTCCGGAAGGAAGTCCTCTATATCGAAGGTGGTGTCTACGTTTACCGCAGCGGAGGCCGCTACCCCGGTGATCAGGAGCACAACAACAAGAACCACCCAGGGATGTCTGTCGGAAGCATCAGCGGATTTAGAAAGGATCCCTCCAATGATATCTCCGCCGTGCTCTTTTGCTTTTCTAGCTAGAGTTTTTTTTGCATTGTTCTTGCTTTTGTCTTTATTTTTCTTACTCAATTTTTTCTTACTCTTCTTCTTGTTATTCTTCCTCTTGTCCTTCCATTCATCGTAGATTTGAACCATGGCCGGTAGGAAGGTCATCATAAGGACCAAGCTGGAGACTATCCCCATCGCCGCGAGCGTGCCGAACTGCTGCATCGCCCCTATATCGCTGATCCTGTTCGATAGAAAACCTATGGCGGTGGTAAAGGTGGTCAGAACAAGGGCTCCACCGACTGCCAAAATCGTGATCGAAGTGGATTTTCTTGGGCTGTTGTCCCTCCTCTTCTCTTCCTTATATCTCAGCACCATGTGCATACCGTAATCGATCACTAGACCGGTAATCAGTACAGGTACAGCTATGATCATCGGATTGAACGTGTATCCCATGATCACACCGAAGCCGAAGGTCCAAACTATCGCTATACCCAAGGTTCCCAAGCTCAAAACGGTTTCAACGATCGAACGGAAGACGATAAATAGGATGATAACTACGAGGATGAAGGCTATAGGTAAAAGTCTATCCAAAGTTTTATCCGCGCTATCATTTATCTCCTCCATCATTACCCGAGAAGCCGATACACGGACTTCGGAATGTTCTGGAAGATCATCTCCTATCTCGATTATCTTTTTCTGGGCCTCCAACTTCTCATCGCCCTCGGCTTCCGGGTCCATGAAAACTATGCCGAGACAACTCTCGGCTTGGATGGCTTCGGGGTCAAAATCTTTATCCGCCATGCTGGTAATCATGGTGCCCATCTGTTCCATCATCGGGCCCAACCTCAAGGCCTCCCCGAACATCACCTCCGCTTCTTCATACATCGGTTTCGATTCGTTCAAAAGAGTCCGATTTTGGCTCACTGAAGCGAGATAACCATCTCTCAGCTGCTGGGCCTCCCATGTCATGTTGATTTCATCATATTCTTCATATCGCTCGATAGCTTGGTTGAGAAGGTTCTCCATATTGGTGAGATGAGCGATTGCATTCTCAGTCTTATCCGTAAGATTCATCCCTCGGCTCACCGATTCGTTCAGTTCTGAAGGGTCGTAATCCAGTATGTCTTCTACAGTCTCCTTCAGATCATCGGTCGTCATGTTGTCCAGTCTTTCCCGCTTCTCGTCCATCGAAAGCTGGAGTTTGGGAGGGTCTTCTAACGCGCTAAAATCGGGCTCCTCTAAAGCCCCCATGGGTTCGGCTACGCCGAAAAAACTGAGTAGCATCGTTCTGGGCATATACGTATCATTGCTGTACTGTTCCGCCTCTAACATGTGATCAAGGATGAATCCCGTTCCTTCAACCAGTTCTAAAAAGTTATCCAACTCGGGATCCTCTACCCCTCTCATATCGTCCAACCAACCATCGATGTAAGCGGAAAGATTCTCATCAGAGACGCCTGAGTCAGACTCGGGAGGAAGTTTTTCGATCAGCTCGTTAAATTCCTCTTCGTACTCTCCCATCACCATCCAGGAATCAGGGTTGGAAACGATATCGGACATCGAGATAAGGGTCTGATTGACACCTATCAAACCGATAGGGTCCTCCTCTCCGAATACCCCCATCAGACCCATGTTGAGAGAGAGTGAAGCGTTCATCCGCTCGAACATCTTTTCTTGACTCTCGACCATCTCGTAGGTTTGATCCGCCTGCTGTATCACGAAGTCCTCCAAGAGAAGTGATTGATCGACCATCAACACGTTGCTCGCCAAGGTGTTGACTCCAGTGGGGACGTCCGCGGTACTGGCTAGAGTCTGATTCACCGTTTGGTCGTCAGTCAGGTTCTCCTCGAAATCCAGCATGTCCCGCATTACTTCTTCGGAGAAAACGTCTCCCCCGTCGGCGGTGAAAGCGACCTGAACCATCTCTTCTTCCGCCCCGAAGGTCTCCTGAACGGTAGAAAGATAATCCTGCTTCGGTCTGTCGGGTTCGAAGTGCTCTTCCTCCGTATCCATTTCCACCCCTGTGGCAAATAGCCCCATTATGACGGTAAATACCACTATGATGGCGATGACTTTTTTAGGGGCGGTTGAAACAAAACGGGAAAATCTCTTAGGATATCGCATGTTATTCCCGTTTAGCTCAAAAACTCACCTATTTAAAAATCTTTACATAAAGTAATAAACGAGGGTATCGGATAAAGCTAAGCAAAAGAGGTGATCCGCTCTCTAATTAGCGGAGGTCGCTACAAAATCTTTAATAAAACCCGTCCTCTATTAGCGGTGAAATCATGGTCATAGAGGAGTCATCGTTAGATAAAGGTCTGCCTAAAAAGACCGCGTCGATGTGCCCCGAGTGCAAGGAAGTCATACCGGCGAAGATAGTGGAGGAAGATGGAAAAGTAGTAATGAAGAAGGAATGTGAAGATCACGGTTATTTTGAGAGTGTTGTCTGGTCCGATGTGGATCTTTACCTGAAAGCTGAAAAATTCGCCTACGACGGCGTAGGCGTCGATAACCCGAAGATAGAGGACGCAACGAGCTGTCCGGACAACTGCGGTCTGTGCAATCTTCACAAGAGCCACACCTGTCTGGCAAACGTCGACCTGACCAACAGATGCAACATGAACTGTCCGATCTGTTTCGCCAATGCGAACGAGAGGGGGTACGTTTTCGAACCGAGCTACGAACAGGTCGTGGGTATGCTAGAGACGTTAAGGGACGAGAAGCCGGTTCCCACCACCGCGGTCCAGTTCTCCGGCGGAGAACCTACGGTGTATCCTGACTTCTTCAAAGTACTCGAAAAGGCCTCCGAGCTCGGTTTCTCCCAGATACAGATCGCAACGAACGGTATCAAACTCGCAAACGACGAAGATTTCGCTAAAAAGTGCGAGGAAGCCGGCCTTCATACGGTTTACCTGCAGTTCGACGGCCTGGACGAGGATAATTACATCCAGGCAAGGGGCAGAGAGATGTTAGATGTTAAGAAGAAAGCCATAGAGAACTGCAGGAAAACGAAGCCGAATCCTCTCTCCGTCGTTCTTGTGCCGACTATCGTGAACACCGTCAACGACGACCAAATGGGAGATATCTTAGATTTCGCTATAAAGAACAGGGACGTGGTGAGAGGTGTGAATTACCAGCCGGTGGCGTTCACCGGTCGTATAGAGAAGGAAAAAAGGCAGAAGCAGAGATACACCCTTTCTGACATCGCTATAGATCTTGAAGAACAAACTGGATCCCTCGATAGAAGCGATTTTTACCCCGTTCCTTTCGTGACTCCGATCTCCCAGCTCGTCTCTGTCATAAAGGACGAGCCCCAGGTCGCTTTCACTTCCCATCCTCACTGCGGCCTCGCCTCTTATCTAGTGATAGCGGACGACGGTGAAGTCAGTCCTATAACCGATTTCGTGGACGTCGAAGGCTTGATGGAGGAGATGAAGGAAAAAGCCGACGAGTGGGACACCTTTTTGAAGAAAACCGCTATAAAGCTGGGATCCAAAGTGAAAACAAAGAAAGGACGCAACAAAAGCATGGTGAAGAACTTCCAAAAGTATTTCGGCGATTACCTGAAAGAGGAAGAACTTCCCGGCGGTCTCACAATAGGCGAGATAATGAAGAGCATACTGACAGAGGGGGATAAAGAGTCGGTCGGTAAATTCGCCTGGCGGACCCTGTTCGTCGGAGGCATGCACTTCCAGGACGATTATAATTACGATATAGAGAGGGTGAAAAGGTGCGTGATACATTATGCGACGCCGGACGGCAGGATAATCCCGTTCTGCGCTTACAACGGAGGACCGACCTATAGGGAGGAAGTTGAGAAAGAGTTCTCCGTACCTTTAGACGAATGGCGTGATAGACAATGAGTGTTGAAGTGGACCACGAAAAATGCATGCACTGCGGCGCCTGCGTTGGAACGTGTCCAGAGAACGTGCTGTTCCTGAACGACCTCATCCTCGAAGTGAACGAGGGCTGTATCGAATGTGAACTCTGCGTCAGGGCATGTCCTGTTGGAGCCTTGAAGATGAGAGGTGATTGATTTGGACGCGGCAGCGGGAGAAAAGATAGATTGCGATATCCTGGTCGTGGGCGCCGGCCCCATCGGGAGTACCGCGGCGCGTTTTGCCGCAAAGAACGGCGCGGAAAAAGTTCTTGTCATAGAGAAAAGGCAGGAGATCGGTTCCCCGGTGAGGTGTGCAGAGGGAGTCTCTCTTTCCTGGTTGGATGAGCTGAGGATAGATGATCCGGATGATTTCATAAAATGGAGAGTCAAAGGAGCTAAACTCTATTCTCCCTGCGGTAAAAAGATGACCATCGGTAAGGAGATAGCGGGTGACGAAGTCGGCGGGGTGTTGGAGAGAGACATATTCGACAAGGAGATGGCCGTTCTGGCGGCGGATGAAGGCGTGGATTTCATGCTGAAGACCAGGGCAAGAGACGTCATCAAGGAAGACGGTGAAGTCGTTGGGGTGAAAGCAGAAAAGATGGGCGAAAAATTCGAGATACGAGCTGACCTGGTGATCGGAGCCGACGGTTTCGAATCTCAGATCGGCAGATGGGCCGGAGTTTACGACGCTCCCAAGCCGGCGGACATAATGACGTGTTTCCAGTACAGGCTTTCCGATATCGAATTCGATGCAGATCACACTCATTTCTACCTTGGCAGCGTAGCCCCGGGCGGTTACCTGTGGATATTCCCGAAAGGAGAAGATAAAGCAAACGTCGGTCTCGGACTTCAACTCTCCAGGCTGGACGGGAGCAAAACGCCGAAAGATTACCTCGACGAATTCATCGAGGATCATGAAGGGCTGAAAAAGGGCCAGGCCGTCGATATGGTAGCTGGAGGTGTATCAGTGGATAGTAAACAAGATTCGTTCACCACCG
>JAZKSH010000065.1:0-10716 GCA_036626195.1 Thermoplasmatota archaeon | reverse complement strand
AAAGGAGATAAGAAAGGAGGATAAGCCGGATGAGAAAAATGTTTGTGATGTATGCGGCACACCCATGGAAAAAGGGATGGACCGGTGCCCAGTGTGTCAATCCTTTCAATCTCAAACTCCACCTCAAGGAGGTAGAGGACGTGAAGAAGCGGTAGAGTTGGAAGAAGGGATAGAAACTGAAGATGATATAGAATCTAGAGAAGTCATAGAGTCCGAAGAAGTTTTAGAGACTGAAGAAGATATAGAATTGAAAGAAACCGGAGGGTCTAAAGAGGCAGTAGAGACTGAAGAAGCTGTGAGACCTAAAAATGCTGTAGAGTTTGAAGAGTCCGTTGGGTCCAAAGAAGTTGTAGAAACTAGAAAAGCCGTACAATCCGAGGAAGCCGTAGACTCCCAAAGTACAGTAGAATGGAAGAAATACGAAGGATATCCAGGAGAGTTTGATGAAGATAAGGAGTACATAAAAAGCGTGTTGGAAAGTATAGAGCACGACCTCATAAATACTAAGGATGTACGGGAAAGATTTGATTTACTATCGTCGTATGAAGGACAGGGAAAATTCTCTAAAGTGTCGGAACTTTCCCTAGAGCTACTGTTGGACGTGGAAGAGCTTAAAGAACTTAAAGAAATACTTTCCGGCTTAGACGAGATAAAAGGAAGGATTTCGACGGAGATAGGATCGTTTGAACTAACCAAGAAGTTGGAGAAGATAGAGCAAAGATGCAGGGATGGAGAGTACGGAACCGCGGTAGATATCGCCGAAACCTTAACTGAAATCCCGGAACAAAATGAAGATAAAAAGCTGGAGCGGAAGTTTAAGAAAAGATTGATGAAAGTTCGTGGAAATCTCCGCGCCGCGAGAGAGACCGAGTTGGATCTGAAAGGTGTAAAAGAAAATTTAAAGAGAGCCTTAGAGGCAGGAAAATCGGGAGAAATGGAGAAAGGTCTTCAGATATTGGACCAAGGTTTGGCCAACCTCCAAAAAGTTCTCGTTTTTTCCTCTCTACTCGAAGGTAGCAAGGAAGAATTAAGAGAGATACGGAAGATGGGAGGAGAGACTACCGAGGCAAGTCGGAGACTTAAAGAGATAAAACTGATGGCTGATGAAGAAGATATGATCGGGGCAATAAAGGAGATCAACGAGTTATTCAGAGAGCTGGAGGAGAAAAAGAAGAAACTCGAAAAGAAGGCCTCGTAAAAATCAGCCTGAATGGACGCTTTCGCGAAACACGTTCTCCGCCGCCTCTTTTAGAGCTTCAGAAAACGTCGGGTGGGGATGGATCATATCCGCAAATTCTTCTGCTGTCATACTTTTCTCCAGAGCAGTAGTCCCCTCCATTATCATATCTGTCGCTCCGGGACACGCAAGGTGTAAACCTATTAACTCGTTTTCGGGACCCGCTACGACTTTTGCGATCCCCATCCTTTCTCCCGTAGAGGAACCTCTTCCCGTTCTAGAGATGGAGAACTTCCCGATATTGACTTCGCTGAACTTTTCTTTCCCCTCTTCTTCGGTTAGCCCCACGCTAGCCATCTCCGGATGGGTGTATATGCCAGCGGGTATCACGAACTCGCTGAAACCCTCTACTTCTTTTCCCAATATATCGTTCACAGCTATTTCTGCCTGTTTGAACGCGGAATGGGCTAACATCCCTTTTCCCGTTACGTCGCCTACGGCATATAGATTGTTAACATCGGTTTTCATCCTATCGTCCACTTCGACCTCTCCTTTGTCACCGACTATATCGAGCTCGTCATCAATTACCGGTGGGGTCGGTCTCCTGCCTACGGAGCTGAGGATCTTCTCTACCTTCACTTCCTTCTCTGTATCTCCCCCTATTTTCGCTGTGATTTTTTCACCTTTTTCGATGTCCTCGACCTGGGATTCTGTATGGACCTTTATCCTTTTTTTCTTCATCATCTTCTCCGCTATGCTGCTTAAATCCTTATCCATTTTGGGTAACAATCTATCCTCCAATTCCACTATGGTTATCTCAGTACCGAGGGCGGAGAAGATGAAAGCCATCTCTATGCCTATGTAGCCCCCACCTATGATCAACATGGAGTCGGGTGTCTCTTTCAAGCTCAAGGCCCCTCGGCTGGACAGGATATTTTCCTCATCAACCTCTAGACCCGGTAAGGAGATCGGCTCGGAACCGGTAGCTATTATGGTATAGTCCGAGCCTAAGACCTCAGTCTTTCCATCCTTTCTTTCGACTTTTACCTCTTCCGGCCCTAGCACTTCGGCGGTACCCTCGATGACCTCGACCCCGTTTTTATCGAACAGACCTTTCACCGCTTTTCTCGAGATTTTTACGGCCCTCTCTTTTTTACTCAGTACTTTTTTGAAATCGATATTTTCGATTTTCGCTTCGATACCGTCTCTTTGTGCACCTTTGATGGTTTCTATCTTTTCGGCTGTAGAGAGCAACGCTTTAGAAGGGATGCATCCGTAGTTGGTACAAACTCCACCTATGGTTTCTTTCTCTATGACACGGACATCTAAGCCGTTCTTTGCTCCGAAAACTGCCGCAACATAACCACCAGGTCCACTCCCGATGACCGTAAGAACTTTGCTCATACTATCTCTTCATAGTAAGGAGAAAATACATATATAAAAATTTGCTCTTCTTCTATTATAAAAATCTATTCTATCCATAAATATTAATAAGAGTTTGTTAATTATGAATCGGACGAAAAGTAATATGAGGAGATGAACTATGGAATCATTAGTAGATGAAGCTCTTTCCGAAAAGGATAAAGATACGGCAGAGAAAGGATATAAAGATGCAGAAACGGACGAAGAACTGAGGGAAGTCCTAGAAGACCTGCGGACTACAATATATATCGTAGGTTTAGGTGGAGCTGGTTGCAATACCATAGATCGTGTATCGGAGGAAGGTATACACGGTGCTGAACTAATAGCAGGCAACACCGACGCTCAGGATCTGTTGACCATTCGAGCCAATAGAAAAGTTCTCATGGGGAAAAATTTGACTAAAGGCTTAGGAGCTGGTGCAAAACCCGAGATCGGTGAGAAGGCGGTCCAAGAGTCGAAGGACAAGTATGAAGAGCTATTATCCGATGCGGATATTGTCTTCCTCACCTGCGGCCTCGGTGGTGGTACAGGGACAGGCTCCATCGAAACGGTGGCAAGAGTCGCTAAAGATGTTGATGCCCTTACCATAGCGGTCCTTACAAAACCTTTTAAGGCTGAAGGTAAATCAAGGATGAAAAATGCCGCGTGGGGCATGAAACGTATCCGGAATGTAGCCGATACAGTGATCGTGATACCGAACGACAAGCTTTTAGACCTTGTTCCTAGATTGCCTCTACAGCAAGCTTTCAAAGTTGCGGATGAAGTGCTGATGAGGTCCATCAAAGGAATGACCGAGATAATCACCAAACCAGGTCTGGTAAATCTCGATTATAACGATCTGAGGACCATAATGGAAGGTGCAGGTGAAGCGATGATAGGCATGGGTGAATCCGATGCCGGTGGTGATAAAAGAGCGCTAGAAGCTATCGATGGTGCGATAAATTCACCACTCCTCGACGTTGACATATCTGGTGCCTCGGGCGTGTTGATCAACGTGACTGGACCTGAAGATATGAGTGTCCACGAGGCCGAGATGGTGGCCGAAGAAGCCGAGAAGAAGGCCGGTAAGGACGCAAATATAATCTGGGGATGTAGCGTCGACCCCACACTAGAAGATAAGTTGAAAGTTATGCTGGTGGCTACAGGTGTGAAATCGCAACAGATACTCAGTGCTCCCGAAGAAATGAAAGAAGAAGGGATAAAAGAAGTCAGTTAATCGAGCACCAACCGGAAGCCTGCCGTAGATCAATATTCTCTTTTCGATCCATGAGTCAATAGCTTGGAGAAATACCTAATAGTTTTCTCTAGCCCCTAAAATCTCGTACACGAATCTGGCCGCAAGGTTAGACGTGAGGTCCGAGTCATCATACTTTGGACACACCTCCACAATGTCCAGCCCCACTATACGTGGAGCTATTTTGGAGATCAAATCTTTTACAACTCTTGGTTCAAGTCCGAAAGGTTCCGGGTTGCCCACCCCTGGAGCGTAAGCGGGATCTATAACGTCCATGTCGATCGATAGATATGTTGGACGGCTGATTTTTTGGAAAACCTCTTTTAAGAGCGGCATATCTTCGTTTTGATCACTCCTTCTATATTCTCGTATTCTTTTAGAGGTAAAGTAGACGGGACGATTTTCATCCGGATAATCTTTCGCCGTAGATCTCACACCGTAAACGAAGGTGCGTTCAAGACCGACGGTTTCGGATATTCTTTTAGAAACCGTTGCGTGACTGTGCTTCAAACCCTCATATTCATCTCTAAAATCCAGGTGAGCATCTAGGATTAAAACGTCGAGGTCATCATGTTCTTTTTTCAAAGCTGAAACTACAATGGGGGAAAGAGAGTGTTCACCGCCAAGCACGATAGGAAACTTTTCATTATCACAAATATTTTTAACTTCCTTTTTCAGCTCTTTTTTCAATTTAGAATAATCTTCGGTCTCACCTATATTCCCTTGATCGTGCATCGGTATCTCACTCAAAGAACTTTCATATTCCAAAAGATAAGGCTCAAAGCAGTAAGAAGCTTTCCTTATCTTATCCGGGGCTTTTCCACTCCCTAAACGGAAGGAAGAGGTCCTGTCATAGGGAACTCCCAGTATAGAATATGTAGACTCGTCGAAATCCGAATCGAAGCCTGCAAAATCTACTTCTGAGGTCATGAAGCCGGATCGATCTTACGTTTGAGTGATCTTTCTCCTGTCCATGGTTTCGAGGTACCTGATCTCTTGACCTTGTTCCAGCTCTTCGTAGGTTTCTTCATCGATTTCGATCTGGAACGTCTCGTAAGAATCCATGTCCATTATGTTAACTTCGCCGTCAGCTTTGTTGACGACCTGCCCCTTTCTCCTATCTATTATGGGGGTTCTCACTTTAGCGCTGACGGGGTTCAACATGTCATGTCTCTTTCCATCGAATATGCCCACCGCGTCTATTCGGGCCTTTGCTTCCCCGTGCTTTCCGGGTTTTGAGGTATCCATGTTTTTGATCTTGCAGGGTTCGTCGTCTATGATTACATAGTGATTTTCCTTGAGGTCTCGGACCTCTTGTTGTTCCCAATCCATAATATCAAAAACTGATAATACCTTTTGGATTAAAAATATTACGTTCAAAAAAGGAAAAAAAGAGAGTTTTAGATCTTACCCGTTTCTTCTGCCAGATTTTCCATCCTGTCCACTGTTTCCCTTATCACCGATAATCCACGCTGCCAGAAATTCGGGTCCGTTATATCCACCCCGATCTCTGCCAGGAGGTCTTTGGGATCTTCAGATCCTCCCGCCTTCAAAAGGTCGAGGTATTGAGGGACGAACTCTTTGCCCCTTTCCCGATACATGTCGTAAAGAGCTAGAACCAAAAGTTCTCCGAAGGCGTAGGCATAACAGTAGAATGGATAATGGACAAAATGGAGCACATAACTCCACCACCATCCGTACTCGTCTCTCAGCTCAATGGAGTCGAGGAATTCCTCTTCATTTGCCTCTATCCACAGTTCATTTATCTCTTCGCTTTTAAGTTCGCCCTTTTCACGTCTAGCTTCGTGTAACTTCTGTTCGAATCGGGTCATTATCACCTGTCTGAAGACCGTAGCGAAGTCCTTCTGCAGCTTGTCGCCTATCAGTCTCAGTTCCGTCTCGGGATCTTCGACGTCGTCAAGAAGTTTTTCGAAGAAGATGGTCTCGCCGAAAACACTAGCCATCTCAGCCGTGGTCAGCGGTGTACTCTGCTGCAGAGCTCCCTGATCCCTGGCCAAGTATTGGTGGATACCGTGTCCGAGTTCGTGCGCCATGGTCATAGTATCTCTTGGCTTGTCTGTAAAATTTAGGAGGACGTACGGATGTACGGAAGGCACGGTGCTGGCACTGAACGCTCCTCCTCTTTTCCCCTCTTTCAATTCTGCATCTATCCAGCCGTTCTCGAAGAATTTTTTTGCGATCTCTTTCATCTCCGGAGAGAAGCCTTCGTAGGCCTCTAAGACCTTTTCTTTGCTCTCCTCGAAATCCGTTTCCGGAACGCTGCCTGGAAGAGGGCTGTACCTGTCAAAATCATACAGCGTATCGTGATCGACGATTTCCTTTTTCAACTGGTAGAACTTCTTTACCAAGTCGGTGTTCTCTTCTACGGCTTCCATGAGAGCATCTACGGTTTCTCTATCCACCCGATTGTCAAGATTTCTAGGAGTCATCGGATCCGGATAATCACGGAATTCACAGATCGTGGTATGGTTCTGTACTATGTTGTTGAATATGAAGTTGAGGAGCTTGTTTTCATCCTTTAGAGCTTCAGTAACGGCGTCGGCGGCGGCCTTTCTTTTCTCTCTATCCTCTTCATATAGTACCGAGAGAGCTTGATCAAGAACCATCTCGTGGGATTCACCTTCGTGTTCGAACTCTACAGTTATCTGACCTATCGTCTGATCGAAGAGTCTCTTGAAGGCCTCTTTGCCCGTTGTCTGCAGCGATTCTATTATCTGTTCCTCGCTCTCGGAAAGCATATAGGGCGTATATCTTCTCCAGTGTCTCAAGTAGCTTTCGTAGTGCTCCAGTTCATCCGACTCTAGATATTTTTCTGCGCTTTCATCTGAGAGGCTCTGCCATTCCAGCTCCAGGAAGATGAGTTTATTTTTCGTTTTACTCGCTATCTCTTCCGTCTTCTGAAGAAGGGCGCCTCTATCTGGATCCTGAGTATCTACGGCGTGGTACAAATTGGCGAAAGACTGTATCTTCCCCATAAGTTCGTATATGTCTTCGTACTCTTCTATGATCTCTCTCAACTCTTCGGGTTGTAGTTCAGCTTTTTCTATCTCACCCTTGTACTTCTCTCTGAACTCCTCAGCTCTATGGATGAGTTCGTCCATATCATCTTTTAACTCCGGGTCCTCGTGTCCATCGTAAAGATCGGTCAGGTCCCATTCGATACCGTCCGCACTCGTGGATTGACTCTTAGACATAGATTTCACGGAAGGGTATTATACGGGTAGAAATTAAACTTTTCTCGAAAAAGCAAAAAAAGATGGAGAAAAAGAGAACAGAGGAATAGAATGGGCCGAGGCGGATTTGAACCGCCGAACTTCGCCTTTCCTACCGCTTCAACTGCGGATGTAAGGGCGACGTCATGACCCCTAGACCACCGGCCCTGTGTGAGCCCAGCGAACGAAGCTCCGGTGGTGAGTTGGAATCTTTAATTCCGACGGACCACCGGCCCGTGAGATTTCACTGAAGATACTAAGAAGATAGAAAAGATATTTTTATTTAATCCTTTTGCTCGATGTGAAAACTAGTTACAAAAAGGTCTTTATAATCCCCTTTAATACGGTATTGGTGCTTTTAAAAATGATAGAAGTTCGCTTCCATGGAAGAGGCGGCCAGGGTTCAGTTGTGGCTTCTGAACTTTTAGCCCGGGCCGCTTTCGAGGAAGGAAAGGACGTGCAGGCTTTTCCCATGTTCGGGGTTGAGCGTAGAGGCGCTCCCGTAACGGCTTTCACGAGGATAGACGACAAAACTGTCAGGGATCATTCGAAGATACATGAACCCGATGTTGTGATAATCCTAGACACTGCACTTCTTGAAGCGGTGGACGTTACGGAGGGACTCAAAGATGATGGCGATATAATCATAAACACGGCCAAAGACCCGAGCGAGATGAAACTCGATACGAACGCAGATGTTTATACGGTCGATGCCAGTAACATAGCGGTGGATCATGGCTTGGGTTCTAAAGTCGCCCCCATAGTGAATACGGCTATCCTTGGTGGTGTGAGTGCCGCGACGGAAATGGTCGAAAAAGAGACGCTTATAGACGTGATATTGGAACATGCTCCGGCAAAAAATGAACCTAATGCTGAAGCCGCGAAGCAAGCCTATGATGAATTGGTCGGTCCCTATCCTGGAGAAAAATTGGAATCTCCCGATAGGACATTGATGTCACAACAGTCCGATATACCGAAATCAGAAGATCTGTTGTGCAGGGATCCAGAGGATCATACCGATCTACCAAAAGCCCCGATCGCTGATTGTAATTCCGAGTATCTGAACAAAACGGGCAGCTGGAGGACGATGAGACCGATCGTTGATCTCGATACTTGTATCAACTGTGGAGAATGCTGGAAATACTGTCCCGACGTCGCTATATTCGTAGAAGACGAAGGTGCAGTGGTCGATTTAGACTTCTGTAAAGGTTGTGGGATTTGTGCTGAAAGATGTCCCGTAGACGCTATCGATATGGAGAAGGAGGAAAAGTATGTCTGAATATAAGATAGTTACTGGAAATTTTTCGTCCGCGTATGGAGCTAGGTTGGCTAGAGCCGAGGTCGTCTCGGCCTACCCTATAACGCCTCAAACTGAAGTTGTGGAAAAGATATCAGAGTTCGTCGCCGACGGGGAGATGGACACTGAATTTATAAAAGTTGAGAGCGAACATTCCGCCATGGCCGGTTGTATAGCTGCCTCTGCGACAGGAGCTAGAGCTTATACCGCAACTTCGGCTCATGGTTTGGCACTAATGCACGAGATGTTGATGTGGGCCGCTAGGGCTCGATTACCAGTGGTGATGACGAACGTTAACAGGGCGATGGGTCCCCCGTGGAGTGTTTGGGCCGATCATCTAGATACGGTAGCCCAAAAAGGGTCCGGTTTCCTGCAGTTCTTCTGCGAGAATAACCAGGAAGTTCTCGACAGTATATTGATGGCTTACAAGATCTGCGAAGACGAGGACATAATGCTTCCAGGTATGATCGTTGAAGACGCTTTCATATTGAGCCATACGAGAGAGCCCGTCGAGATCTATGATCAAGAGAAGGTCGATGAATTTTTACCGGAATACGATCCTGACATCAAGATCGATATAGACGATCCTGTTGGATACGGTTCGCTGGTGATGCCGGACTGGTACATGGATTTCGCCAAGAAACTCCAAGAGGCCATGGAAGGTGCCAAAGATAAGATAAAAGAAGTGAACAAGGAATTCGAAGAGACCTTCGGCAGAGATCCAGGTGGCTTGATCGAAGAGTACAAGACGGACGGTGTCGACGTTTTGATGATCACGATGGGTTCTATATCCGGGACCTCTAAGGACGTTATCGACGAGTTGAGAGAGGAAGGACACAACATTGGTCTAGCTAGGTTGAGAACTTTCCGTCCGTTCCCGAAAGAGGAGATCCGGGACCTCGTCAAAGATGTCAACGTTGTTGGAATTCTAGATCGGAGTTATTCGTTCGGTGCCGCCGGGGACGCCGCGAGAGAGATAAAAGAGGCGCTTTACGGCGACAGTAACTCTCCGCTAGTAAAGAACTATATCGTAGGCCTTGGAGGTAGAGATCTAACCCCCGATATCCTTGAGAAGATAATGCAGGACACTTTAGAAATACAAGATAAAGGCTTGGATCAAGAGGTCGAATGGGTTGATTTAAGAAGTGATAGGAAAAAATGGAGGCGATAATTATGGCGGATATACCTGAAGAGGAGTTGATGAATTCCGGTCATAATGCGTGTCCGGGATGCGGTGCCGCACACGCGATGAGGTACATGTTGAAAGCCCTCGGAAAAAAAGCAACAGTCAATATCCCCGCCTGCTGTTGGGCGGTAATACCCGGGGTTTATCCTTCAAGGAACCTTGAAGTTCCTCTTCTATACACGGCTTTTGAGACGACGGGAGCTTCTTCCTCCGGTATCAGAGCAGCTTTAGATGCCAAAGATATAGACGCGGATATCAACGTTGTAGGCTTTGCTGGCGACGGAGGTACCGCGGATATCGGTATACAGGCTTTGTCCGGAGCCGTAGAGCGAGGAACCGATACGATACAGGTGATGTACGATAACGAAGCTTACATGAACACGGGCATACAGAGAAGCGGAGTCACACCTGAAGGTGCTTGGACCACCACCACACCCGTGGGCAGCGAGGGCGATTGGAAAAAAGGTCCCAAAAAGGACATGATGGACATAATGGAAAGCCATAATATTCCCTATGCGGCTACGGTGAACATCGCCTATCCCGATTCGTTCATCGAAAAGTTCAAGAAGGCCATGGAATTCGACGGACCGAGATTTATCCATATATATGCACCCTGCCCGACAGGTTGGAGATCTGATCCGAGAAGGACTATAGAGATCGCTGAATTGGCATTTAAATCGAAGGTCTTCCCGCTCTACGAGATAGAGCATGGAGAGTACAACATTTACAAGAAACCCAAGGAAGACGAAGTGATACCGGTGAAAGATTACTTGAAAACTCAAGGTAGATTTAGACATCTACCTAAAGAGGTTGTTGAGAAGATACAGAAGGACGTAGACCGATACTGGGAAAGACTGAAGAAGAAGGAAAAATTCACGAAAGAGGAGCTCTATAAAGAGGAGTAGGTGTTTTGGATGAAAGAGTTGTTAGAAGATGATCCGGGAAAGGAGATTCTACTTTTGGGTAACGAAGCGATTGTCAGAGGCGCGCTGGAAGCTGGTGTCGGACACGGTTCTACGTATCCCGGAACCCCCTCGTCGGAGATCGGCAACACATTCGAGAAAATAGCTAAAGATTACGGGATGTACTTTGAATATTCTGCGAATGAGAAAGTTGCTTTAGAGACGGCGGCGGCCGCTGCCGTTTCTGGAGTAAGGTCAATGGCAT
>JAZKSH010000064.1:0-11119 GCA_036626195.1 Thermoplasmatota archaeon | reverse complement strand
CTGTTATAGTAGGCGATACAGAGACGATAGAAGCTACGGTCGAGAACCAGTTAGACGAAGGAGACGCTGACGCGTCCATCTATATTGGCGGCGAAGAACAAGTCGTAGAGACGGTACCAAATGGACAAGAAGTGACTTTTGATACGGACTACACCTTCGACGAGCCGGGAGACATACCTGTTGAAGTCAGAGACTCTGGAGGTACAACTGTACTGATGCACACGGTGAACGTGCTCGATACGTACAACTTGACGGTCAATAAAGAGGGAGAAGGAAACGTGAGCGTCGATCCTGATAAAGATGAGTATATCGAAGGAGTGGAGGTGAATTTGACAGCCGAGCCGGCTGAAGACTGGTACTTCAGCCACTGGGAAGGCACCGGAGAAACGGATGAAGAGATAACCATCGTGATGGACGAAGACAAGGAGATAACCGCTCACTTCGCAGAGACTGTACAGTACAGCCTGACGATAAACACAGACGGTAATGGTACAGTAGAGGCCGACGGCGAAACGGTCGAAGACGGCTGGACGGCCAACTACGAGAATGACACCGAGGTAAGCCTAGAAGCGATTGCAGACGAAGGCTGGACGTTCGACGGATGGGCAGGAGACGAAACCGGTACCGAGCAAACGATCACTGTCACCATGAACGAAGATAAAGCCATTACCGCTGTCTTTGAAGAAGATGTACCAGAGCAATACGATCTTTCGATAAACATAGCTGGTAATGGTACAGTAGAGGCCGACGGCGAAACAGTCGAAGACGGCTGGACGGAAAGCTACGAAGAGAGTACTGAAGTTACAATCACGGCTGTTCCGGACGAGGGTTGGAAATTTAACGAGTGGACTGGTGAACACGAGGGTGTTGAAGAAGAAATCACGGTAGTGATGGACGAAAATAAAGAGATCACCGCACACTTTGTAGAGGAGCCATATTTCGAAGTGAAGATCACCGCCCCTGAAGATGGAGAGGAGTTCTACGGCGACGAGATAGTCGTAGAATACACGGTTAGGAACACGGGAGGGGATGAAGGAACACAGACTATCGAACTGACGGTCAACGGAGAAGTCAAAGACAGCGAAGAGGTGACCCTTGGACCGGAGGAGGAATACGAAGGAAATCTCACCTGGGAAACGGCACAAGCGGGCGAGTACGAAGTCACGGTCTGTAGTGTAGACGATGAAGGGATCATGGACGGATCTGATCGGGTGAGTATCCACGTTGCCGAGGAAGGAACAAGCGAGTACGGGATTTTGCTCACCGTCATCGTGTTCACTGCAATCGGTGTTCTCTTGCTGTTCGTGTTGGTGAAAAAGGGCAAACCACAAAAGAGGAAGGATACAGAGGACCTATCGGTCCTACAGAAGAGAGAAGTGGAGTCGGAAGAACAAAATAGCTCTTCTGAGGAATGAATGTGATCGGTTATTAAAAATCTCAGTCATATGCATTGAACAGTTTTTAGTTTTTCTTTTTTGTATCTATATTCATACTTCCTCCTCCTAAACAAAATTATAAAAGTATCATCTAAACCGGGGATAGATTTTATTACCTCTTTCGATTAAACAAACGATGGTATTGAATAAATACAGGGAACAGGCCGACCTGATTTTAGAACCTGCCGCAGAGAAGATGAGCTCCGTCGATCCAAACCTGCTCTCGTGGTCGTCCCTTATCTTCGCTTTTATCGCGGGTCTGCTCTTTTACTTTTATCGCCCCGAGAGGAGCTTTTACGTCCTGCTCGGAGGTATTTTCATACTCCTCAATTCGTTATTCGACGCACTCGACGGGAAGATCGCCAAGATGACCGGAAAAGCCTCTTCAAGAGGCGACCTCCTGGACCATACCATCGACCGTTACGCGGATATATTCATAATCTCCGGCATGATTTTAGGCCCTCTCGTGAGGGCATGGATAGGCGTTTTTGCCCTGGTGGGCGTACTGATGACTTCATACATGGGGACTCAAGCCCACGCGGTGGGAGTCTCAAGAGATTACGGAGGGATAGCGGGAAGGGCCGAACGTTTGATACTGCTGATACTGGTTTCCTTCCTGTACTTCTTTCTGGTGAGCACGGGCTGGACAAGCTACCAAATTCTACAAATAGAGTTCAACCTGTTCGAGACCTTGATGATATGGTTCGCCGTCTCGGGCAATATCACCGCAGCGTACCGGGGCGTGAATACATGGTCCACATTGGGTGAAAAGTAGATCTACTCTTCCTCATCCTCGCCTTCGCCTTCCTCTTCCTTTCTCTTCTTGAAGGAGTAATATGTCAACGGATGACTCATCCATTCCTGCTCACATAACGAGTCCGGATCGATGCAGATACCGTTGGTCTTCATCAGGGCACAGCCGGGCGGAGAGTATTCCGTGCCCGAAATATCACCGATTATATGCTCTATCTGGTATGAAGCCATTTCTCTATCGAAATCCGGCGCTTCCTGGAAGTAAGAGATGATTTCGTCTTCGGAAAGGCCGACTTTTCTCAAGAAAGCCGTCAGTGCGAATCTAGCCTCATGGGATAAGTTCTGACCCTCCTTTTGTGCGGCCAGGAGATTCTTGATACAGGGCGGAAAAAGGTCGTCTTCCACTTCGCCTAACTCAAGATCTACTATCTCAGTTCTGGTGTCTTCAAGCACCTCTTTGATCTCCTCTATATGTCTATCAAACTTTTCTAAGATGAGATCGGAGACCGGACCGGGTAGGTCCTCATATAGCGAGGAAAACACCTTCTCTTTCATCAACCGTATGAATTCCTTCCTCTCCATATAGACTTCTCCTTCCCTCAAGTCCTGATTCACCAGCTTCCATTCCGGTGACCTCAACCGTTCGGTATTTTCCAAAAAATGTGCAAAGAAGACCGCGAAGTTTTCACCTTCTTTCTCAGCCCTTATATCCAGTTCTTCCGCTATACTCAAGAGCTTTTCATCGTCCTCCTCTCTTGCCAGTTCTCTCACCATCCTTTCTACCTCCCCCATGCTGTACCTTCTTATCAGAAAGTCATCTTCTATGGAGGAAACGAGCATCCTCGATATCAAATAAGAAAAAAGTTCATTTTCCTGGTCTATCTCATCCCTCATACTTTTTATCTTTACCTGACCATCTTCAAGAGCTTCTATCACGCGCTCTTTTCCCCTCCTTCTCACCGGCCCCCATCCGTCCTCTTCCAGCAGTTCTTTCATCGGAGGAGCCTCCTCTTTCACATACTCCTCGACTGCGCTCAAAAAGGGGTAGCGAGCCATGTCTTCCAGTGACCAGTCGATATCTTGAGCCGGAGTCATCGTCGTCCTTGCCGATATCAGGGAAGGAAGTACTTAATCATTTTCTTAAAGTCCCTTAATCATGACAAACTTTTAATCTTTTCGACCCCTCTCGTGTAGAAGTGATAAGATGGTCACGATAGAATCAGTAGATGCGAGAGAGATATTGGATTCAAGGGGAAACCCAACTGTCGAAGCCGTTGTCGAAACACCCTATGGTATCGGAAAGGCGGCGGTTCCTTCCGGTGCTTCGACCGGAGAGCACGAAGCTCTAGAACTCAGAGACGGCGGAAAGAGATACCGAGGTAAAGGCGTGCAGAAAGCTGTGAAGAACATCAAAGAGAAGATTTCACCGGAGCTATTGGGTGAAAGAGTAACCGATCAGGCGGGGATAGACAGAAAGATGATCGAACTGGACGGCACGGGAGATAAAAGCGAGCTCGGAGCCAACGCGATCCTGGCGGTCTCTTTGGCCGCGGCGAGAGCGGCGGCGGATGTGTACGAAATACCTCTCTACAGATACTTGGGAAGGGTCAACGATGTCACTCTTCCGATCCCTTTCATGAACGTTCTCAACGGCGGGGAACACGCCGGGAACGACCTAGATATACAGGAATATATGATAGCGCCGACCGGAGCCGAGAGCTTCAAAGAAGCCCTCAGGATAGGAACGGAAGTTTATCATTCACTTGGAGACATAATCGAAGAGGAGTTCGGCCCTGCTGCAACCAATTTAGGGGACGAAGGGGGTTATGCACATCCTTTGAGCGATCCAACCGAGCCCTTCGATCTTATATTGAAAGCGCTGGAGAAATCCGGTTATTCAGACGAAGTAGAACTTGCGATAGATACTGCCGCCAGTGAATTCAAGACATCTCAGGGATATGAATCCGGTGGAGACGTTTTGAGCAGCGAGGAGATGATACAATTCTACGAAGAGTTGGTGAGAGAATACCCGCTGATTTCAATCGAAGATCCGCTTGGAGAGAACGACTGGGAAGGTTTTGTCGAGATGACCGATAAATTAGGTGAAGAGATACACGTGGTAGGGGACGACCTATTCGTCAGCGATCAAGAACTGATACAGAAAGGTTTAGAAGAAGGTGCATGTAACGCAGTACTTCTAAAAGTGAATCAGATAGGTACATTGACCGAGGCGATGGACGCCGCCTCTCTAGCTTCGAGCAACGGATACAGGGTGATGGTATCTCACCGCTCCGGCGAGACCTCCGATCCATTTATCGCTGATCTATCCGTAGCGCTCTCATCTGGAGAGATCAAGGCAGGAGGTCCTGCAAGAGGAGAAAGGACCGCCAAGTACAACAGGCTTTTAGAGATAGAGGAAGAGATGGGTAAGATCTCAGATTATGGGTTCTGAGAAACTTTAGTGGTTCAATAGCTCAGTCGCCGACCATCAAGAAAGGTACTTCACTCTCAGCGATTAGCTCCTTCTCTATGCTGCTTAGAGCAAGACTTGGAAACAGATGGCGGAACTTATATGCCAATCCTTTCCTCCCCCTGCTGCCCACGATGAAATCGAAGTTCTTAGACTTCTCCAGCACCTTTTTATCCGAAGCCCCCTTTTCGATCTCTAGACTATGATCGACCCCGATCTCCTCTGCTCTCTTTTTTACCCTCCTTGAAAGTGAACCAGGATCACTTTTCCCTATATGATAGGTCGTAAGGGTGGCTCCAAAATGTTCGGCCAGTTCCAGGGCTAGCATCGTGGCCTCGACGGAGTAGGAACTGAATGTGGTGGGATTGAATATCTTCTTCGGAGTCTTGGTAGGACATTCACAGGAGAATACAATAGAGGGTATGCTTGTGATCTGGAGTGAATGCAGAGCCGTCTCTCCGATGTGAACTTTCTGTGATCCCGTTTTGGAATGGGTAGCCATCACGAGAACGTCTATCTCTCTCTCGTCGATGTATCTCATTATCTCCTTGGAAGGTGTGCCTCTCGGTTTTCTTTTCTTAACGTCTTCGATACCCATCTCTTTAAGGATCTTCTCACCACTATCTAGAGCTTCCTGAGATATCTCCGCCATCTTCGACTGCATAAGATCCGTCTGAGGTATGCTTGCGTCGGTGGTATTGATCACGTTTATGAGGTGAAAATCCGCATACGGAAATACGGTTGCGGTATACTCTATCGCATTTTTCATAAGCGGCGAGTTATCTGTTGCTATCAGTATCTTTTCGAACATTATCTCTCTAGGATGGTAATTCCATGGGAACGTATATAATTTTTCTGCCATTTAAAAATCGAAAAAAGTGCAATCTAACAATCGACCCTAAAATATAAAAAGGACTTTACGAATTTCGTAAATGATATATACCACCATTTGAATATATAGTCAAAGAAAAAGGTGAAAATATGGCAGAAGAAGGTTTGACGGATGAACAAAAAGAGTTGGTCGAGAAGTTGATAAAGGCGGGCCTCCAGAAGAACATAGCCAGGACGCTCGTCTTCGTTGCTGGCAGGGATGAAACTAAAAGCAGAGATATCGAAGACGCTACGAACTTGAGACAGCCCGAGGTTTCCATTGCCATGCAGGATCTAAGGGAGCGTGGATGGGTGACTAAGAGAGACATCAAGAAAGAAGGAAAAGGTAGACCCGTTCACGGTTACAAGTTGGATCAGCCGATCGAGGAGATCATCGAAGAGATAGAAGAGAAAGAAAAAGAGCGAATCGAGAAGATCGAAGAGAACTTGAAACAGATAAAGGAACTAGCGGACTCCGGCTTTTAGAGCCCGCTATCACGGATAGAACCGCTTCGAAAACTCCTCAATCCAACTCTTCAAACCCATTCTCTTTTCCTATTATCACAAGGTCAGTCACATCTATGAAGAGACCATGTTCAAGGACGCCGGGTATGTAATTCAATCTTTTTGAAAGCTTTTCTGGACGAGGTATACCGTCAAAATCGCAGTCCAATATATTGTTACCGTTGTCAGTTAGAAAAGCTTCTCCGTCATTTGTCCGGACTTCGGGTTCACAACCCAATTTCCTCACACAGTCAGCCACGCCTTTTTGCCACTTGGAGAGTACCTCTACCGGGAGCGGAAAATCTACGCCGAGTTTCTCTACTTCTTTGGAAGGATCGACAATAACGATGTATTTTTTAGAATTGTAAGCGATGATCTTCTCTCTCAGAAGGGCACCGCCACCTCCCTTGATCAACCGTTTGTTTGGGTTCACTTCGTCGGCACCGTCTATCGTGAGGTCTATCTTGTCGGCCTCATCCAGCTCGACCAGCTCTATACCGGCCTTTTCGGCCCGCTTCTCTGTTTCCAAGGAGGTCGGTATGCCCGCGATATCGAGACCTTCATCTTGGATCCTTTCACCTATCTTTTCTATCGCGTACTTTGCGGTTGAACCAGTTCCTAGTCCTACGACCATCCCGTCTTCGACGTATTCAGCAGCTCTCCATCCAGCATTTCTCTTCTCGATGTTCATCTTATCTGCCTTCCTAAAACGAATCTTCGATCACTTTTATTATTTTTTTGATGACATATTCATTTATCTCTTTGCCCTCTTCTGCTGAGGCTTCATCGGCGTTACCCCTCATCCCTTCTTCCCAATGCTCTCCGTAATCTGAGATCACTTTGAATTCTGGATGTTTGACTTTGTTATTAGGCCTATCTTCTTTAACTAGGTCCGGTTTGATATCCATGACTCGCGCAGTTTCTATTTCACCGCCGTGTCCATCGGTTTTCGGAATCTTATCTTCCTTCAATCCGTAGGCGAAATCATAACCGGATAAGAGCAGGATATCAGCGTCGGTTTCTTCTAGGACGTCTTGAGCCGCTAGTCGGAGTGCCATCATATGACTTGTACCTGAATGACTAGAGATGATCACGACATTTTGGAAACCCTGCTCCGTGAGACTTTCCAAGATTTCGGACACCATACCTCTCAAAGTATCAAATCTTATCGATAGAGTTCCGGAAAGATGTTCTGTCGCTCTACAGGTCCCATAGTTGAGGATGGGGGCGATGATCGATCTTCTATCGAGCCGTTTAGAAACTTCTTCTACCACGTATTCGGCTTGATAAGTATCGGTTCCTACCGGTAGATGCTTACCGTGACCTTCACTAATCCCTATGGGAAGAATGATTATGGAATCTTTTTCTTTTTCCAATTCGGTCATCTTCATCTCATTGAAATAGATGGGTTTTTCTGACATGGTCTTTCAATACAGAGGCTGTATTAATTTTTAACCACCCTAATGATTTATATATCAGGAGTCTTTGATTCTTTATTAGTTCGCGGTGTTACAGATGGCAAGATTTCCAGAAGCTGAGAAAAGACTGTTGGATAAGAAGATATGCATGAACTGCTACGCTAGCAATCCCGTCAGAGCTAATAAATGTAGAAAATGCGGCGAAGATAAGCTTCGTATGAAGGCAAAAGAGAGCCGCAGACTGTAAGCTGGTCAATTCAAGCGGAACTTTCAATCTTCTTCTTTATCTTTGTCTTTGGACGAACAATCCGGATTCGGACAGAACTTCCACGGTTTTTTATTCTTCTTTATCATCTTCTGCATCGGCGCCCCACACTTGTCACATTTTTCTTCGGCGGAAACGATATTACCTTTCTGAGGTACCGGATAGGTGTTGTCGCATTCAGGATAGTTAGAACATCCCAGGAACCTTTTACCCCTGTATGAACGCTGTTCCTGCATATCTCCCCCACACTCAGGACATTTTCCTCTATACCGCTTCTCCTTCGAATGTTCACATCGCACGTCTATGCATAGATCTTCAGTGTCGCCACCGTGGTAGACCTTAATCATAGGTGAGCCACATTCGGGACAGTCACCATCTCCGGGTTTTATCTTCCCGGAGCGCGGTAAAGAATACGTGTTCTCACATTCCGGGTAGTTGGAGCATCCAACGAAGCGGCCGTTATTTGATTTCCTTATGAGTAAAACTCCGTCCTCACATTCGGGGCATTTGCCGACAGAATGTTGATCTGTGAGAGACTGCTTCATCTCCTTGCTGATATCCTCCCGTTCTTCCTTCAGTGATCTGACCACTTTTTGTAACATCTCCCTCGATTCCTCTATAACTTCTTCTTTATCGAGGTCCTCTTCGGCTATCTTCTTCATGTCCTCCTCGAGTTCTCTCGTCATGTCAGGCTTCGTGACTGTCTCCGCATGTTTTTCCAACGTATCTATCAGGCTTCTGCCGGAATGTGTCGATTGAGGAACTTTACCCGTTATGAAGTCTCTATTGTAAAGCTTCTGTATGATGCCGTGTCTCGTACTTTTGGTCCCGAGCCCTTTGTCTTCCATCATCTTGACGAGTTTGCCCTGCGAATACCGACTGGGAGGTTTAGTTTCCTTTTCCTCCATCACTACATCCGAAACGTCCACCCTCTCGTTCTCTTTCAATGCGGGTATCTCGACCTCGTTGAATTTGTAGTAAGGGTAATACTTTCTCCAACCTTTTTTTACCAGTTCCGTACCTTTAGCCCTGAATTCTTCTCCCTCTATCTCGAATTCCGCTTTCCTCAAACGTTTTACCCCTTTTGGAGCTAGAGTGGCCAAGAATCGCCTCAGGATCAGTTCATACACCTTCCATTTGTTCCCGCTGAGATCTTTTTTTGTAGCCGGTTTTATCGGATGGATGGGCGGATGGTCGGTGGTCTTTTTCTTCCCCTTGGTGGCCCATATCTTGTCCTGGGAAAGTATCTCTTTCACTTCTTCAGACAGTTCGGAGCTCTTCAGCTTTTCAAGATGTCCCTCGAGATAAAGGCTGTCCGGATAAACCGTGTTTTCAGTCCTCGGATAGGAGATCCAGCCGGCTGTGTAAAGGCTCTCTGCCACACTCATGGCCTGGGACGGGCTCAACCCGATCTTGTTAGCGTCGGAGAGAAACTTGGTGGTGTTGAAAGGACTGGGAGGCCAATCTTTTTTCGTCCTCTCCTCGAATTTGGTGGTCTCAGCTTTTTCGGCTTCATCCACCTTACTATAGACTTTATCAGCTCTTTCCTTATCCCATATCTTGTCATCTTTATAGCTCGCTTCGAACTCTATGTCCTTTTCCAAGAGAGCTGTCAACTTCCAGTACGGTTCGGGTTCGAATTCTTCTATCTCATGGTCTCTATCAACGATTATCGTCAGGGTCGGGCTCTGGACCCTACCCACGGATAGAAAATCTTTCCCGTATCGGCCGGAAGCTTTTGAAAGGAATCGTGTAAGAACGGCGCCCCAGGCAAGATCTATCACCTGTCTCGTCTCGGCGGACTCCGCCAGGTCGACGTCGATATCTTTGAGGTCTGAAAATGCTTCTTCGAGTTCACTCTTGGATATGGAGCTGAACCGTGCCCTTTCTACTTCCACTTGCTGCGAACTTTGCTGAGCTATCCTAACAGCCTCTAAACCTATCAGTTCGCCCTCTCTATCGTAATCCGTAGCTACGACGATGCGATCGACTTCTTTTCCCTTTTTCTCTAAAAGGTTTGCTATCCTCTTGGCAGTCATCTTCTTCTCGGGTTCTATCCATATCAATTCCTCTTCGTCCACCTTGTTCCAGTTGTTGTACTTTTTGGAGTAGTCGTACTCCACGATATGTCCGCGCAAAGGAACGCAGATGTATTCCTCTCCGTCCCTTTTAAACTCGAAGTAAGGGTGATTGTAATATGATCTTTGAGTTTGGTTACCTCCTGAAAGGAGATAAGCGATACGAGAAGCGGCACTCTTTTTCTCGCATATCAGCAGTGTGGTCATCGAATCCGACCTACTCTAGATTAGCTATTTAATATTTCGGATGGTGAAATCGCCTTCCCGAAAGTATTTTATCACTTAACTCGCATATAGTTGTAGAGTTGGAGGCTTCGAATGCTAGCCGTCAGCGTAAGCATATCGCAGTCACGATCTTGGAGGGACGAAAACAAAACGATAGGGATGTGCGTGAAAGGCGGCGCTCCGACGACATCGGTGTCCGGCGGCCTTTTCTCATTCACGCTGCCGACTGGTTTACCCACGAACTCTACTGGTAGTGGAGCCACAGGTTTTGCGGGTGCCTCCTCCTTCTCTGACTTCGACGCCCTGCGAAACCCATTTTCGTATAGGTCTGAAAATATTTTCACAGCATATGGAGGTATGATAGAAAGAGCTGGAAGTGTAAGAAGTGAAGAGACGGCGTATGGTGAACCGATCGAACAGCCGGCGATGGGAACCGAATGTTGTAGTCCAATCATAGACGGCATCCCGGACGGCTGGATAGACAACAGCAGTGTACATCCGGACGCAAACGACGACAACGAAAAGCAGCGCTTGGAGGGCGAGGACAAAAACCTGAACGGCACTGTAGATTACAACGAGACCGATCCGAACGACGCAGACACGGACGGCGACGGTCTCCTAGACGGCGGCAACATCTCGAGTAACAAAACGATATTATTGAAGGGGAAAGACCCTGATGATCTTCCCACTAACGACAACGACGAGTACCTGGGCGAGCTAGCCAAGCATTCTGCACTCGTCGGAAAAGATAAGAACGTCCAGATGGACTTCACCGACCCGCTCAACCCGGACACTGACGGAGACGGCTTGGAAGATGGGAAGGAGATCAGCGGAGATCTACGGAACAAGACCGACCCGTCGAGGTTCGACAGCGACGGAGACGGCCTCTCCGACAAGCAGGAGCTGGACGGCTGGGACGTCACGATAATTTCGGGCAGGATCGGCGAAAAGATAGATGAAAGGCATGTTTACTCGGATCCGTGGGATAACCACACGGATGGAGACGACCTGAGCGATAAGCAGGAGTTCATGAACAGCTCCGACCCGACGAGAGAGGACACGGACGGCGACGGTCTACTCGATTCGGAAGAACTGCCGGG
>JAZKSH010000063.1:0-11300 GCA_036626195.1 Thermoplasmatota archaeon | reverse complement strand
AAGTAGCCGAGGTGATAGTCAGAACTGCTGAAGAGGCTCTCGGCAAGAGATCGGGGGCCGATGTGGACGTTCGAGACCACATCTAAGAACTGTATCCTTCTAGGCTCTTTCTTCGGCAACCCTGATATCTAACCTTCTAACAACTTCAGCGTTTCTCTCATGAAGGCCGGAAGATCAGGAGGCATCCTTGAAGTGACGAGGTTACCGTCCACGACGACTTCTTCGTCCTTGAAATCAGCGCCGGCGTTCTCGACGTCGGTTGCAACCGAGTAATAGCAGGTCATCTTCTTCCCATCTAAAAGGTCCGTTTCTATCAATAACTGAGCTCCGTGGCATATAGAAGCTATCACAAGGTCTTTGTCGACTGCATCCCGAGCAAGGTCGACTATACTGTCCTTTATTCTCATCCTATCAGGACCTTTACCCCCTGGTATGACTAGGAGGTCGTAATCTGAAACATCTATATTCTTCGCTGCTTTATGCGATTCTATCTCCTGACCGTTCTTGCTCTCATAGACTTTCTCGGCTTCCTCCGAAACGAGATCAACTTCAAGACCGGCTTCCTGTAGCCTAAAGTAAGGATACGTGAGCTCCGTATCTTCGAATCCATTCTCTAATAGCACTATCGCTTTTTTCATATCATCACACTCCTATCTCTTTATTAGCTCCTGAGTTATTAACCTTTTTGCAGGAGAGATCGAGGCTTTATTTGTACTCCTGGCACCTCTCGCAGTACCACATCTCGTACTCGTCTATCCAGCGCAGCTGGCTTCCACACGATGAACACATCTTGCCCTCTGATCCCCGGCCCATCGGAGCCGCTGCTGCTCGACCCTCTCTAGAAGGACCTGTGCGGGACTGACCTCTACCACCTTCAACACCTTCTGACCTAGGATATGATTGAGAGCCTGCTCCTCCTGCGACTGCAGGTCCTTGGTACGGATATCCCTCTTGTTCCTCCTCTTCCCCTCCCCTTTTCTTTAAGACGACCAATACGACCAATATCACAGCTACTGCGAATACAATGAAGATCCACCAGTACCCTCCAAATATATCAAATCCCTCATTAATCGTAAGGGCTTCTCTCTCTAAATACTCGTCGTCCTCTGTCTCCACTCTGATATCATAATCTCCAGAATCTCCTTCTTCGGTCTGCCAGGTGAATTCGCCTTCATAAGTCTCGTTCCCATCGATGGCCACATTCTCTTCAGTCTTCAAGAGTTCATCGTTAACGTAGAAATGGACGTCTTGCTCTCCAGTCACATCTCCAGTGTTTCTGACTTCATATACTACCGTTATCTCTTCACCTTCCGTAAACTCTTCGCCCTCTTCTGGAGAGATTATTTCGACTTCGAAAAATGCATCCTGTAAAACAGTAACGATCACTCCTTCATCTCTATCAGGACTAGATATCTCAACTATGTTCTCTCCCGAATCCCCCTCTTCTGTCATCCAACTAAACTCGCCTTCGTAGACCTCACCAGGTCCAAGCGTCACATCTTCTCTCTCTTCTATTACACCATTGAGCCTGATCTCGATCGACTGGGTAGCTTCTACATCACCTGTATTGGTAACTTCGTAATCGATGGTTATAGTCTCACCTTCAACCACCTCATCGACAGAGGAAACTATTTCTACATCGAAAGCTGGAGGCTCGACTACCATCGCGCTGGCATTATCCGCAGAATCTTCACTCACTATTTCGAGTTGATGTTCACCTGTATCTCCTTCTTCAGTTTCCCAAGTGAACTGATTCTGTTCTTCGGCACCACTTGCCAGTTCAAGCTCGTGAGTATCTTCTAGATTATCATCGACAAAGAACTCTATCTCCTGCTCCCCGGTGGCTTGCCCCGTATTTGTGACAGTATAATCTATGGATAGATTTCCTCCTGACGCCACATCCTCGTCATGATCATCGACCTCTATCTCAAAGTAAGGGGGTTCTAATACGCTGTAATCATGGGTCGCCGAGTCGTCTCTAGAAAAGATCTCAAGAGAATACATCCCTGTTTCGTCCTGGGTCCAGGTGAAATTCCCTTCATATGATTCTCCGACCGGAAGCTCTACATCCCCCTCTGTTTCTGTTAGATTTCCATCGACAAAGAACTCTATATCCTGTACATCCGTCGCTTCGCCCGTGTTGGTTACCTCGTAGCTCACCCAGGCCTCTTCCCCTACAACTATTTCATCATCTATATCAACGATCTCAACCTCAAAATTGGAAGGGGCTTTAGTAGTGAAGGACCATATATCCGATTCCGCCGTCAGCTGGCCGTCGTCAGCCACTGCGTACCACTCGTAGGACGTCTCGCTATCAAGTCCTTCCCAAGTGAGAGAGGCACGTTCTCCGCAAGCCACCTCATCTACCGTTCCTATCAAACTATCGTCAGAAGCATCGTAAAATTTTACTTCCATGGTGGGAAGCACATTGACTGTGACCTCTTCTAGATCGTCATTACTGGATACTTCAAGAGTGAAGTCTCCCGGTTCCCCCGGCATCCAGGTGAATTCCCCGGTTTCATCTTCATCCACTTGTAGAGTCAATTCTCTACTTTCTTCTAATTCGCCGTTTACCTTGAATTCGATATCCTGGGTGCCTTGTTCCACACCGACGTTCGTTACACTGTAGTTTACGGAAACCATCTCGTTCTCAACAACTTCCTCATCATACTCCTGTATCTCCACTTGGAAGTCTGAAGGATGGTCAACTATCACCGGGACTTCCTCTTCTTCGTTATCACTGGCTACTGCAAGGGTGTATTCGCCCTGATTTCCTGCAGTCCAGTTGAGGTCGCTAGTATGGTTTTGACCTCCACCAAGCGTCACCTCTTCACTATCTTCTACCATCCCATCTACTTTGAGCTCTATCTGTTGGGTACCTTCGACTTCTCCGACGTTAGTCACTCGATACTCGACAGTTACCGTTTCTCCTTCCATCACCTCCTCATCATAGTTCAGTATCTCCACGTCGAAGTAAACATCAGTCGGTACTTTTGCCTCGAGGGCCCAGGAAAAGTCTAGGCCCTGATTTCCCGTGGTATCCCAACTTCCGGGGTCATGTGGATTATCCATCGCGATCCATCCGCCTTCTTCAACGAATGGTTCGATAGCGCCAATGGGATATCGACCCTCACCGAGATCGTCTACCTCGAGGACCACCCAATATTGCCCGGGTTCTTCTATATTCACGGATTGGTTCAATGCCAATTCCACCCAATTGACGCCGGAAGGTGTATGCTGGTCAGTCGAGGCTAGCCAATTGCCAGGTGCTCCTCCTTCGTCTTTAGCAACATGGCCCTGGACATAACTTGCGTTCTGCCCATAGTTGAAATAGGCCACTTGTGTCAGGTTCCTTCCTACGTCACTCGATAGATTGAGTCTGATAGCTCCATACCAGACCCCTGGTTCCGGTAAACCGAGCGCTGTATCGATCACGGCCCGCCAATCGCCCTGGTAAAGCCACCGCCAATCTGCTTCTGCCTGCGGTGAATTTGAATCATCATCTATCTCTCCTGGAGAGATATCGTGACTGCTGATTCTACTGTCACTTTCAACATCATTACTGGTCTTTTCACCTTGCAGCATCTCTTCGTGTCCCACCTGTACGCTGAGTTCCGCATCTTGGCCAATATCTGAAGCTCCATCTTCCGGTATCGGATCGGAAGGAGGAAGTGGTCCGGTAAAATCATGTTCATCAGCGATCCGAGCGACCAAAGAATAATCTTGGTTAGGTACTCCATCGTTGTTGGCATCTTCAGGTATGTCCTCTCCTATGACCCGAATGGTATATTCTCCTTGCTCAAGATTAGATGGATGGATGTAAACGTTCTGGACGTTGTTCACGTCATCATAACCGTCACCTGTTGTGTCGAAATCGCTCATAGCTCCTTCATCGGGAGGTGTCCATCCGTCCTGGAAGGAATTACCCGTGAAAACCTCTCCAGTGGGTGAAATCACTTCTAAATTCAGATCGTTTTTGAGCACTTGAGTATCTCCTGCCTGAGCTTCCTTGTCCGTCCAAGTGAGGGAGACCTTGAGAGGATCCGATATTTCATCGTACATCACCTCATACTCCTGCACATCTCCAGTTTCTAAGAGAGTCTCCTGATCTTCAAGTTGTGAGAACCCCTGCTCTGAATCGATCAAGGCTGGAAGATTTACCATACCCCAACCTTCATCACGGTTGGGAATAGGCCCTGTATTGCCGTTATCATCATCTAAGTCGGAAGCGGTATTTATCAGCAGGGCCCTCACCATAGAGGGGCTGGGTTTGTGGCCATAAGTGTCTTCATACCACTCTACAACCACGGCAGAAGAACCTGAGACTGTAGGACACGCCATGGAGGTCCCAGACATACCCAAGTAGGAGTCTTGGCCTTCATTTCCCGTAGAAACTATCCCTCCGCCGGGTGCGGTCACGTCGGGTTTGATCCGATTGTCGTTTGTCCAGCCTCGAGAGCTGAAATCTGACACATTATCAGGATTGTCGTTGTAGATAAAATCAGGTTCTGGTATGAAGTTCTCCGTTCCTCCTACAGCGATCACGTTCTTCGCAGTCGCAGGTGCACCGACTGTGTTGTAATCGGGTCCTTCGTTACCTGTTGCAACCACTACGACCATAGGTTCATTCTCTTCCGTGTCTCTATTTGCATCACGAACCGCAGCATCATAGGCTTCAGAATTCTCAAGATACTGCCCCAGATCAACTGTAGTACCCCAGGAGTTCGAATGTATGTACGTGTCGGAATTCTGAGCAGTTACTTCTATTATCTCAAAAGATTCGTTTGGTCCTACCCAACCCCCATTTGCGTCGAATATTTTCGCAGAGTAAAGTTCGGAGTTGTACGCAGGCCCTTGGGCGGCATAATACGGTCCTAAGTTCTCTGAAAAGTCAAATTGATCGATAGTGGCTCCCGTCCCGTTGTAAGTGTTCCCCGCCGCTGAGCCTGCAACGTGAGATCCATGGCCGTGATTGTCCTCCCAGGAGCTCCCCTCCCAGTAGTAACCGTCTGAGACCCTGTTCTGAAAATCAAGGTGGTCTGGATTGATCCCAGTGTCCGCCACAGCTATGGTTTCACCATCGCCGGACCACCCTAGATGGTTAACGTGAGCTCCAAACTCGTACTCGTCGTTGGGACCTCTCCAGGGATTATACGGATCGTCATCCGGATCCCATATCCAGTTGCCGCCTCCGACGATCTGCGTTGCCATCTCGTCGTGCAGCTCAGGCTCCTCATGATTAGATATGTAATAAACATCATTCATGCGAGCTAATTCTGAGAAGATCGAATCGTCTTTCACTTCCCCTCTCACCTGTATCCCATAAGTGGCTAGGTCCGTCATTGAGTGTACTTCCACCTTTTCTTGAATATCGTTCAAACTCTCGCTTTTCGGTTCTTCTACCAAGACAATATTTATCGTTCCAGCTTCAAGATCATCTGCCAGTTTGAATCCGGGCTGATATATGTCGACCCACTCTATAAAAAACTCGTCCTCAACCCTATCGGCTTGTTCTGGGGTCATCCTCACCTCGAAACCATAGTTTGGAACATAATTTACTATCTCGACGCCTCTATCCTCCAATGCTTCCCGCCATTCCGGATTTACAGGGCCTACCATATCTATTATGTACAGACCCTCCGTTTTAGGCTCGTACTCGTCTATCATCAGATCAGGATCGAAATCGGGATACCCTTCGGTGGTATCGAAACTAGTTCCCTTAACATGCAGATCATTTCGGTGATCCAATCGATCGACATCGAATTCCTTTTCCAGATTAGGGACCCTATCTTCTCCAGTCTCTACAAGCAAATACCTCCCGTACTGGTCTATCACCTCTACACCCTGTAGATCACGTATATGTTCTAATTCTTTATCTTCAACGTCTCTTATCAATACTATATCCTTATCACCAGTTTCTCCCCTAACTAAATCTTCAGAGAAAGAAATCCCGCCTATAACCGATCCAACTAACACGCCAACACAGAGAAAAGATAGAACCCTATATGGAGTTTTCATGGTATTATCCCCTTTATTTAAGACAAATATAGAGGCTCAGCGTTAATAAAGGTTTTCCAAATCCGATATTCTACCTGATTTTATTTGGTTGATCTCCAAAGCAAAGCCGATAGGACGACCGCTTTTTCATCTGTACTCTTGGCACCTGTCGCAGTACCAACTCTCGTATTCCTCTATCCACTTGAGGTGACCACCGCATACGGGACAGGCTTTGCCTCCCGGTGAAGACGGCTCGAACGAAGGCGGTGGAGGAGGGGTTGGAGGCGAGGATTGTTGAGTTGGAGGGGGAGGCGATGGAGGGGCTGCGGCATTTTCCGAAGACTCAGGCGGAGCCCGTCCTCTACCATCTTCTACTTCCTGCGTCTGTGAATACGGCGGACCTGCTGCCCCTCCTTGAACTCCAGGTCCTTGATAAGGATATTCTTCCATCTCTTCACCCTCCTCTTTTTTTCTCCGAGCTATTAAGATTACAAGGATGATGATTACCAGCACAATCAATATCAGGGGTATCCAACACCATGAGTCGCCCATACCACCTGCAATGCCCATAAGCGGTGTATCAACCGTGAATTCCACGCTCTTCGTATTCTCGTTACTGGCTTGATCAACTGCTCGCACCTCAACAGTGTGGTCTCCGTCCTCTAAACCTTCGAAAGTGTGGCTGCTTTCACTTTCGGCGCTTATCCACTCACCCCCATCTATCCTCACCTCATACGAAACTATCTCCGTGCCTTCCTGCGAGGCCTCCCACTCTACCGTAACCGTTTCTTCTTCTATCGTACTATCAACTTCTGGGGAGATTATGTTCAACTGTGGAGGGGTCATGTCAATCGTGAACCATACACTCGTTACTTCGCTGTTACTCGCTTCGTCCGTCGCTCTCACCTCTACAGTGTGATCTCCATCGACCAGACTCTCAAAAGTGTGGCTTCTCTCGCCGTCCGCATTTACCCAGCCGCTATCGTCTATATTCACTTCATACAAGATTATCTCCGTGCCTTCAGGTGTCGCTTCCCACTCTACCGTAACCGTATCTTCATTCATTATCTCGTCCGGCTCCGGATCGACCATGTTAAGCTGAGGGGACGTCGTGTCTATCGTGAAAGTCACACTACTTACTTCACTGTTACCCGCTTCATCTATCGCTCTAACCTCCGCGGTGTGATCTCCATCCTCTAAACTTTCGAACGTGTGACTTTCATCTTTTCCAACTTCTTCCCAGGCCCCTCCTTCAAGCCGTACTTCGTAATGGTCTATACTAGTGGTTTCATCTTCACCTGTCCATTCTACGTCCACTTGGCTGACGTTGAATATATCCCCTTCCCCAGGGGCCGATATTGTGACCGTAGGAGATGTAGTATCAACTGTAAACGATACGGTCGCAATCTCGTCGTTCCCTGCCAAGTCCGTCGCTCTCACCTCCGCAGTGTGATCTCCATCTTCTATACCTTCAAACAGGTGACTCTCAACTTCGCCAACGTTTTCCCAGGTCTCTCCTTCAAGCCGTACTTCGTAGTAATCTATGCCACTTATTTCGTCTTCACCTCTCCATTCTACAGTCACCTGGCTGACGTTGAACGTATCGCCTTCCTGAGGTGAATCTATCTCGATGTTCGGCGGGGTAGTATCAACAATAAATGATACATTATCCGTAGTTTCATATCCCTCGACATCAGTGGCTCTAACATCCACTGTATGGCCGCCCGATTCCAGTCCTGTATAAGTATAAGATGTGTTCAGTCCTACGTCTTCCCAAGTACCGTTGTTCCTCCTTATCTCGTGATATTCGGCGTGTTCCGAACTCCACTCAACGGTCACGTCCGTTTCTGCAAAGGCATCTCCACTCCCTGGCGATATTATCTCTACACCTACAGTCTGAACAGTGAAATTCACGCTGTCTGTAACACTCTCGCCCCCCTCGCCTACCGTCCTGACTTCCACGGTATGATCTCCATCTTCAACATCTTCAAAAGTGTGCTGTTCAGAGATGCCGACGTCGATCCATGAACTACCGTCGAGTCTAACTTCGTTGTGATCAAAGTTCTCAGATGTCCATTCTATTGGGACATTGGACCGGCGGATTATCTCGCCTTCTTGCGGTGAGTTGATATTTATAGAAGGACCTTGAGCAGCGTTATAGATCGCTAAAGCATAATCCTGATTGGGATCACCATCATTGTTACCATCCTCTGGCACATTAAAACCTTCGACTTTTATCGTGTAAGTCCCGGGCTCAAGTTGATCCGGATGTATGTAAACGTTCTCTACGTTGTTTGTGTCGTCCCAGCCATCACCACTATCATCGAATTCAGCCATAGTGTTCATATTAGGCTGAGTCCAGCCATTCTGGAAGGCGTTACCGCGATACACATCGCCGCTGGGTGATTCGATATTAAGATTCAGATCGTTCATGAGTGCTGTACCGCTTCCAGTAGAATCTGGAGCTTCTTTATCGGTCCAGGTTAGAGTGATCTTCAATGGCTCGTTTTCATCATTCACACCTACCTTGTATTCCTTAACATCTCCCGTTTCCAAGAGTGTTTCTTGATCTTCAAGCATGAAAGGAACAGGGTCATTTTGAGGGCGTTCTAGTTTTGATATGTCAACCATACCCCAACCTTCGTCACGATTGGGTATGGCTCCTTCTGTGTTACCGCCAAGTTGATTAGCGGTGTTGATCAAAAGTGCCTTCACCATTGCGGGACTGGGACTCTCGTTGTCGGGATGGTTGTGCTCATACCAATCTATGGTTACCGTTGATGCTCCTGCAACCGCAGGATTCGACATGGATGTTCCAGACATGGTTTGGTAACCACTTCCGGTTGGATAGGTCGAATATATACTCGATCCTGGTGCTACAATGTCAGGCTTAATCCGGTTATCGTCTGTCCAGCCGCGAGAGCTGAAACCCGCTATGTTCTCAGGACCGTTTGGATGTCTCTCGGTGGCCCCGACCGTGATAACGTTCTTTCCGGTTGCAGGTGCACCGATGGTGTTATAACTAGAGCCCGAATTACCGGCCGATGCTGTGACCGTCATGCTGAAATCTCTTATCGCTTCGTCGTATCCTGAAGAACGCTGGTCATAAGAACCGCCTATGGCTGCACCCCATGAGTTGGAATGTACGGCTGCATCGGAATTCTGTGCCGCTACCTGGATTATATCATAGGTGTCAGATGGCCCTACATAACCTCCGCCACCATCGAATATTCTAACCGCAAAAAATTCCGTATCCGGCGCAGAACCCTGAGCGGAGAGGTAGTCGTTGTAGTAAGTATTTCCCGTACCCTGGTACGTGTCTGCACCCACCGAACCCGTACAGTGTGAACCATGACCGTGACCGTCTTCCCAACCCCCTGTAGTGTAGGAATACCCTCCAATAACTCTGTCTTGAAAATCAACGTGTCCACCGCCGACGTTACCGTCACCTATGCCAGTGTCTGCAATAGCCGTCACGATGGGGACGTCGTCATGTCTTAGTCCAGTATAGCCTATTTGGTTCATATATGAACCGTAGTCTCCGTGAAGTCGGTATGCCGTTTCCGGATCAGCATCCTGATCATCGAAGAAATAGCTTCCACCAGCAATATGCTGTGTGGCTATCTCTCCGTGGAGTTCGGGTTCGACGTATTGTTGGATATTGTCCACATCTTTTACCCGGGCTAGTTCGTGCAGATCTTCTTCTGAACTTACCTCCCCAATACCCATGTACCCTCTCTCTCCTAAATCTACAAAGGAAAGCATAGTAGCTGTATTATGGATTCTGTTGATACTTTCTGTTCCCGCATCGGGATCCAGGCTAACACTGACCACACCGGGTTCAATTGCTGGTTGTAGTTTGTAGTCCGGATGATATATCCCTATCCAGTCCACAAAGTACATGTTTGAGAGTTCCCTCGCCTGCTCAGAGGTCATCCTGACTCTGTAAGCATAGTTAGGAATGTAACTCATCACTTCTATCCCCATGTTCTCTATCTCCTCTCTCCACTCCGGGGCTATCGGTCCTAACATATGAACTATGTACTGACCCTTTTCACTGGATTCGTACTCCTCTATTCTCAGTTCTTCCGGTATGTCCGGTTCGCCCTCGTTGATATCGAATTGGTGTTCACCAAGTTCTAGAGTGGTTCTATGTTCCAATCGATCGACATCGAATTTCTTTTCCAGCTCAGAAACTCTTTTTTCTACAGTTTTTACAAGTACATATCCGTTGTACTGGTGCATCACATCTACACCCTGTAGATTATAGATGTGTTCTATTTCTTCATCTTCAACGCCTCTTATCAATACTATCTGCCTCTCGCCAGTTTCTCCCGTTACCAAGCTTTCAGAGATAAATGTCGCGCCGAAAACCGATATCATTAACACGCCAACGCATAGAAAGGATAAAATCCTATATGGAGTTTTCATGGTATTGTCTCCTTTGTTTACGATAAATTAAATATTGATTTACAACATTATAAAGATTTTCCATATACCGGCTTCGCTTCTACCCTCTAAAGAATACGAAGCCGTTTCTCCTTCCTGTAGTCCTAGAGATTTCTTTTCGTCAAATCAAGTTATAACTTATCCTCATCTGTACTCCTGGCACCTGTCGCAGTACCAACTTTCGGATTCCTCTATCCACTGCAGCTGACCACCGCATACGGGACAGGCTTTGCCTCCCGGTGAAGACGGCTCGAACGAGGGCGGTGGGGGAGGGGGTGGAGGCGAGGATTGTTGAGTTGGAGGGGGAGGCGATGGAGGAGGTGCGGCATTTTCCGAAGGCTCAGGCGGAGCCCGTCCTCTACCTCCTTCTACTTCCTGCGTCTGTGAATATAGTTGTTCTTCTTGCGCTCCTTTAACTCCGGATCCTCGGTAAGGATATTCTTCCATCTCTTCCTCATCTTCTTCTTTTCTCCGAGTTAAGAGGAAAACAAGTATTATTGCAACAAGGATGATCAGTATCAAAAGTATCCACAACCAGTAGCCGCCCATACCGCCCATGAGCGGCGTATCAACCGTGAATTCGACGGTCTCCGTATTCTCATTGCCTGCCCGATCGATCGCCTTTACTTCAACAGTGTGACTATCGTCCTCTAAACCTTCGAAAGTGTGGCTGCTTTCACTTTCGGCGCTTATCCACTCACCCCCATCTATTCTCACTTCATACGAAACTATATCCGTGCCTTCCGGCGAGGCTTCCCACTCCAGCGTAACAGAATCTTCATCTATCGTCGTGTCAACTTCTGGAGAGATTATGTTCAGCTGTGGAGGGGTCGTATCAACCGTGAAGTCCACGC
>JAZKSH010000062.1:0-11303 GCA_036626195.1 Thermoplasmatota archaeon | reverse complement strand
GAAGAGGAAGCTGAGAACCTACCTCCAGGGTGATAAATGACTGAAAAGTAGAATTTATCGCCTTTTAGCTCTCTAGTATATCGAGTACTATCAACCTTGGAGGACGGCAGTAAAGGTTGAGAGAAAAAAGAAAATGAATGGAGTTTTTATTTGCCTGAAACCGTAACGTCGTTGAGTCTTGTCGAGGGAAGGTCCATCTTTATCTCTCTACTGCCGATAGACTCGTAGGACTTTTTGTAGTCGTCCGCAAGTTCAATTGACTCCAAGGTTTCTGGTAGATTTCCAGAGATCATCGCACCTTCGACTTTTCCCTTGATCTCTCCTTTCTCTACCAGCCAAGCGGGTGTAGCTACCACACTGAAGTCTCCACTCGCTGGATTGAGAGTGTGCGCTCCCATAACGCCGTCGACCAAGATACCCTTATCTGGCATCAGATCTTCTTTCTTTGTTCCTTCACCCCTCAGTACTATATTTCTATCTGATATTCCAGGTGGATTCTTGAATCCTCCTCTCATACCGTTTCCAGTGCTTTCCGTGTCGCTTTTGATAGATTCTTTAAGATCGTATAAGAAACGATTGAGAGTTCCATCTTCTATTATAGGTACTTGTTTACTCGGTACCCCTTCGTCGTCGAAGCCGCCGCTTCCTATTCCCCAGTCCCTAGTGGGGTCGTCTTTCATGATGAGTTTTTCGGAGGCCACTTGCTCTCCTTTTCTTCCTTCGTAGACGGACTTACCTTTACGGATATTTTCGCCGTTAATCGCGGGAACTATACCGAACCACATGAGCATACTAAAAGCGTCTGGATTCATCACTACCGGAACTTTTCCTTCTATAAGTTCCGATCCTTCTCTCAGAGAATCGACTTTTTCCGCCGCCGTTTTTCCCACGTCTTTGAAATCAAGGTCCATCTTCCGAGAAAATCTGGATTCACTAGCGTTGATCGACGTTTCTTCTCCATGGATGGTTGTCAATACTCCACCTGATACAGAGGTGCTTTTCTCCTTTAAAAACAGATCTCTCGAGTTTCCGAGGACTTTCTTGCTGATATTTATCGCTAGACCTCCCCTTGTCGGAATAATATCATCTTTGATTTCTTTCGCACCGTCTATCACCTGCTGGGTGAATTCTACTCCTTTACCCTCTAGAGAAGACTCTACGATTCTCTCGTCATAGGTTTTCGGCTCGGGAGTATCATCTTCTTGAGGGAGTTTTAAGTCCAATTTTTGAGAAACCCCGGAAAGTTCCTCTGCTATCCTGACGCCTTTTTCTTCTTCGCCCGGTGTGCAGTAACCGAATCCGATCTTTCCATCTTCGAGCACTCTTATACCCAATCCAAGGTCTTCATATTCCGAGCTGTCCGATAATTCCCCCTTTTCGATGGAATAACTGATATTCCTCTCTTTCACACCAAAAACATCACCTTGGAGGTTCTTCTTTTTGAGCAGTTCTAGTGTCTTCTTAACGCTGTCGACCAGTTTTTCGTTCATTCTCTACCACCTACCGTTACTTCGGATATCAAAACGTTCGCTCCACCGTCTGTAACTGCGGCTGTTTGACCTTTACCGCAGTGGCCTATTCCGGTTTCCATCTCGTCGGTAATACCGGTTATGTTTTGAAGAGTTTTAAGAGTGAAACCGTTGAAACTCACATCTCTCAGCGGTTTCACTATTTCACCGTCTTCTATCAGATATGCTTCCTGCGCATTGAACTGGAATGTCCCTTCGCCCGGGTTCACCTGTCCTCCGCCCGAAGATTTAGCGAAAACGCCTCTATCTACTTCTTTGACTAGTTCTTCGAAACTCATATCTCCGGGTTCCATGATAGTGTTGCTCATCCTCACAAGCGGCTTGACTCTGAAATCTTCCGCTCTCGCTCCTCCATTGGGAGTCATATCGAGTTTCCAGGCGTTCTCTCTATCGAGTATGAAATCGTTGAGAGTTCCATTGTCCACTAGCACCCTGTTTTTAGCTTTAGTGCCTTCATCGTCGAATGGGAAGGAACCATAGCCTTCCATCGTGGGATCGTCCTTTATAGAGACTATGTCTGAAGCGACTTTCTCGCCTATCTTACCTTCAAGACAGCTGTTGCCCGTGGAAACCAAATCGCTCTCCGCAGCGTGTCCGAAAGCTTCGTGGGAGAAAACACCTGTAAGATGAGGATCCATTATAAGAGACATCTTTCCGCTCGGCGGTGTATCAGCTTCAAGTAGAGTTTCCAATCTTTCTAGGACCACATTTTTCTTATCGTAGGCTCTTTCGGTAAGTTCGTATCCTCCCGTTCCTCCGATCCCCTCGCTGGCTCTCTGGATGGTGTCGCTCTTCCCGGTCACTATCATGTAGGTAACGATCCTCGGAATTCTCACTTCCACATGTGTGCCGTCACTGGTCGCTATCTCTTTGTCCACCACGCTATCTCCATACCTTAGTTCCGTAGACCTGACGAAATCTTTATTCAGTTGTTTTTCAAGTTCCTTCAGAAAGGAAACTTTCTCTTCTGGAGAGATATCTAAAAAGTTCTCTTCCATGCCGATCTCGACCTTTTCCTCGTGGGTTTCTACGTCTGCCATCTCGGTCTCTTCTTTTTTGTACTCGTTGCTGCTTTCGGCCATCTCTAGCGCTCTTTTAGCGGTCTCTTTCAGATTCTCAAGGTCAGAGGTTCCTACATTACCCCATCCATTTTCATAGAGGACTCTTACCATCGCTCCTTCTTCTTTACCGCTAGTGACTTTGTCTATCTTACCGTCCTTCAACGTTAGGCTGGTACTGTCCCATTTTTCCTTTCTTATGTCACAGTAGTCGGCACCTTTTTCCATCACGTCGTCTATTATATTTTGAAGTATCATCGTTTTACTAGATAGAGTGACATGTTAAATATCTTTGGAAGTTGTTAGATTACAAAGAGCGGTGACCTATAATCAAACATTATAACCCAAAAAGCTAAAAAGGAATAGTTTCACTACCGATAGCGCTGTAACCCAAACATCTCCTTCCAGTGAAGTAACAGAACGGTGTACACCCCTTCCCTTTGGGGGTATAGGGTAACACGGCATCCTAACGGGCTCCAGTTACGTGGGATGATCGCCGATCGGGTTTACTGACCAGTTATGGGATGATGATTAACTGGAGCGGTGACCCGTGATTCGATGACACGTGAGGTAGCTCCTCACGTGGAGGAAACCCGTTGATCGGGGTTCAAATCCCCGTGCCCCCATCTTCTTCGAAGATGTGGTCACTACGCGGAAGGAAACCTTCCGCTGGACACCTCGAAAACTTCGTTTTCTGCGGGTCCCCGTGCCCCCTAAGAACAAGCAAGCTTCCCTGCGCGTGTACCGAGCGATCATATAGTGAACTCCTCCTTCCATACACTCCTGGTTCCGTTCCAAGATTTAGACATTTTAAATCATTCTGATCGTTTTATTCAATTCAATACTTTGAAATTTTATTTGAGACTCGACACTTAATAGTGGCTCATACAAATCCGATCTCATCCAACGGTCATCAAGTCTTTTAAATTTTGTTTCCGGTCAAGTTACAAAAGTTGAAATAGTCCATATGTTCTTATCTTATATTGAGAGATACCATGTGTGAAGCGGATGTAGGAGAATTGATAGTTGGTGCATACCTTAAGAAGGTAGTAGATTGTGAGATAGTTACTTATCACCAAACGTCTTTAGAGAAAGGTGAACAGAAAGAAATAGACGTATTAGGAATTAACACCTCAGATGATGGTAAAGAAGTATTTCTATGTGAGGTCGTTACCCATCTAGACGGGATGCGGTACAAAGGCAAGCCTTCAACAGATAGGTGGAATAATTTCGGTAGCGATAATTACCAACACACTTTAGAAATCATCTGGAAAAAATTCATGTATGATTATGAATATGGAAAAGAAGTATGGGGGGATGTAGATAAGTCCTTGTGGAGGGAGTATTCCTATATATTACAACTTTGGTCTCCAAAAGTACCTGAGGGACTTCTCACAGAAGGTTTAGATAAACTAAAGAGGGAGTTTGAGGATGAATATGGGGTGGAGATAGAACTGGTCATCAACGAGAAATATAAGGATCGAATCGAGGAGCTGCGCACCCAAGCTTATGACGATAAGACGGGTCAAGGAGTAGCTGGGTACAGATTCTTCCAAATTACCGAGAATATATGAATCAGTAACTTCATTACCTTAGAGATTCTGATAGTCGTCTATCACTCAGGACGGATAGAAGGAGTTTACTTGGAAATGTAGAGATGACAATGAAAACCACTATAGGATAGAACTAACGAAAAATAGGGTAAAAGTGATTTTTGAATACTGATGCGCAAACAGTTCTAACTTTTTGGTCAAGCTCTAGGATTTAGGGTTATATATTCCGTTTATCTTCTAGATTAAGGCTGGTACGTGATATTAAAGGTGTTCGAGCGCTTAGAGGGATAATTGAGAAGTAAGTCCATAATAATTTCACCTCTAGATCCATTAGTTTTAGAAAATATATTTTTGAAACATTAGTGTTCGGAGGATACTACAGTCGAATCGAGTGAAATCTAGTCAACCGACCAGTTCCTCTTTTCTTTCTTTGCTCCACCTCTTGATCTCAGCCTCCCTTTTTAGGGCTTCACTCCTATTTTCCATCTTCTCTTTGTAAACTATCCGGCAGGGTAATCTACTCCGGACATATTTGCTTCCTTTTCCCGATCGATGTTGTTCCACTCTTCTCTCTAAATCTTTCGTGATGCCGGTGTAGAGTGAATCGTCCGAAAGGCGTAGTATATACAGGTACCACATGGTATCCCATTTTGGTTTTCATTCAAACAGTTGACCTTTTCTCGAGCAGCAGAGCGTTCAGGGTGACCATCAAAGCCATGCCCGCATCACCGATTCCCACGGCCATCCATAGGGTCACCACTCCGAAAAAAGTCAGGGCGGCCAATACGAACTTAACGCCTATCGACGCCGCAATGTTCTCTTTCACGACCCTCATGGTATTTTTGCTCAATACAAAAAGATAGATCAGCTTGGAAATATCGTCCTCCATAAGAGCCATATCCGACGACTCCATGGCGGTATCGGAACCCGCCGCACCCATGGCTATACCCACGTCGCTTTTCATCAGGGCGGGAGCATCGTTAACCCCGTCTCCAACCATCGTTATAGTACCCTCTTTCTGCAGTTTTTCCACTTCGCTCAACTTATCTTCAGGGAGTACATCTGCTATGTACCCATCCAGACCCAATTCTTCTGCAACGGATCTAGCGGTTTTTTCTCCATCTCCAGTGAGCATGAGTGTTTTCACACCATACGTTTTTAACGCATTTATTACTTCTTCAGCTCCTTCTCTTATGGTATCTTCCAAACAGATAAGTCCTACTGGTGTGCTGTTTTTTTCCACCACTATTACGGTTTTCCCCTCCGAAGCCTTCTCCTTCACTTCCTCTTTCGTTTCATCCTCTAGATCAAAGAGTTCGGGATTTCCTATCCGATAAATATCTCCGTTGATGGTTCCCTGTATACCCGCTCCGGTCAAGGAAGTGAAATCTTTTGTGTCATACAATTTTTTCTCTTCGATATCGTTCATTTGGAGAGAAAAATCCACTATAGGTTCAGCTAGAGGATGTTTGGAATTTCCTTCGAGACTGCCCGACACAAGCGCTAGCTCCTTCTCATCCATGTCACCCATCGGGACTATCTCGGTGACTGAAAATTTACCTTCGGTCAGTGTCCCCGTTTTGTCGAAGACTACAGTCTCGGTTTCTTTTATCCTTTCGAGGTACTTACTCCCTTTTATAAGCACTCCGTCTTTAGCCGCCTTTGTGATAGCCGAGACCATCGTTACGGGTGTAGAAACTACGAATGCGCAGGGACAGGATAAAACAAGCAGTATCAAGGTACGATAAAACCATAGATCAAAAGCACCTCCTAGGACAAAAGCGGGGATGAGGAAGACGAAAAGCGCCATCACAAGGACTGCGGGAGTATAATATTTGGCGAACCGGTTGACGAACCTTTCGGTTTCGGCCTTTTTCTCTTCGGCGTCTTCTACAAGCTTTATTATTCTAGCGAGGGTCGAATCCGTACTCTTCTTTGTCACCTCGACTTTCAAAGCCCCGTCAACGTTCAAAGTACCGGCAAAAACCTCGTCATCTTGTGATTTCTCCTTTGGGACGGATTCACCTGTTATGGGAGATTCGTCTATGGAAGAAGAGCCATCTATTATCTTTCCGTCGACGGGTATCCTTTCACCGGGCTTGACGAACACTATGTCTCCAATGGATAGTTCTTTCGGATCGACTGTTTTTGTTTTTTCATCCTTCAAAAGTCTAGCTTTCGAAGGGGAAAGATCTAACAAGTCGTTCAAACTCTTCCTGCTGCGAAATATTGAGTATTCTTCCAGCGTCTCGGCTAGAGAAAAAAGGAAGATAAGCACCGCGGCTTCACCCCAATATCCTATCAGTATCGCCCCTATAGAAGCGACCACAACCAAGCTGTCGACGTCGAATTCGTGTTCTTTAATCAGAACTGTCAGACCCTCCTTCGCAAGAGGTACTCCACCAACTAGAATGCCGAGTAATAAAAAGACACGATAGAAGCGTACCTCGACACCACGCACGAGAAATGATGCATCGAGTAAAAAAAGAAAGAACGACGTGAGGAGCAGTAAGCCGGTGATCAAAGTGGTCTTGGAGTCTAAAAGGAATCTTGACAGGGTGAAATCTTCATGCTTCAATTCGATATGTTCCTCTACATTTTTCACCCGCACTTCGCAGTACGGGCAGTCATCCATCATGTCGTCCATCTTTTACGGGAAAATAGATGTGTCTATTAAAAACGTTCTGACTCCTTACGGGTGGATGGGTAGTAAGCTTAGGAGTAAGAGTAAAACTTAATAAATAAAAGAACGCTAATTTACTTATGTGGTAGAAATGGCCTTCAAGAATCGATTTATCGTCATAGCAGTAGGATTGCTGTTGATGCTCTCAGTTTTTTCTGGAGGCGCGGTATCGGACGGATCTTTTGATGAGAGTGGGATAGGAGAGAGATCGTCAGAGACGGTCTCATCAGAATATGATAGATTAGAAAACAGCGGCATCTCGATAGACTCTACCAGCAACATAACCGTGAGTAATGTGCCTCAGAATGATATTTTTTCCTGGCCTCACGCCATCGGGGAAGGGGAAAACATGGTTATGATAGTGAGTTTGTCATGGTCTCCCAACAGCGCCGAGGGGGTGTCGGTTATGTACGGTTCTCAAGCACTTCAGAGGGTAACCACCGAGTCAAATGATGTTCGGACCGAGATATGGATTTTGAAAGATCCGGACCCACCCGGGGGAGTCGAATATATAGACGTAGAAGTTGGCGGGGCCGACGCCGATGATGTTATTGCTGGAGCGATAACCTTTGCCGGCGTGGATCAAAACGATCCATTTTATGGCGTCACCGGGAGGACGGAAGAAGACACCTCCATCTCGGTCGACGTGAACTCGCTCCCGCATGATATGGTCGTAGATGTAGTCGCTCAGACCGGTTCAGAGGGAGAAGGAAACGCAACGGCAAATCAGACGGTGCAGTGGAGCGACGTCGGATCTGAGAACGGTATGTGGGGAGCCGGAAGTAACAAGAGGGCAGACAGCGGAACCACGACCATGAGCTGGGATTGTCCTGCCGAAGACGTTACAGTCATCTCCGCCTTGACTTTGGCTGTGGATCCCCCAGAGATAAACGTTACCAGACCTTCAGGGGGTGAAGAATGGGATGTAGGTGCCCAAAAAGAGATAGAATGGAAAACTACGGAAGGAGCAGGGAACATAACGAGCGTCGATCTGGATCTAAGTTTGGATGGCGGTGGGAATTGGGAGGCCATAGATCACGGACTCAACGATACTGGCAGCTACTCCTGGGCCGTCCCAGACGAGAACAGCGACCAGTGCCAGATCAGAGCGACGGTCCACGACGAAAACAACCGGGATCACACCGATATAAGCGGAACTTTTTCCATAGGGGAATCACCGGCGCCGCCGGAGAACGTCACAGTCGAGCATGACGGAAGCCCGAATGTTGCGGATCCGATAATGGTGGTCTTCGATAACTTTTCGGACGGGGATTATAGTTCAGATCCTGAATGGACGGTATATGATGGAAATTGGAGAGCTGACCAGGGTTGGTTGGAGGGACAGGGCAGGATCTCTTCAGGCGAATCGACCCATTGGGCCTATGGCAGGTGGGAATACAACTTTTCCCTCGAAAGGACGGATTTCCATGATCAAAATAACTACCAGAGAATAGGCTTCTATTTTATACAAACAGGTGATCCAAATCCTGCCAATGCAAATGGATATTTTGTTACCGTAACCGGAGAACTAGAGGTTGGACAAGACCCACAGATAACTCTTTTGAGAGCTGATGGGGGAACCCCGACCGCTCTAAACAGCACAGATTGGAATGCGGATACAGATTGGCATAACTTGACTATCGAACGCGATGAGAGTCACGAGTTTTCCATCTACCTGGACGGGGAGATGATACTGACGGCCATGAACAATACTTACACCGCCTCCGAATACAAAGGATTCCTCAGTCAGGGCGTGACACAGCAAGATGATCACAATTTTGATGATATCAGGATCCCAAAAGGTACTGAAGACAATCTGATCACTTGGAAGACCAGCCCGGACGATCCCGGCAACGTGAATCATTATAATATATATCGTTCTGCGGAAAAGACAGGTCCTTGGAATGAGAGCACTCGGATAGCTAGTATCGATGCGGATGGATCAGCTAATTACAGTTATATAGATCCAGACAAGGGCGAAGCAGATGATACTTACTGGTGGTACTTGGTAAGGGCTGTTGGAGAGATTGAAGAAGATAACAGCAAAGCGGTACGAGAACCCGGGCCTCCTCACGTCAAAGTGAACAGACCTGACGGCGGCGAGGTTTGGAACGCCTATGAAGATCGGACCATCGAGTGGAACATGACTGAAGGTTATGACGAGATCGATCATGTTAACCTTTACAGCAGTAACGATGGAGGGGAAACGTGGGATGAGGTAGTGACAGGTTTAGCGCCGACTGATAATCATGCGTGGACGGTTTCCAACTACAACAGCAGCGAGTGTTTGGTCAAAGTAGAAGCGGTGGATATCGAAGGGCGCGTAGGCGAAGCTGTCAGCGATGATTATTTTACGGTTTTAGGGGAACCGCCCCAGCCGCCCGAGAACCTGAATGTAGAACATTCAAACCCCTTGGGCGAGCTGATCGAAAATGGGATATTCATGGACGATTATCAACCTTGGAATCTAACTAGATTACAGTTTGAAGGAGATTCGAGATGGCACGAGAACTCCTATCAAGCGGACGGTTCCGGTTCGATATATTCTATAGCTTCGCAGTCTGGAGGAGGCGTTACAACGGAAGAAGCCTACTGGGAACAGGATGTAGTGAATACATCTTCCCAGATTACTGTCAACGGAGCATACAACAAAAACATCTGGCTTGAACAAAATCAATGTGATGTGACTAATGCCACCGTTGAGATCCTCGTCAACGATACTCAGGGGGGATGGAAAACCATTTATTCTGATTACGATAACGCTGAGCAGAATTCTGAATGGATAGAGTTTGGACCGGATGCCACTTACCAACCATCAGGAAAAGTAGTTTCGGTGAGAGCTTACATGAAAGTAGTGGCTGAGGGAATTGGAGCTGATCGAACTGCGATTGGAGAGCTGTGGATGGACAATATAAGTGTCGTTTCCGACGGAACCGGTGGGGACGATCACAATCTAGTTACCTGGGATGCGAGTCCGGACGATCCGGATGAAGTTGCTCAATACAACATCTACCGTTCAAAGGATAGAGATGGACCGTGGGATGAGACCGCTCTTATAGCCAACGTGACGGCGGATGGCTCACCCTCTTATTCCTATCTTGATGAAGACAGAGGTATGGTCGACGATATCTACTGGTGGTATGTGGTTCGAGCGGTGGGAGAGAACGGTTTAGAGGAGAACAATACAGATGAGAAACAAGAGCCCGCAGTCGTGGATCACATCGAGGTCACGCCTCAGGACTCGACGGTAACGGCAGGAGAGAATCAAGGATACAATGCCACCGCCTATGATCAAAACGGCAACAAGATAAGAGAAGTGACAGCTCAAACAGATTGGTCGAATGAGAGTGGTGCGGGCGGAAACTGGAATAATAACGTTTATACTTCGAAATTTGCAGGTACGTGGAACGTTACTGGTACTTATACCCAAGGAGGAGACGAATTTAATGATAACGCCACTTTGATAGTCGAACCTGCAGGAGTGTCTTATGTTAAAATCAATCCAGATACGGATCAGACGATAACTGCGGGAGAGACGATAGATTTTTCAGCGGGAGCCTACGATCAATATGATAATCTGATAGACGATGAAGATACGAACTTCACGTGGGAGAACACAGATAATACAGGACTTTTCGACCAGACAACAGTCGGAGATTACGACGTGACAGCTACGTACGAAAGCGAGGTGTCTCAGATAACGACAGTTACAGTGGAATCCTCGGAAGTGAACTATGTGGTGATCGATCCAGATACAGATCAGACGATAACTGCGGGAGAGACGATAGATTTTTCAGCGGGAGCCTACGATCAATATGATAATCTGATAGACGAAGAAGATACGAACTTCTCCTGGGAGAACACAGATAATACGGGACTTTTCGACCAGACAACAGCGGGAGCCTACGACGTGACAGCCACGTACGGAGATACGACGTCTCCGACAACGACAGTTACAGTTGAACCGGCAGAGCTAGATCACATAGAAATAGAGCCTGAGTATGAGACTATACCCGCGGGAGAAAATATCACTTACCACGCTTCAGCATACGATGAGTTCGCCAATCTGATAGGAGATGTAACGGCCGATACGGTATGGTCTATAGAGGAAGATGCAGGGGGTGAGTGGATAGAAAACGAATATCATTCCGAGAACATTGGTGAATGGATAGTGACCGGCACTTACACCGTAAATGGGACCGACCTACTCGCCGAGGCGACCTTGAACGTCATTTCCATGGACGATCCATGGGTGGACATAATATCACCACAAGAGGGTGAAATGATTCATGAGTCTGATGTCCTGGTGGAGTGGCGCTCTGAAAATACTGAGTATCACGAGATAAGGCTGAACGAGGATAGATGGATAGAAGTAGGCATGGACACCTCGCACAAATATGAAGGGCTAGATGGTGGTGATCATATAATAGAGGTAAAAGCTGTGAGAGGAGATTCCTCTTCATCGGAAGAGCAGCAGTAT
>JAZKSH010000061.1:0-11437 GCA_036626195.1 Thermoplasmatota archaeon | reverse complement strand
TACATTAATCAACAGGTAGATTTGTTTTCTGTTATATATATTTTAGGTGAATAGGGGTTCCTCATCTCAGTGAATAAGCTCATCTACAGGTATAAAAAATTCGAAATCTATAATCACTCTATCTCAGCAATATCCTATAAAAAGTCAAATCTAACCGAAAAGTATCATCATTGATTATCTCTAAAACTTCGGATCAGCGCTTCGATTCCGCTCCAACCTTCAGTGGGTGGTTTTCACTTTCTTGTAGAAATACAGCGTAGCCGTAGTTATACCTATTATAAGAAGGATTATCCCTACGCCCAAAAGGGACTCTTCACCATCTTCATTCTCCGGTTCATATGGCTGGACGTCGTAGTCTACCAATGTTTCGTTTCCCACATTCTCTTCTCGGGCGATAGCCTCATCTCCGTAATCCTCCTCCGGTAGCCTTCTAGTCTCATACATCTCCTTATGCACTACATTTTTGACTTCCGGAGAGAAATAGATCTCTTGTCTCCTCCATCGAAGCGGGTTCTCATCAGCATTCAAGTCCTCTGCGAGTATGGTGAAATTCACCATATAGGTCTCTAAACTCTTTCCATTCACATCTCTAGTGACTTTTTCTTCGACCCGTCCTTGATACTTTATTATATTCCTAGCCGGTTCTAAGGGATCATCTTCTGACTGTTTTTCTAGGAAGTAACCTTCATCATATGACCAGTTGTCACCCACTGAGAAAGGGAAATCAAGCTCTTTCAGAGGGGGATAGTAAACACTCAGATTTTGGCCAGTCGGTTGAGTCGTTATCGGAGATAGTTTATCTTTTGTATACCCAAATTCGCCTTTTATATCTTCTAGTTCCTTGTCCTCCTCTTCTACCTCTCGGTCGTGTCTCTCCTCCAATACATAGCTTTCATAGGTCTCAGTTCCCCCTTCAACGATATTAATCTTGTACTTCTTTTCACCTATCACTTCTTTTTCTACCTCAGTGAGCAGTGTCATACCTTCAGCTAACTTTTCTTTTACTTTGTATTCCCAAGAATCTCCCTCGTACCACTCGGGAACTTTCACTTCCTCGTCGTTCTCCTCAGCACTGACCAAAGTAGGCGATGCCGTATTCGGGACGAGCAATACAACTGCAACTAACAATACTAGAATAATACTGATCATGCTGGATCTATCAAACATCTCTTTCACTCGTTTTCCATCCATAGTATCGACTTGATATCATTCTACCTTTCGAGATGATAAAAAGTTTTCCCATTCCTAATCATACATCTTCAAGTATGTCCTCTATATTATCCATTATCTTTTCCCAGTGACTGCCTTTCCAGTAGTACTGGTCGCACCTTTCACAGTGCCAGAAATCTTCATTCCGTTCATACACGTTCTCAGGGACCTCTCCTTTAGCCTCTTCCCGCTCGACTTTTTCCACCACCCTGTTGCACTTAGAGCAGCGGGTCAAAGGCTTTATCTCCACATTGTGCTTTTTCAGAACCTCTTTGATTATTATTTCGGTAGGATCCTTCTCTACGAGTATCGCTTTATCATCTCTGCCCAGTTCCTTATCTCTAGTGATTATGATGCGGTCCTCTCTCTCCGCTATATCTAACAGCTTCTCGTCATCACCCTCAGGGGCGTACTCCGCATCTATACCTAAAAGCCTCAACCACTTGGCGGTCTGACCCAGCATCCTGTCAACGAGGAACTTAGTCATCTATCCGCCTCCGATCTTGCTGTATACTTCAGCAGTATGCCGTCATCCAGCTCTTCGTGATCCTTTAACTTTAGGCTCACGAGATCGTCCATATCTTCAGCGCCAAGACCGTCAACGGGAGTGGGTGCCTCTTTCCCGCCGATCACTAGACTTCCGACGAAGACGTTAAATTCATTCACCGCACCGAATTCGAAGAAGGAACTTATCACCTCGCCGCCGCCTTCGACTAGAAGTTCTTCTACGCCTCTATCCACCAGTTCTTCCATCAGCAACTCTAGATCTACTTCATCTCCTCTACCGCATCTTATCCATCCTCTTTCATCCACATCTTCGGTGGTAGCTATCAGCCAATCCCCTTTTTCGAACAGTTGAGCACCTTTCGGCGTTCTTGCTTTAGAATCGAGCACCACCTTGAGCGGATGCTTCGGCTTTTCAACGTACTTCTCCTTCACGGTCAGTTTTGGATCGTCGGCGAGAACGGTGCCTATTCCCACCAGTATCGCATCCACTCTATTCCTCAGTTCGTGAACCCTCTTAAAATCATCCTCGCCGGATATCTTGACCTCGCTTTTATCCGGCAGCGCGATCTTGCCGTCGGCGGACATCGCCACGTTAACTATCACTTTCGGCCTCATGCTATCCTCTCTCAATCTATCAATATATTATCTTCACTATACCGTCTTCCTCTTCGAGTTCCACATCCATACCGGGGAACTGGTTCACCACCCAGACATTGGTCTCCAGATGGCCCGTTTTCTTTCTCACCTTGAGAACTCCTTCATCATCTATCATCGCGAGATAAGGTATGAGCTGGTCCGCGGCGTTGACATCCAGGTCCACGTCGGCCTGAATCTCTTCCTTAAGCCCCTCGGCAGCCTCTCTTCCCACTTTCTCCGCCGGGACCCCTTTCTCCCCCAGAACCCCTTTACCGACTATCTTTTTACCTATTGTCCAGATCACTATCCCCGTGCCGGCGCTGGCCGAGCTGTAAGAGTCTATGGTTATGGACGTTTCCTGCTCTAAAAACTCTTTCAGCACTTCTTTTTTCATCCTGCGGGCGATGTGTTCTGGCAGGTTCGTCACGAAGGACCTGCCTTTCACCGCATCGGTCTGCTGTGATGTCTCCTGAGAGGTCAGTTGTCCGGGCTCGATATTCAACTCCATCTCGCCTCCTCCTTTCGGGTAGTGTCCTCTCTTTACAAGTTTAGACGAGATGTTCGCTCCCATCTTTTTCAGAAGTGCCAAAAAGACGTTCTCGAAGTAATCGTAGGGTGGAGACCACTTGACGTCGGTGCCTCCTTTCAGCACCATAGAGAATCGTTTGCCGCTGGGTAGAGCTGCCGGCAGTAAAGCTTGAGCCAATAAAGTGACACTCCCGGCGGTGCCGATATCGAATTCGAACCCGCCTCCCTTCACGTCTTCAGGGTCAAAGACTATCTTGGAGGAGCCTTTCTCCACCCCTTCAGTTTCCGCATCACAGATCTCCCGAGCCGCCCTGACAGCCATTACGTGTTGATGTGAAAGGCCGGGATTCGGTCGGTTCGCCCTTATGTCGGTCAATTTTATTTTCTCACCGGTGATCATGGACATCGCTAGTGCAGTCCTGACTATCTGTCCGCCGCCTTCTCCGTGGGCACCGTCAATGTTCAACATCCTGCAAACCTCCTTCTAGCATGGACCATAAGCAATTTAGATTTTTCCACCTTTTTGTTCATCGAGAGATCCCTTTTCAAGACAATAGTTTTAAATATGTTTAACTTCATATTATTTTCATAGGTGGATATCGATGGTGAGAAGGCCTGCAGTAGCTGGACAGTTCTATCCCGGGACCGAAAGTACGCTTGAACAGAAGATAGAGGAATGTTTCAAACATGAGTTGGGCCCGGGTGAGATCCCCTCCGAGAAGGGAAACGAGAGAGAGATCAAAGGGCTGGTGTGCCCTCACGCAGGTTACGTTTATTCCGGACCCGTCGCGGCTCACTCTTACAAAGCCCTGGCGGAGGACGGTCTACCAGAAACGGTGGTGATCCTGGGACCAAACCATCAAGGCATGGGAGCGGCCGTCTCCCTGGGAGATGAGGACTATAAAACTCCCCTCGGGACGGTCGAGATCGACGAAGAGCTCGCGGACTCACTCGCAGGCGGTGTCATCGAGAAAGATAATATCGCCCATCGAAGAGAACATTCTATCGAAGTCCAGATACCTTTTCTACAGTACTTTTCAGACTCCTTCAAGTTAGTGCCTATCTGCTGCAACAAGCAGGACCTGCGGAGCTCGACGAAGATCGGTGAAAAGATCAGAGAAGCTTCGGAAGGAAAAGACGTGGTTGTCATAGCCTCGACCGATTTCTCCCATTACGTCCTGAAGGAGAACGCCGAGAAGAAGGACAAGATGGCGATAGAAAAGATATTGAAGAACGATCCCGACGGGCTTTTCCAGACGGTCCAGGAAAACAATATCTCGATGTGCGGATACGGTCCTGTCGCGTCGATGATGGTCGGCTCCGGAGGAACTGAAGGAGAACTGTTGAAATATGCGACCAGCGGCGACGTGGTAAACCAGAGAGAAGTGGTAGGTTACGGCGCCATCTCTTTCAAGTGAACGAGTTTCATAGGTTTCATCTCAGCCCTCCCGGTCTATACTTCTTAACGGGGCATTTGAACTTTTTTTCACAACCGCCACAGTTTCTCAGATCGCTTGTACAACCCAGTTCCCGGCTTTTTCGGGATATATCTATTTCGTCCTTTTCGCCACTTATCCCGGGGCTCCCGGTCCAGGAAACGTTTTCTAGACCGGCTCTTTTCGCTCTTTTTACAGCACTTTCCAATTCCTTTCTCCCTGCCCCGGGATGGTCCTCCAACACAAAATTGGGTCTGAAGGCTAGGAAATTCAGTGGAAGACTTTCATCGATCTCTGCGAGAAATTCGGCCAAGGGTTCCACGTCCTTTTCGTTGACACCCGGGATCAACAGATATCTGTACTCCCACAGCTTATCGGGAGCTCTTTCAGCTACGGTTTTCGCATTCCTCAGGACCGGCTCGACCGGGGCACCGGTCAACTCTCTATGGGTTCGATCCTCGAACGCTTTTATATCGAAAGTGATGGAGTCTGTGAAATCCAACACTCTCTCCAGCGAAGGTTCAGTTAGAAAACCGTTCGTATCGTAATTTACCTTGATCCCTCCATCAATCTTTCTCGCCTCTTCGACCACCTTTTCGACGTAGGGCAAACTGGGCGTCGGTGATCCGCCGCTGAAAAAAATCCTGTCAGCGCCGATCGCGCTCCCTCTCCTCGATCTTATTTTCGCGACCGCTTCTTTCGACAGCTGCTTCGGCGCCAGGTAACCTCTCACCCGGGTATCCTTCTCTGGAAAATGAGCTATTGTCCAGTTCTGGCAGTTCAAGCACCTGTAGTTACAGCCGGCCATGAAGACTGTGTAGCTCTGCGGCGGTGCTGGATGTAAAGTGGTGGAAGCAATTTTAGGTTCCCCCAGCATGCAGACTCCTTTCTCGCCTTCCAGCCTATTCACTCCACACCTCCATTCGCAGAGTGTGCAGTTCTTTAATTCTTTCAGATAGCCTTCCATGAACATCAATCAATAATTGAGGTAGATGGTCTTGCTTATGGTGTAGAAATCTAAAGCGGCGTCTCCCTGTTCTCTCCATGTCTCGCTCGAAGACCCTTTGAAACCTCCGAAGGGGACGTGCAGCTCGAGACCAGTAGTCTTCTCGTTCACTTTCACCACACCGGCCTCCGAATCTTCGACGAAGCGGTGTGCTTCCGATAGATCTTCCGTTATGATGCTGGCGGAAAGTCCGTAGTCCACGTCATTGGCTATCTTCACCGCATGTTGGTAATCTTGCGCCTTCATGACCGCCAAAACCGGCCCGAATATCTCCTCTTGGGCTATACGCATATCCGGTTCGACGCCAGAGAAGACTGTAGGCTGGAGAAAATAGCCCTTGGAAAGATCGCCCTGAGTCAACCTTTTCCCTCCGGCCCGTATCTCTGCGTTCTCCTCCTTACCGATCTCGATGTAGTCTAAAGTACTTTCCAGCTCTTCTTCGCTCACCTGAGGACCCATGCCGGAGTCTTCAAGACCTGGGCCAACTTCTATAGACCGTGCTTTCTTCGCGATATTCTCGACAAAATCGTCATACTGACTTTCTTGCACTATAGCTCTCGAGGTCGCGGTGCATGCCTGTCCGGTCACTCCAAAGGCACCGTTCGCCACTATCTCTACCGCCTCGTCTATATCGGCACTCTTCATGACGAGAGCGGGATTCTTTCCACCCATCTCCGTCTGGACTCTTTTCCCGCCTTTCGAAGCCTGTTCGTACACCTGTTCGCCCACTTCTAGACTACCCGTAAAAGATACCGCGTTGATATCGTCATGCGTAACGAGCGCTTTTCCCGCCGTCTTTCCAGGACCAGTGACAAAGTTAACCACACCTTCCGGCAGGCCGGCTTCATGCAAACATTCGATCAACTTTCTGCATGAATTAGGTGCCAATGAGGCGGGTTTTATGACCACGGTGTTTCCCGCCGCTAAAGCGGGAGCGAGTTTCCATGCAGGTATAGCCATGGGATAATTCCAGGGGGTTATCAGACCGACCACCCCTAGGGCTTCCTTCTTGGTGTACAACTCTTTATTTATAGCGGTAGGTGAGCTTACCTTTCCACCGAGTTCTCTAGCCTTTTCTGCATAATAACTGAATATATCGATCGCTCTCTGTACTTCTGCTTCAGCTTCGCTTAAGGTCTTTCCCTCTTCCCGCGTAAGTGTTTTCGTCAGTTCTTTTTCACGTTCTTTCATGAGTTCTGAAGTCCTTCTCAATATCTTCCCGCGCTCCGGTCCAGAGACTCCCTCCCATCCTTTTTGGGATTCTCCAGCAGCTTTCACCGCCTCGTTTACATCCCTTTCGGTTGAGCTCTGAAAGAGGCCTATAGTCTCTTCGGGATCGGCTGGATTATTCACTTCAAAAGTCCCTCCTTCCGATCCGATCCATTCGCCTTCAATGAAATTTAGATACTTCTCCGAGCGGTCGGTCATGGTTATCATCTTCTCGAATAAAGGGGAGTATAAAATAATTCATCCTTACTTTACGAAGTGTCGACCTCATGGGCAAGATATAAATCAAAGTCTTTATACTCCTACTTCAATAATGTATACTGGGTTCAGGCGGGAGATCATGAAATGGGTTCATCTAGGAAGAGAAAAAGAGTTCGGTGGGAAATGATATGACGATCATATTGTTTGCGGTGGTTGCTTCTATATTCATGGGGATCTCCATAGGTGCGTCCTCTGTCCCGCCAGCTTTTGGTCCAGTATCGTCCTCTGGAGCTTCTGGTATCCTAAAATCCGCCCTGATCGCGGGGATCGTTGCCAGCTTGGGGGCGTTCGTCCAGGGTGAAAGCGTAACCAACACGATCGGCTCTGGGATAATTCACGGAGAGATACAGGTATTACAGGCTTTTTCGATTCTTTTCATCGCCTCTATATTGGTGATCAGCAGTGTTATCCTGAGCTATCCGATGCCGACAGCGTTCACCGTGGTGGGAGCGGTCATTGGAAGCGCACTGAGTTTTGGAAATTCCATCCAATGGGCTTCTCTCCAAAATATAATCGGTTACTGGCTCCTTATCCCATTCCTGGGCATCGGTATCAGCTATCCTTTAGCTAAGGCGGCGAGACACTTTCTTTCTAAAGAAAAGTCAAAGGACGCGATCAGATACATGATACTTTTCGCGGGTCTACTGGTCGCTTGGACCGCCGGTGCTAACTCTGTCGGCTTAGCCGTTGGCCCCTTGAGCTCGATCGGCTTTCCCATGATATTCCTTTTGATATTGGGCAGCGTTTCAATACTTATCGGCGCCTGGACACTCTCTCCGAAGATAATAGACGCGGTTTCTTTCGAATACTCGAATATAGGTCCAAGAAGATCCGCCGTGGCGTTAGGTACTGCAGGGCTTCTCGCAGAGATAGGCATATTGTTCGGGATACCGATATCCTTCTCCGAAGCGATAATAGCTTCTGTCATCGGCAGCGGGTTGGTCGTGGGGAGCGCCAATATAGGTAAGAAGAAAATAATGTTCACAGTAGGCGCCTGGACCGGGGCCTTCTTTTTAGCCGTGGTTCTGACCTACCTATTGGGTACCGGTTTACAATATTTTACAGCCTAGATTTCTAACCAGGCTTCTCAATGATAAAGGATCTCCCCGTCTCTCCCTCAGCTTTTACCTTTAACTTCGATCTCAAATATCAGTGTCTTACCTGCTAAAGGATGATCGCCGGACTCGCCATAGGCTTTCTCAGGAGGGATCTCGATCTCCTTTTCATCTCCCACTTCCATGTCGATGACACCCTCTTCGAAACCCGGTATCACTTGTCCCTCTCCCACTGTGAACTCTAACGGTCCATAATCTCTCTCCTCATCGTAAAATTTGGATTCTTTGGCCTCCTCTTCGATGGATGAATCGAACACGGTTCCATCTTCAAATCTACCGATATAATCGACTTCTACAAGATCTCCTTCTTCTACAGCCATATTTTTTACCTCTAACTCTGCTAAAGGCACAAAGGTTAAATTCTTTTTCACGACTTACTCCTTTAGACGTGAAGAAATATGAGCACTATACGGCTGAAATTGGACGGCTGGGAGAAATCCATAACCTTTTCCGCAGCTCATCTCCTCCCTGGACATGAAAAGTGTGGGAGGATACACGGCCATAATTATGCGATACACGTTATCATCTCGGGGGAGCCGAAAAAGAGCGGCGTGGTTTACGATTTTCTGCCGATAAAGGAAAAATTGAGGAACATAGCCGAGCGTCTAGATCACCGCATACTTATCGCTTCCGGGATGGAAGAATTGACGGTAAAAAATGATGAAGTCATCATCGAATTGGAGGATAAGAGGTATGTCTTCCCAGAAGAGGATGCCTTGATCCTGGATATCGAGCAGGTGACCGCGGAACAGCTCGCACTCTACCTGCTGAAAAAGGTTATAGAGGAACTCGATTTTCCTGAAAAGATAAATTCCGTCGAGATAGGGATAGACGAATCTAGAGGACAAGGTGCATGGGCAAAGAGGGGTCTAGATGAGTAGAGCCGTTGTCCTGCTTTCAGGTGGCTTGGACTCTTCTACGACTCTGGGTATCGCCGCCCAAGAACACGACGAACTGTGCGCTCTCACCTTCATCTACGGGCAGAAACATGAGAAGGAGATAGAAAGTGCTAAAAAACTAGCTTCTCATTATTCCGTAGAGGAACACAAGATCTTGAATATTCCTCTGTCGGAGATAGGAAGGTCGTCTCTGCTTGAAAGTGGAGAGGAAATACCTGAGCATGAAAGCGACGACATTGGCGGATCCATCCCTTCTACGTACGTGCCCGCGAGAAATATTATTATGTTGTCTTACGCTCTGTGTTACGCTGAGAGTGTTGAAGCAGATGCGATCTATATCGGGGCGACGGCTAGAGATTACAGTGGGTATCCCGACTGCAGACCGGAATTCTATCGAGCCTTCGAAGATATGGCCGAAGAAGGCACCAAAAGAGGCGTGGAAGGTTCACCTATAGATATCAAATATCCGTTGATCCACATGACTAAAGGAGATATCGTTAAGAAGGCGGACGAAATAGGCGTGCCTTTACGATGGACCTGGAGCTGTTATAAAGGAGAACAAAAAGCCTGCGGTGAATGTGACTCCTGCAAGCTGAGGTTGAAAGGTTTTAAAGAAGCCGAACTCGAGGATCCCATCGAGTACGTAGATAAAAATTAAGGTGATCTTTGAACGGCGTTATTCAACTCACTGCCTTTGGCTCTTTATCATGTTTATGACCTGGTCCGCCTTTCTCCTCACCCCTTTATCGTCATGCGTTCTGAGTTCTCCCAGATGATCTAAGGAATCTTCATCATAGATTCCCTGTTCAGCGAAAACGTACAGTGTCATAGCGGCTCTCTCTTTCAGATCTTCATCTTCCCCCTGCAGGCAGTTCTGATTTATCGGCATGATGGCCTCCCTATCAGAGACGCCGTGTTCGGCTAGATGCCTCAAGGTCGATACCGCCGATATTCTCACGTTGGTATCGGGATCCTGGAGGGACTCCATCACGGGCTCGAAGACGGAGGCTGGACAGACGCCCTCTATGGCGAAAGCTTCCACCGCCTCGATGGCTTTCTCTCTGAGCTTTTCCGACCTGGAATCGAGAAGGTCGAGCAGAGGGTCGAGTGATTCTTTTTTCCATATACCTTTAGTGACTAGTTCTTTGAGGGCCAAAACCGCCGTGCTCCTTACTGCGTCATCAGTATCATCTAGACACTCGTTCAATGGTTCGATCACCTGTGAAGATAATTCTACACCTTTTTTGGAGAAAGCTAGCAGGGCACTTACCGCCTCTTCTCTCACTCTCGCTTCCGGACTTTCAAGAGCCGATGTCAGCGGGCCGATAGTACTTCTATCGACCAGATCTATGTCTGAGAACTTCTTTAACCACCTGGCGGCAAAGATCTGCTGTTCTTCTTCTCCCTCTTCCAACATCTCCTTAAGAGTTTTCAAGGTGGTCTTGCTGCGGATTCCGTCTTCGGCTAAGACCTTCAAAGAGGAAGCCGCGGCCTTCCTTACACCTTCATCCACATCATCCAAAAGATCATTCAAAGGGTCGATGCTGGCTGAAACGTCCATACCCTGTTTGGAGAGGGTCTCCATGGCCTTCGTCGCGTTCCATTTGACGTCAGAATCTACGTCGTCCAAGAGTTCGACCAATTTATCGATCGATTCCTCACTGGTTATACCCTGTTTAGCCAAGGCTCGAATAGTATAGATCGCTGCATTCCTCACGTCTTGGTCCGGATCTTCCAAAAGTTCGATCAACAGATCAAGGGTCGAGGGGTTACAGACGCCCTGTTCAGCCAACTCTTCCAAGGCTCGGGCGCTGTTCCAGCGGACGTACTCATCGTCGTCTTTCAGTAAGTCATTTAATTTTTCAACAGAATCGGAGTCGTAAATTTCGTTCTCCGCCAGAGCACGGATAGCACGAGCGCTGTTCCAGCGGACGTATTCGCTCTCCTCGGTCAGAAGATCCTTCAGAGGAGCTAAAGAAGCCTCGACGTACACACCGTTTTCGGCCAGCTTGTATATGCCCTCGGCTGCGTTCCATCGGATGTCTTCGTTCACATCCTTTAAAGCCTTGGTCAATGGTCTCAGAGTCGACCTGTCATAAACCCCTTTATCCGCGAGTTCACAGATCGCTTCGGTGGCTTCCTTCCTTATGTGTCTATCTTCGTGTATCAGCATCTGGTTCAATCCCTCTATATCTTCTCTTTCCTTAAGCTTCTTAACGGACGGAATATTCATCACCATTCTACATTAGATTTCTTACTTATCGAATACATATTGTGAGTATATATGCTTTTGCAATATGTAGTATTTTAAGGGCTCTTTTCAAAAGTCGTACACGTGGTTAGTCTTTTTTAAGGGCTTTCTCTGAAAGCCCTACATCTTTTTGATGCATCTTTTTCGAAAAAAGATGCCTAGGAACTCGCTGGCGCTCGCTCCTCCTTTCAATCACTTTTCTCGCTTTGCTCGAAAAGAATTATTGATGCGGGAGGAGGGATTTGAACCCTCGGACCCCTATAGGACTAGATCTTGAGTCTAGCGCCTTTGGCCATGCTCGGCTACTCCCGCTTTAGGAGCGAAAGGTTCTTTGAGCGGATAAAGGGGGAGTGAACAGGAAC
>JAZKSH010000060.1:0-12069 GCA_036626195.1 Thermoplasmatota archaeon | reverse complement strand
AGAGGATGTGCGAGATGTATGGATATTCGCGGGAGGAAGCTCTGGAACTGACAATTGAGGATTTGAGTTCTGGAGAACATCCTTATACCCAAGAAGAAGCACAAAAGCGAATTCAAAAAACTAAGGAGGAGGGTCCCATAACTTTTGAATGGCGAGCTCAGAAGAAGGACGGTACACTTTTCTGGGTAGAAGTGACTCTTAAGGAGGCTGAAATCGCCGGAGAATCGAAGATTCTTGCGAGTATAAGAGATATCAGCGAGAGAAAGGAGACGGAAGAGCATTATAGAACTATTGTTGAAACGTCGCCCGAAACAATTGCTATCACTGATTTGGAAGGTAAAATAATAGATTGCAACCAAAAAGCAGTGGAAATGCTAGAGTTACCTTCCAAGGATAAGTTAATAGGAAAAAGTGCGTTCGATATAATCGCTCCAGAAGACAGAGAAAAAGCGGCAGAAAATCTTGAAAAAACTTTAGAGAAAGGTGAGATAAGGAATATAGAATATACTATTCTCGATTTTGATGGAAATGAATTCCTAGCAGAAATCTCGGTCAGTGTAATTCAAGATGCTGAAGGGAATCCTGTTTCATTCATGGCAATAGTTCGCGATATCACCGAGCGAAAAGTGGCCAAAAAATATTTGGAAGAAAATAAAAACAAGATCGAGAGATTGCACGAGATCAGCGCTGAACTGCAGACTTACGATTCGGAAGAGGATATATACTCTTTCGCAGTGGAGGCAGCAGAAGATGTACTCGAGTTTGATATATGTGAGATAAGCGTGCCCGAAGATGACGTGATGAAAGGTTTAGTTCGGTCTTCAGAACTTACGGAGAAAGTCTCCTCGAAATCGAATCCGCTACCGATTGACAACAGCGTTGCTGGAAAAACTTATCTTGAAAACAGGTCTTTCATTGTTGAAGATATTCATGTAGAAGATCAAGCAAACCCCACTTTGGAAAGATTTAAATCGGCTATCAGTGTACCTATAGGCGAACACGGGATCTTTCAGGCCCTTTCGACCGATGTAGATGATTTCGGCGAAGAAGATCTGAAGATGGCAGAACTTCTGATGGATCATGTAAAGGAAGCCTTGGAAAGAGTAGAGATGGAAGAGCGAGAGGAATTCCTTTACTCTTTGTTGAGACATGACGTCCAAAACAAAACACAACTCGTGAAAGGATATCTAGACCTTTTAGAAGAAGATATTGATCTCCCTGATGAAGCTGATGACTATATTCAGAAGGCAAAGAAGGTTGCCAGGGCAAGCGATGAGATAATAGAGAAAGTCAGGAAGCTCAATCAGATAAAAGAAGAGGATGAAATCGGCGATGTAGAGGTAGATTCCGTTTTAGATCAAGTCTTGTCTGAACACGAGAGTCAACTGGAAAAAGAAAATATAGATGTAGAAGTTCAAACATCGGGATGTAAAGTGAAGGGAGGAACACTGTTACAAGAAATGATTTCTAATCTGGTAGAGAATTCGATAAAGCACTCGGATTGTGATAATATCAGAATTCGAGGCGAATATGAAGGAGACGAGTGTGTTGTAACAGTAGAAGACGACGGCAAAGGGGTACCAGACAAGAATAAAGAAAAGATATTTGAAAAAGGTTTCAAGGAAGGTGAAAATGCAGGTAGTGGATTGGGAATGTATCTGGCGAAGGAGATAGTCGAGAGTTACGGAGGAAGCGTAGAAGTGAAAGATTCTGAGTTAGGAGGAGTTAGGTTCGATATTGCTCTTGAAAAAGCTGAAAATCTGAATGATTAGAGGGAAAAAAATGGAAGACAAGAAAGAACTTGAAGAAAAGTTGAGGGTTAACGAAAGTTTAGAGTCAGAATTAGAAGAGCAAGAACTGGGCACTCATATGTGCTGTATCTATAGGGATAAGGAGGAACAGCTCTCCGCACTTTCATCTTTCATGTCTCTAGGGATAGAGAGGAATGAAAAATGTCTCTATGTCGTTGATGACAGGACTAAAAAGGAGGTCATCGAAGCTTTTGAAGAATTGGGTTTTGATGTAGAAAAGTTTGTAGGATCAGGCCAGTTCGAGTTCATAACAAAAAGCGAATCTTACCTTAAAGACGGGTATTTCGACCCGGATGAGATGATCGAGTTGATAGACAAGGCTCAAAAAAAGGCTTTAGACGAAGGTTACAACGGCTTAAGATTGACTGGAGAGATGACCTGGGTTTTCAGCGACGTGCCGGGTGTAGAAAGACTGATGGAATATGAAACAAAACTGAACGAGTTCCTTCCGGACCAAAAAGTCATAGCCATGTGCCAATATAACGAGGAAAAGTTTGCCCCTGAAACACTTGTTGACGTTCTTAACACACACCCTACGGTACTGATCTACACCGAGCTGCACGAAAACTCGTTCTACATGCCTCCTGAAGTGTTCAAAGCCCAACAGGAAGGAAAGGTCACCCGAGAACACTACGAAAGCATGAAAGAGGACGTCATAGAGCGGACTCGTTTAAGGAGTGAGGAGAAAAGGGCAAAAAAGCGTTTAGAGAAGGAGAAGAAGAGAGCTCAAAAATATCTCGATATCGCCGATGTGATCATCGTGGTGATCAACAAGGATCAGAAAGTCGAGGAGATAAATCAGAGAGGATGTGAAATACTCGGATATGATAAGGAAGAGATCATCGGAAAGAACTGGTTCAAGAATTTTTTGCCTGAGAGAATAAGTAGAGAAGTGATCGAAGATAGTTTTAAAGCTCTAGAGGAAGGAAAGATCGAGGAGAGAAAAAGATATGAGAATCCCATCCTGACAAAGGATGGTGAAGAAAGAATGATCTCCTGGAGAAATACCGTGTTGAGAGACGATGACGGAGAGATCATCGCGATCTTGAGTTCTGGGATGGACATCACCGAGAGAAAGAAAGCTGAAGAAAAATTCAAAAAGCTCTTCAATGCGAGTCCGGACCCGATTTACCTTGTCGACCAAGATGGTGTATTTGAGGAAGTTAACGAGGCCGCTGCAGAAAAGCTCGGTTATGAGAAAGATGAGATAGTAGGTGAAAACCTTTTGGATATTTCTTTCTTTCCTCCAGAAGCTAAAGAAAAAATAATAGAAAACTTTAAAAAGAGACTGAACGGAGAAGATTTCCCGCCTTACAGGATAAAAGTAGAAACGAAAAAGGGCAAGGAACTCACCGCGGAAATAAACGCAGCCCTCATAGAGGAACAGGGAGAACCAGTCGGAACGATAGGTATCGCTAGGGACGTTACGGAACTGAAGAAGAGTGAAGAGCGGAAGGAATTCCTGAGCACGTTGCTGAGACAGGACCTGAGAAGCAAATATCAAACCATTCAAGGATATTTCCAACTGCTTGAAGACGAAGCGGATTACTCGGGAAAACAGAAGGAATACTTGGAAAAAAGCATGAGAGCCGGCAGAGAGGCAGATGAAATATTGGACCTAGCGAAGGATCTTAAAGATATAGAGGAGTCCAAATCGCTGACTGAAAAGGATATCGTCAAAATTTTTGAGCATGTTCTAGAGAATATTTCCGGTTTGGTCGAGGAAGAGAGAGTCGAAATAGAAGAAAACTATCCTGAAGAGATCGGAAAGGTCGAAGGAGACTATTCGTTAAAGACCCTTTTCACACAACTATTGGCCTTGAGGATCCAAACCTCCAAATGTGATAAAATCAGGATCGAAGCTAGCGAAAGAGAAAAAGATCTCTTACTAAAGATCGAAGACGATGGAAAACAGGTATCCAAAGAGATCAAAAATCTCTTCTCTGGAGATGTTTACACTGGAGAAACCACCGGTGCAGGAGGGGTTCGATATTACATGCTTAGAGAGATCGCAGAACACAACGATTGCAGGATCGAAGTTAAAGACTCCGAGTTGGGAGGCGCGAGGTTCGACGTCCATCTCAAAAAAGCGTGAATAATCAGAGCGGTATATAGAGACAGGAACCGACTCGATATCATAAAGAGTCCTTCCGTTCAAGCGAGGAAAAACGCTGATAGCTCGGTGAGGATCATCTGACATTTTTTTTCACCCCAAATCTTATTAGCTCATCGTTGAAATATAGGATGAGGAGATGATGGAAAGATCAAAAATTGCTGTGATAATCCTAGTAGGGGTTTTGATATTCCTTACGATCAGTGTATATGGATATACAGATAAGCGAGAAGATACCGAAGAGGAATGGGTGCATTACACTCCCGAAGAGGAATCAGTTTCGATCTCCATCGATACGGAGGGAGACGAGATCGTCGCTGAAGTCACTATCGTGTTCAGGGACCTAGGCTATCGTGTAGAAGATTGGGGAGAGGTCTCTCGTGACGACGGAGTAATTTCCGTGAACACCGAGATCGAAAGATGGACTGGCCCGTCCGCCAAAGCGATCAAGGAAGTTGAGAACTCCTACACCCTCGGTGAGCTGGAAGAGGGTGACTACGAGTTTCGATTCAAGGCCTGGGATGAGGTCGTAAAGCCGAAAGAATTTACCGTGTGAGAGTCGGTCCTAACAGCTCAGGTATTAGAAATTCAAGAAGGAGGATATAAGATGAAAGATGAAGAGGAGCTCGAGGAAGAGCTGAAGATATATAAGGAAAGATTAGAAGATGCGATGGAGACCGGAAATCTTGCCTGGTGGGAGATGGAGCTCCCCTCAGGGAAAATCCAGTTTAACGATAGAAAAGCGGAGATGCTCGGCTATCAGCCCGAAAAGTTTGAACATTATACCGATTTTACAGAGCTAATCCACCCGGAGGACCACGACAAAGCCATGAAGGCGATGAAAGCTCACCTCGAAGGCAGAGAGAAAAGATATGAAGTGGAGTACCGGATCGAAAAGAAAGACGGTGATTACAAGTGGTTTCGAGATGTTGGATCGATAACCGAGGAGGAGGGCGAGTACAAAAAAGTCACTGGCATCGTCATAGATATCGACGAGAGAAAGAGGATCCAAGAACATGAAAAATTTCTTCATTCGCTGTTAAGACACGACCTCAGGAATAAGATCCAATTGATACAGGGATATCTGGACCTTTTAGATATGAACATCGAACTCTCAGAGAAAGGCGAAGAATATGTCAAGAAAGCAAAAAATGGCGTTAAAAGCAGTGTCGGTCTCATCGAAAAGGTAAGGACCCTTATAAAGGCGAGCGATGAAAAGAGAAAGAAGATAAGACTAGAATCATCCATCCAAGACGCGGTCGAAGCGAACGAAGACCGGATTGACGAGGCAGGAATGGAGTTAGAAATTAAAGGGCAAAGTAAATCTTCCTACGTAAAAGCCGGTCCTCTCTTGAAGGAAGTCTTCTTCAACCTAATCGAAAACGCTGTCAGGTATTCTAGCGGTGATAAGATAAGGATATCTAGTGAGGAGGTCGATGGGAAGATCATCTGCAGAATAGAGGACGACGGAAAAGGCATCCCTGACGAGAAAAAAGAGGAGATATTCAACAGAGGTTATACCACCAACGAAGAAAGAGGGACGGGATTAGGTCTCTACCTCTTGAGAGATCTAGTCGAAGCTTACGGTGGAAAAGTTGAAGTCCGAGATTCAGAACTCGGCGGCGCTAGATTCGATGTATATCTGGAAAAGGCGGACTAGCCAAATTTCCTTTACCACAATTTTTTATAGTTAGCTCTCCTTCCCTTATATGTGAATAAAAAAGAAGAAGAATCGGATGAGGATAAACCTTACGAGATCTTGATAGTCGACGATGAAACAGAGATTTTGAGATTGCTTCAGGAAACTCTAAGGACTGCAAAAACAATCGAGTGCAATGTTACAATAGCGACCAACGGAGAGTACGGGCTCAAACATGTTAAGGAGATTGACTATGATCTTGTCATGTCGGACTATCAGATGCCCAAGATGGACGGTATAGAATTTCTCAAAGAAGTTAAGAAGGAATCTCCTGAGACGATTAGATTCATGATAACGGGACAGGGCGATCTGAACGTGGCTAAGGAAGCCATAAATCAAGCCGATATCGACCAATATATCGAGAAGCCTTGGGATACTGATGAACTAATTTTGACCATCCGGAAAGAATTGGCAGAGAAAGGAGAAGAGATGGAAGAGGAAGAGGAAGCAGTTTCGTCGGTCGGCAACGTTAAAGAGGCGATCGAGACAGTCGAAGCCTTCCAAAAGAAGATAACAGAAAAATCGTCAGAAACTTTTGAGAAAGAGAAGATGATGTTCGAGTTTGGATCTAATAAAGAATTCAATGAGTTCTCTTTTCAGGTGAAAAGTAAGAACAATCTCGCTATCGAGGATGTCGACATATTTGAAACCAAGTATGTGGTTACCGTAGGGATCTATCCCGAATCCTATAACAAGATCAAGTGATTTGACATATGGTTTGTGATTTTTAGGGGAGATTAGGGCCCAATAGCGGAAGTGAAAATGTAGAGTTAGATGAAAAGTTAGTTCCTATAGAAGTTCTAGGAAGTGTTTTTTTGTAATAACTGTCATTAAGAGAGTTTCAACCGACCAACGCGGTATAGTTTGGATGGCTTTTCTAGGAACTGTTCCGTAAATGATAAAATACTCTTTGTAATTATGTTTTCTTTAAAGATGAGCGGCATTTGGAAATTCAAGGATGAAGCCTATCTCACGGTAGGTGTGATCCTCCTCGTTATAGGGGCTCTGTTCGTTTTAGGGTCTGTAGTTCTTACCATGGAGGATCCGGGACTAGGTATGTTTGGAATAGGTTTTTCCACAGTCTGCTTTCTCCTCCCGGCAGGATTCTTGATCAGGCACGGTCTTAAAGTGAGAAAAAATCAGGAAAAATTGGAGAAGATAAAGACCTATCTGGAAACGAATAATAGGATAAAGATATCTAAGCTCGCGGAAGTCATCGGCGAAACTGAACTAGAGACCGTCTCCATACTCGATGAAGGTATGGAGAAAGATCTGATACAGGGTTCTTATGAGGAAGATGAAGGGGAACAGTATTTCGTATACACCGAATACTCATATGATGAGGGCAGTACAGATTATGATATTTGAAGCTGTGAGTTGAGGGCGCAGTTCCTTCCTGTTCATCTTTATCGCACTTTTGATACCTTGTGATGAGGTCCATCGGATTTTTAAGCGGTAGATATAACATAGCGAGTGAGCTCATTACCTTTTCATCATAGAATCCAAAACAAGCGAAAATAATAAAAATAGAATCGTTTTCTCTTGTATCGATGTACAAAGAGTATTACTCTACAGGCGGTATGAATGACGAAGACATAGTGATAGGTATCTCGGCTCTGAACGAAGAGAACACCATCTTGAATGTAATAAACATAGTCCAGGAGGGTTTGATGAGATATTTTCCCGAGTACAAGGCGACGATGGTAGTGGCTGCCGGAGACAGCGACGATGACACAGTTGATCTGGCTAGTTCCATTTCGCTATCCGGTGATATAGACCTGATGGTGATCAACGAGGACGGAAAAGGCAAGGGAGCCGCTATAAAGGCGTTGATGGAAGCCAGCCAGAACCTGAACGCCGAGATGCTCGGTCTGGTCGACGGCGACTTGATCTCGATAAAACCGGTATGGATAGCTCACATGCTCGAGCCTCTACGTTATGGGATCACAGAATTCGTGAGCCCCCGCTACATCAGAGGGAAACACGACGGAGCTATAACCAAGCAGTTCTCTTATCCGTTGATCTCCACGCTATTCGGTCAGGAGATAAGGCAGCCCATAGGTGGAGAGATGGCTATGGATTCGGAACTCGTCGAGTTATGTCTAGAACAGGATGAATTTCCCAACACTTTCGGTATAGATACATTCTTGACCTTTACGGCGCTAGCTCACGATTTCCGCATCTCACAAGCCCCTTTAGGACCGCGATTTCACGCCTCGACTGGAGATTATTCCGATCCTACAGAACTTTTAGGCCCGATGTTCGAACAGGTCTCACAAACCACTTTCGACCTTGTGAGAAAGTATAGAGACAAGATATCCAGCTGCTCGCCGATGTGCAGATACAGAACACCCTTCAGGAAGTTCAACAATTATAAGGGACTGATACCGTCCACTCCTTCGGTGGATAAAGATCTTTTCTGGAATGAAGCTAGAGAGATGATAGAAAAAAACGAGAAGATCGCGGAAGAGATCTCATCCAACGTTGATTTCGATGTCATAGAAAATATCAAGAACAAGAAAGAATTAGGACCTCAGTACTGGAGTCGAGTCGTTATCGATGCCCTGCACAGATACATAGAAGAGTCTGATATAGATATAGTCAAGGCACTTTCAGGCTTCTGGTATGCGAGATACGTTTCTTTCATACAGGAGACCGATGACATGGACATCCAGGATACCGAGCAGGTCGTCTATAATAACTATACGGAATTCTCGAAGCGGAGGAACGAACTCATAGAGGGACTGCAGTAGATGATATGCATATTTACTGACTTGGACGGATGTTTGCTCGATGAAGAGTATCGGTGGCAGCCAGCTAAGAAAGGATTGAATGAGATCAAAAAGAGGGATATCGACCTCTGCATAGTCACGAGTAAAACCTTCGAGGAGGTTGTACCTCTTTGGAAAGAACTCGAACTCGATTCTCCCTTCGCGTACGAGAACGGAGGGGGTATCGCCGCTCCACCAGGGCTGCTCGATGAAATAGACGAGGATAAGGGAGGTTTCGAACTTTCTTATCTGGGAAAGGATTATGATAAGCTTCGTAAAGTGTTCGAACAAGTCAAAGAAAAAGTCCAGGGGCTGAAAGGATTCGGAGACATGACCGTAAGAGAGATATCGGAAACTTCCGGTCTAGACCTCGACAGCGCAAAAAGAGCTAAAAAGAGAAGGCACGAGGAGGTATTTCTCCCGGATGACGAAGCGGCTTCGCTCTTCGAAGAGAGAGGCTATAGGGTTGTGAAGGGCACGAGATACTACCACCTGATGGGAGATGTAGATAAGGGTGCTGCCGTTCAGCGTTTAAAAGAAATTTTGAAGCCCGAGATATCTTTTTCGATAGGAGACAGCGAGAACGATTATCCCATGTTTAAGGTGACCGATAAAGGCGCGCTGCTGGGGGGGAAAAAACCGATTGAGACCGATTACGGGATAGACTGGAAAAAGGTCGAGATAAGAGAAGGAAAAGGCCCTCGAGTCTGGGACGAAGTCGTGCGGGATTTTTTAGAGGACCCGGCTCTATAGCTCCGAGACAAGATTAGTAGTGAACTTGTTAACCCTGGTTTTGAGAGCTCTCTTCAGCCCCTCATAGCTGTACCCTGGACGCTGATTTAGGTGTGACTTTATATTTCCCCATTTTGGTAACAGTGCAGGATCGGTTATATTTTTTTCTTCAAGATCACTCCAAATTATTTCACTATATTTTTTGATACGCTCTTTATCTTCTTCCACATCGTCCTCCTTGTAGGTCACTTGAGTCCTGTATTTCTCGCCTAGTTCTCTGTAGTTCTCTAGATATTCTAAAGCCCTATCTTCGTAATCTCCTAGACACTCTTCAACCAGCTCCCTTATATCCCTTTCTTTAGATTTTTTACAGATCTTGTAATCTTTTAGCCAATAGAATATAGCATTGGATAGCCCTCCGAGCATTTTCTCCACATGAGATTCGCTTCCCGGGAGATGCTGATAGAAACCAAAACTGGGCTGCTTCATCCTTTCCAGACCGTAATCGTTCAAAAACTGGAAAAGAATCGACAGCTCTATATCGTAGCCGTTGGAGAACTGTATGTTGTTGAGTGCTTCTCTATGAAAGCCGGCCTCGCCGGAGAGTGGATACCCGATAGAACGGAAATCGTCTCTCCCAAGTTTCTCCGAGAGGAGGTCGAAAAGAGGGACAACGGCCAATCTTGCCAATCTACCGCCCAGACCGTATCTATCGCCCTTGTCGTGCTGTCGTAAGTAAGAGGCCTTGGTAAACAATACCTCGCTTGTGTAGCCCTCCCTGTCCTTAGCTCCCTTCAGGATAGGGTAAGCCAGGTCCGTGACATAAAACTCTTCAAAGGTTTGTATATCCGAATCCAGTATGGTCAGAACGTCCCCTCTAGAGGCCGGGACTGAAAGCCATAAAGCGGCTCCTTTGCCGCTCTTTATATCTTCCTCCTTCACAGAGCTAAATTCGTCAAATATATCCTGTTCTTCCAGTATGGATGAGATGAACTCGTCTCTCTGATGAAGTATCGAACAGGAGAATTCGTACCTGCCCTGCTTGGCTCTTTGTTTGCCGGATGGAAGGGATTGAACGAACTCGATCTCCTTTTGAAAGGTGCCGCAGTATTCCAAAAATATGTCTAGAATTTCCCTTAGGAATCTTTCGTCCATCTTACCCTCTTTCGTCGAACCGTCGATTATCAATAACTCGTCAATGACGCCTTTGTCAACCAGCCGTCCCATCTTTTGCAGTATATTAGAGAGAACCGCTCGGTACTTCTGGGTGCCTCTATTGTATGTGGGAAGGACAGCGGTTATCTCGGTCGGTCTCAGACCCGAGCTTTCCTCCACTCCTATGTCCAATTTTAAATCGACTATCTTTTCCGACGACGTGAACAGCGGTTTCTTATAATCCATAGTTACCTTTTACCTCCCGTTCTATCCTTCTTTTTGGAATTTATAGGGATGGTCCCTCTTATTATGGTATAACGCATATATTAGAGCATGTACTTAATCTTTGCCTTTCACGCAGGATTTTTGAAAAGCAGGGATGCTATAAATGGTAAACCCAACCACTATCCGCCCGACAGATGCGAGCCGTGCAGTGTGATTTGTGGGACTGGTTAGTGCTGTGGATGTAAGAAAGAGTGAGAAGAGTGCACCGATTCTCCTAAGCTATTTATACCCAATCATAAGTATTATTTAAAGATGGGTTTAAATCATGAAAAGCAAAATATTTTCGTTTACTGTTCTCCTCCTGCTGGTACTCAGCGGGATGCTTGTTGCTGCCGGGGGCGAGACGGATGGAAAAGGGAGCATCAGCGAAGGGATGGAAGAAACTAAAACTCAAGCCCCCCAAGAGATCCACGATTGGTACGACTTGGACGCGGTAAGAGATAACCTAGGCGGGGACTACGTTTTGATGAGTGATCTAGATGAAGACACGGCAGGTTACGAAGATTTAGTCGACACTGAGAAGGGATGGGAACCTATCGGAGAGTTCGGCGAAGAACAAGTTGTTATGTTCAATGGAACCTTTGACGGGCAAAACCACGAGATCAGAAGTCTGCACATCGATAGGCCTAATGAAACTGGCGTCGGGGTTTTTATCGGCTCGGAAGGAGAGATCAAAAATGTAGGAGCTGTAGGCGTTGATATAAACGGAGGATCTGTGGTCGCTGGACTCGTAGCCTCAAACGAAGGCATTATAGAGAACTCCTATATCGCCGGAAAAGTTAGCGGAAATGGAGCAGGTGGGCTCCTTGGATTGAACAAAGGGCCTGTATCCGATTCATATGCAACCTGTGACGTAAACGGCGAGGGTGGAGGTGGACTAATTGGAGCTAACACTGGCACGATCTCTAACTCATATGCAACCGGTGACTTGAGCGGAGATGGTGGAGGTGGGCTCCTTGGATTGAACAGAGGTACGGTAGTTGACTCGTATGCAGCCGGGAATGTGAGTGGGGATGAAGTGGGTGGACTCGTTGGTTTAAATGGGGATGATGCTACGGTCTCCGATTCGTATTCAACCGGGAGGGTTAGGGGAAACGAGGCTATCGGCGGACTGGTAGGGCAAAACATTGGGAGAATAGAAAATTCCTACGCATCAGGAAACTTGAGCGGTGAAGGCTATAATGTCGGCGGACTTGTAGGAGACAACTCAGGTCCGATAGTTGATTCCTTCGCTACAGGAGAAGTGAGTGGAGACGACCGACTTGGCGGACTCGTGGGATCGAACCGCGAGGAGGCTACGGTCAATAATTCGTATGCCACTGGAGACGTAACCGGAAATGGTGATGTCGGCGGACTGGCGGCAAGAAATGACGGCACGGTATCCGATTCATATACAATGGGTAACGTTAGCGGAGACAGTGATGTCGGATGCTTCGTGGCAATAAACTTTGGTGCGGTGGAGAACTCCTATTCGACCGGTTTTGTGGGTATAGGAACTAGTGT
>JAZKSH010000059.1:0-12194 GCA_036626195.1 Thermoplasmatota archaeon | reverse complement strand
ATCGCCGCCTTGACGCTGGTCACTTTCATCTCTTTCCGCGATCAGGAGGAATGGCACTACTTCCAACCCTTTGTGCCGATACTGCTCGTCTTCGGCGTAGCCGCGGCTATCTTCTACGCCTCCGTGCCCGCGATAGGAGAAAAAATGAATGAGGTCTACGACCAATTCATGGGAGGTGCGGGAACCGACGCTTTACAACTCTCTCTCGGCGGTCCCGCTACCACGAGCTTTCAATACGGATTCGTCAACAGATTGAGGATGTTATCAGGGCTTCTCCAAGGCCTGCTCGGCCTTTTAGGCCTCATCGCACTCTACAGAAAAGTGCCCAAGAGAGCTCTACTCATGGGCGCCTGGTTCTTCTCCATATTCCTGTGGCTCGCCTATCCTCTCACCCAGGAAGGACACTACATAGAGAGACCGCTTCTCGCATCCCTCATCCCCGCATCCATCCTCGCGGTAGCTCTCCTCAAACACTGCTGGCCCGACGACGCAGACCTCAGGAACCTCTTCCAGGTCTCTATCATAGTTATCACAGCCGCTTTACTCCTCACCGTACCGATAACCAAGAACAGTATCGACGCAATCGAAACGCCTTCACGCTCTTCCTACCAAGCGGGGACCTTCGCCGAGAACAATTATGACCAGAGAGTTCACGTCACCGATACCCACGAGGGAATGTTCAGGTACATCGAATCCATAAAAAGAAACGATTCCTCCACCACCAGACAGTTCAGGTCCCGCGGAAAGATCCCACCAACCCAGCCCTACGGTTATACCATCCCTAGAACGGACAGACACCTCTCCCCTATCCTCTTCACCGACTACTTCAACAATTATCTGAAAATACGCTACGGGAACGAGACCGCGGTAAACGAGATACAGACCTACGAATCTCGGACTTCAAGACGATCAAACCGGATCTACGACTCCGGCGGAAGCCGGATCTACCGATGACAAAACTCTCTTGTCAAAACTTATAGAAGACACGGGCAAGACGGACTTTCATTCTAATTACTCGTTCAAAAACTCTCCGATCACTCCAACAAAATCATAAAAATCTCCAAGATTTTCTCTCAATATCCCTATCATCTATCTTCCCATATCTATGGACCACGATATCCCGAAAACCTTTCATACCGAGACATACCTGTCGAGGTATGGAGGGATGAAATCCTGCTCATCCTGGACAACTTTTCTTTCCACTCTTCGGCCAATACACCCTCTTCTTCGCAGGCATCCAGCTACCTCTCCATCTATCATCGCCTCTTTTCAAACATCACAATCTGAAGAAGACCAGTCCCCAAACTATATAACCTACTCCCACCGATGGTACCGCGATAAACATAACGGAGGTGAACTAGAAATGAAAGGAACAGTCAAATTCTTCAACGATATGAAGAACTTCGGTTTCATAGAGCCCGACGAAGGTGACGACGACGTATTCGTCCACCGCAGCGACTTGGAAGATGCGAATTTTCTGAAGGAAGAAGACAGAGTCGAGTTCAAAGTGGGCGAAGGAGAAAAAGGCCCTAGAGCTGAAGAAGTCAAGAAGTTAGAATGATCTTCTTAGACCAGCGAGCGTTCATGGTGTTTTATCGGTATTGACGATCCACTCCGATCAGCCAAAACCCCTTTCCCTACCTATTTTCCTACTCTAAACCTTTCAACTCCTCGAACAGCTTTCACGTTCTTACCGGTCTCGTCGATTATCTCACGCCACTCCTCATCGTCGGGAGCTATGCCTATCAACCTGGCGACCTTCATGATAGATGATAAACGGTCTGGACTCCGGGTTCCTCTTCCCAGACGACCATATTGCACGGGAAGAGCCCGCCCATCTCCAGTCTCGCTTTCTTCTCACCTATATCTTCCGCTCCCGGCACGGTCGGATCTATCTTCAAACCCATGTTTAACCAAGCTCTCACCTCGGATAAAAATCCTGTCCCGCAGAAAAAGAAAAGAAAATTCTATCCCTGCACGCTTCGATAACCGCTCTCCAGAGCTTCAACGTTCAGCTCGGTATATCTGCCCGGGAATTCATCGCGAACCGTCTTCTCTAGCCCGTCCATATCGATCTCGTCCGAAACGCCGCATAGAGCTCCTAGAAGCACGACGTTGGCGGCCTTCGACGTCGCTATGTCCTCAGCTATCTGTCCCGCCGGAACCCTGTAAACCTCACCGGACGTCTCGGACACTCTCTCGACCCTTGAACTGTCGACTATGAGGTTATCCACTTTTCTAGCGGTCTCCTCCCACTCGTCCAGTGTATCCTGATAGAGCACGAGAAGATAATCAGGTACTTCGATCACCAATTCGTCCAACTCCTCCCTATCGGCTATAACGTCCGAATAAGCTATGCCGCTCCTCACAGCGGCGGAATAAGACCACTGCTGCACCACGTGATAATCCTGCTCCAAAGATAGAGACTTGCCCAAGACGGTCCCCGCGCGTACGGTACCCTGTCCGGCCCAGCCGCCTATGCGTATCTTCATCACGTCAATCACCTCTAAACCGGTCGATCTGCTTGTATATCTCTTCAGTCAGCTCCGGCCTCTGGATTTCAGTCAAAGTTCCCACGTACATCTTGTCGCTCTCCTCATCTTTGCTGGTGTTCTCTTCATACCACTCCAGCATCTCGACGCCGTTCATGCCCTCTTTCTTTCCCTTCCTGGTCGGACACTGAGTGAGGATCTCGATAAACGAGAAGCCTTCAGTCTCTATCGCCTTCTCCACCTCGTCCACCAGCTCGTTCATGTGGTAAGTTGTCCATCGAGCGACGTGCGAAGCTCCCGCGGCCTTCACCACCTCGGCAGCTTCGAAACTCGAAGCCGGATTTCCATAGGGCGTGGTCAGCGTCTTCTCGTCGTGTTCAGTCGTGGGGGCGACCTGTCCTCCGGTCATGGCGTACAGCCCGTTGTTCACCATCAATACGTTGAGATCTATGTTGTTCCTCGCTCCGTGAAGAAGATGGTTGCCGCCTATACCGGCACAATCGCCGTCTCCGGACACCACCATCACTTCTAAACCCCTATCTGCTATCTTCACACCTGAAGCGAACGCGATAGCTCTACCGTGGGTCGTATGCAAAGTATCCACTCTCCAGTGAGGCGACGGTATCCAGGCCGCACATCCTATACCGCTCACCGCGACAACGTCTTCCTTCTCGACCCGTGAACTTTCCACGGCTCTAGACATCGCGTTCAGCACCATGCCGCCTCCGCACCCGGGGCAGAAAGGAGACGGGTGATTCCTCACGTACTTATCTCTTATCTCCTCAGCGGTGATCATGATAAGACCTCCTCTATCTTCGCATGAACTTGATCCACTGTTGGAAGAGAATTCAACCTGTCGTAAACGTAAAACTCGTCGGAACCGACACACCTCTCCACTTCCATGCGGTAGCCTCTCAAAGATAATTCCACAAGAAGCACCTTGGACTCCCTACCAAGTTCTTTCAACCTTTCCTCGGGGCTGGGCCACATCACCTTGGGCCGGAAGAAACCGACGTCGAGACCTTCTTCTCTCGCCTTCTTCACCGCCCCTCGCACAGGTCTCGACATGGAACCGTAGGAGACCACCACTAGGTCCGCGCCTTCAACGTTTTCTTCCTCCCAATCTTCTATTTCCTCCTTATTATCGTCTATCTTCGCAACGAGTCTTCTCACCAGGTCGTCCTGGGCTGAAAAGCTCGCCGTATCTCTCGTCCCGTCGCCCAGATGAGTCGAACCCGTAACTAGAAGCTCGTGACCGTCTCCGAAGTCGGGCATCGGCGGCACGTGATCTTCATCGTCGGTGTCGAAGAATTCTGTTTCGCTCGGAGAAGGCCTTTTCCTCTCTTCTACAGCAACTTCTTCCGGTATCTCCACCTTCTCCCTCATATGCCCCACTCCGGCATCGGCCAGCAGAACCACGGGAGTCCTGTACCTCTCGGCCAAATTGAAAGCTCTCACCGTAAGATCGAACATCTCCTGTCCAGAATTGGGCGATAGAGCTATTATCTCGTAATCACCTTGACTGCCGAAGCGCGACTGCATCACGTCTCCAGTCCCCGGCTTCGTGGCCTGCCCGGTGGAAGGTCCAGCTCTTTGAACGTTGACCACCACGCAGGGCGTCTCCGTCATCACCGCGTAACCCAAGTTCTCCTGCATCAGAGAAAAGCCGGGACCGGAAGTCGCGGTCATAGACTTCAGACCGGTCCAGGAAGAACCTATCACTGAAGCGATGCTCGCGATCTCGTCCTCCATCTGAACGAAGCGTCCACCAACTTTTGGAAGCTCTTCAGAGAGGTGGTTCATCACCTCGGAGGCGGGAGTGATCGGATACCCCGCGTAGAACTTACATCCCGCTTTCATGGCGGCTTCCGCACAGGCTATGTTCCCCTCGATAAAGTACTCTCCAGGATCCATCATCCTTCTTCCTCCTTCACTTCTATAGCGAAGTCGGGGCAGTAAAGCTCACATCTTCTGCAAGCTATGCACCTCTCCGCAGAAACGACTTCAGGGTAGTGATTATCATACTGATTCAAGTCATCAGATTCCGCTAGAACGTCGTTAGGGCAGTATTTGATGCATATCCCACAGCCCTTGCACAGGTCCCTATCGATCTTTATCCCTATCCGGTCCGACATCTTACCGGGTCAGTGGAGAAAGCGAGGTGATATAAAACTTTTGAACGTTATCAGGAAGGGGGCCACTCTCTATCTGGGGAAACCGTAGCCGTGTGCCCCTGGGCGTATTCCGACTTGGGATCGCTTTCGGTCCCGCACCGCTTGCACTTCAATGTTCCTTCATCGGTGTATAGAGCCTTGGTGAACGCGCAGTTGGGACACACGTAGCCGATGGTGACTCCCGCGGTCTCCCTGACCAATTCCTCCTCGACCACTTCTTCAGCTACTCCCCTTTTCTCCTTTTTCGGGCCTTCACGCACCCACGTTGTGAGTTTTTTCAGGTAATAGTACGTGTAATAAACACCCACAACCATCCAGAACATTATCAACAAAGAAAAGTAAAATTCATAGTTAGCTATGTCCAGCAGCATATCGGGCATCGACATAAAATTCCAGAAGAAATGGAGCATGATGGCCGAGTGTAGCCCGTCCTTGACGAATAGATAACCGAAAGCGAGTCCAGCCGCGAAGGACGTGGGTATCTTGTAGAGATCCCATCCTGGAACGTGGGCCATGGCGAACATCAGCGAGGAGATCAGGATCAATATAACGGGAAGCCTGCTCTTGAAATCAAAGCCACCGAGTAGATATCCCCGCAGTCCTTCCCTTCCTTTTACGGCCGCGAACACAGCCATGGGAACGCCTATGAAGACCACCCTAACAACGATCTCTTCCCAGACAACGGCTCTGGTCAGTGAGTAGATACGCTCCCAGAGAGGGAGTTCATCGAGCCCAGAACCCGCAGGACTTATCCCTACCACCTGCAGCGCTATCAGATATACGTAGGTGATGAAGATAAGGGATGTGAATATGGTTACGAGCCTCAGGAAAGGTGACCCGAGCCTTTCATTTTCCTTCAGCTTCTCGAACTTCCCACCCAAAACCTCCTTGAAGTATGAAAACAGGCCCGGTATACCTGTATAAAATATCGCCACCAGGGACAGCAGCAGGCTCACGAGAAGGAAAATATAGTAGGCGGTAAGAGAATAGCCGCTGACCTCGAATATGGCGATAGGTAAAATTAAAACCAAGTATATATAGTCTGAATTGAGAAGGGTCTCGGGGAGCACTATCTCTATCGACCAGATGGTCAGGGCAGCGTTCAGTAAAAGCAAGAACAAAAATGCCGAGACCGCGACCACGGTCAGTGAATGTATGGTAACATTCATAATCCATGAGGATGCGTCGGAAGAAGAGGATGACTGAGGGGGAGTGTACCCACAGGCGGGGCACCTACCGTCCTCCATCTCCAACTTGCAGCGTGGACATTTCATCGAAAACCACATTTTTGATTACCGTATTAATTGTTTTGCATGGAAATGAGGTAGTCTCACGCTGAGCACCTTCTTCCTAAACCAAAAAAAGTTGTTGAACGAGAAATAGGATACGTCGATATAATATAGTCACCTCTCGAACTTGACAGTTTGCCCGACAAGAACCACAGATTATATGATCACGATTAGCCTATTTATGATTATATGTTCGTCGATAGAGAGATGGAACAAACTCTTAAAAACGAAACCTGAAGACTGACAAAACAACAAAAATTTGGTGACCTCTAAGAGAACTTAAAAAGAAAAATAATAGGTTTGATACTCTACAACTTTACAGGTCACTCGACCCATCCTTACTTATTCTTGACCTCGCTCGGTACAATCTTCTGCAGTTCTCCTTCTTCCATCATCTCCTCTAACTGGTCTCTCAACCTGAACTTCTGTACCTTTCCTCTTCCCGAGACCGGTAAACTGTCCGTTATGGAAACGTAGCGTGGAACTTTGGCGCTGGCTACCTCGCCGTACAAGAAGTCCACGACGTCCTGCTTGGCCAGGTCAGCGCCTTCAGTGGGTACTACCGCGGCGGCCACGACTTCACCGAGTTCTTCGTCCGGTACTCCGACGACCGCGACTTCCTGTATCTCCGGGTTCTCTATGAGGTACTCTTCTATCTCCCTTGGATAAACGTTCAGACCTCCGACGATCACCATGTCCTTCTTCCTGCCTACGATCTCCACATAACCTCTCTCGTCCATCTCGGCTAGATCCCCAGTATGGAGCCACCCGTCTTCGATGGTTCTTTCAGTTTCTTCTGGTTTATTGTAGTAACCTTTCATCACGTTGTAACCTTTGACCAACAATTCACCGGTCTCTCCGGGAGGGACTTCGTTACCTTCCTCATCCACTATCTTTATCTCCTGGTCAGGCATGACCCTTCCCACTGTCTCAACCCTGTCCTGGACGGAATCGTCGAATCGCGTCATGGTCACGCCAGGTGAGGCCTCTGTCAACCCGTAGGTGATAGAAACGTTGCAGCCCAGATCGTTGATCACCAACTTCATGGTCTCGACGGGACAGCTGGAACCCGCCATTATCCCGGTTCGAAGACTGCTGGTATCGTAGTCCTCTTCCTTTATTACCTCCAGCTCTCTTATGAACATGGTGGGCACGCCGTGTATCATGGTCGCTCCTTCATTCTCGACCTGTTCCAAGGCCTTGTGGGGTTCGAACTCTACCAGAGGGATCATGGTACCTCCGAAGACGGTCATCAAAGTGATACTCATCACGTTGCCGAAGCAGTGGCTGAAGGGTACTGGTATAACGAGTTTATCGTCAGCACTGGTCCGTAATATTTCGCCCTGATCGTGAGCGTTCTTAACGATCTGGTGGTGAGAAAGCATCACGCCTTTCGGTTTTCCGGTGGTTCCTGAAGTATACAGGATGAAGGTCACGTCGTCGGGATCGGTACCTTCCTTCCTTTTCAGGTACTCATCGTTATCTTCCCAATCCTTTCCATCCTCGTAAACCTCGTCGAAGCTGAATGAATCGAACTTCTCGCTCTCACCGTCGATCATCACTACCGTTTCCAGTTTATCCAAATCTGATTTTTTATCTTCCAATATATCCAAAAAGTCATACTTGCCGGATTCTTCAGTCGTGATCACGGCTTTAGTGTCGGAATCGTTGAACATGTACTCGATCTCTCCCCCCTTATACCACGGATCGGTAGGCACGACGACCGCTCCGATCTTCGGTATGGCGAACCAAGCGATTATCCATTCCGGCACGTTCGGTAACCATATAGCGACTTTGTCGTCCCTGCCGATCCCTCTCTTCATCAGGAAGTGGGCTAGTCTTTCGGCTTTCTCGTTCAACTCCTCGTAGGTTATCCGTCTACCTTTAAATATAACTGCCTCTTTGTCAGGGTGCTCTTCAGCTCTATCTTCCAGTAACTGTCCAATGGTGGTTTTCATAATAGTATACCTCTGGGACGGGCAAAAGAAATAGGTGATATAAGTTTTACGATTTGACAAACACGGGGATGAAAAACTATATAAACACTTTCACAATCCCGAATTAGGTGTTATCCATGTTCGGATTATCTCATGAAGTTCTAGCAATGTTAGGGGCCATAGGCACCGCCATTTTAGCGTTGCTGCTGGCAGGTTACTTCTGGCGTTTCATCTCGAAGCAGGACGAAGGGACGGAAAAGATGAAAAAGTTCTCGGGTGAAGTTCAAAAGGGCGCGAAGACGTATCTAAATACTGAATACAGGTATATAGCTATCTTCGTTGTGATAGTGGCGGTAGCTCTTGCTCTTAAGGATTATATCGAAGGAGTAACTCCACTGACGTGGTTCCCTTTCCTAGTAGGTGCGATCTTATCGGCTTCGGCCGGTTACCTGGGCATGATAACCGCTACAAATTCCAGCGCGCCTACAACACAGGGTGCGAGAAATAGTTTGAACGACGCCCTTAAGATCGCTTTCCGCGGCGGTTCCGTGATGGGACTTTCCGTGGTGAGCTTCGGTATAATAGGTCTCAGCGGCAGTATTCTTCTGATCAAATTCGTCTACAACCTTGAAGAAGCGATCATGTACATCGCGGGCTTCGGCTTCGGAGCCAGTTCGATAGCGCTCTTCGCGAGAGTGGGAGGAGGCATATACACCAAAGCGGCTGACGTCGGTGCCGATCTCGCGGGTAAAGTCGAAGCTGAGATCCCTGAAGACGATCCGAGGAATCCAGGGGTCATAGCGGACAACGTGGGGGACAACGTGGGAGACGTTGCGGGCATGGGTGCCGATCTTTTTGAATCTTATACCAACACGATAATAGCGGCGCTCACTTTAGGCTGGATGGCATTTCAGGAAGACGCGCTGCTGAGTCACAGCCCGCTAGAAGAGGCAGTGATGAACGAAGGGTTGGGGATGCATATCTTCGCCATACCTTTCATGATAGCCGGTGCGGGGATAATCGCTTCGATAATCGGCATATTCCTCATCAAGGCAGAAGGTGATGCGAGTCAGGAAACCCTTCTCAAAGCTCTAAGAAGAGGTACGTGGGGAGCCGCGGTCTTGATAACCATATTCTCGTTCATAATCCTATATATGATAATCCCTCCCGAGGTCTTCGGCGATCTGCCTTACAGGATCTTCGGAACAGTTGTAGCCGGACTAGTTGCGGGTGTGGTGATAGGATACTTCACGGAATATTACACTTCAGAAAGGTACAGCCCTACCAGGAAGATAGCGGAGGCGAGTGAGACCGGGCCAGCGACCCTGATAATACGCGGTATAGCCACGGGTATGCAGAGTACGATGTTCCCTGTGATCATAGTCTCCGCGGCGATCCTTGTTTCTTTCTATCTTGGAGGACTTTACGGGATAGCTATAGCCGCCATAGGGATGCTCTCTACTTTAGGAATAACGTTGTCTTCCGACGCTTACGGGCCCGTGGCTGACAACGCCGGCGGCTTGGCGGAGATGAGCGGTCTGGATCCGGAAGTGAGAGAGAGGACCGATGCGTTGGACGCGCTGGGCAACACGAACGCCGCCACGGGAAAGGGCTTCGCCATAGGTTCGGCGGCTCTTACCGCTCTGACTCTCACCGCGGCTTACGCTTCAGAGATCGGACTCGAACCGGAAGCTTTCAGCATAATGGAACCTCCGACGGTGGCTGCGATCTTTTTGGGCGCTATGGTCCCGTTCATCTTCTGCGCTATCACCATGAAAGCCGTGGGTAGATCAGCTTTCGAGATCGTCAAGGAAGCTAGAAGACAGTTCGAAGAGGTCACCGGGCTGATGGAAGGAGAAACGGATCCTGACTATCAGAGACCCATAAACCTAAGTACCGCCGCGGCACTGAGAGAGATGGTCATTCCGGGACTGATGGCTATAGTGGTGCCTCTGTTGATCGGCTTCTTGTTGGGTCCGGCCGCACTGGTCGGATTCCTGCTTGCGGCTGTCGGCACTGGCTTCGTCCTGGCGATCATGATGGCCAATGCCGGTGGAGCATGGGACAACGCCAAGAAGTACATAGAGGCGGGACATCACGGCGGTAAAGGTTCAGACGCGCATAAGGCGGGCGTGATAGGCGACACGGTAGGCGATCCTTTCAAGGACACGTCCGGACCCTCGCTGAATATACTGATCAAGTTGATGTCGATAGTCTCGTTGGTCTTTGCGAGCGCCATAGCCTCTTATGCGATAATATGAGATGATCACAAGGTGAAACACTTATGTATATAATGGAAAAGAAAACTGACAGCATCCGAATCCCTCCCGATAGGTTGGACGAGGAGGTAGATCAGGCGGCTAAAGAGATAGCCAAGGAAGACCTAGAAGGAGAGATAGTGGAAGAAAACAAACTGGTGATCCTCGCCACAAACATCGAGAGGATAGGTGAAGGCAGGGTGGTTCACGGCGACGGCGGTGTTCATCAGAAAGTCGAATATGACGCTCTTGAGTTCGAACTCATCGAGCAGGAACTCATCCTAGGATTCCTGTGCGAAGTGTTGAAATTCGGCGCATTCGTAAGGTTCGGACCTCTCGACGGTCTGCTTCACATAAGTCAGATAATGAACGATAAGGTAGAAGTCGACCAGGGCAACCAAAGATTGGTGGGAAAGGAGACCGGCGATGCTTTAGAGATAGACGACGGTTTAAGAGCTAGGATCGTTACCGTGAGTATCAACGAGAGGAATCCAAGGGAAAGCAAGATCGGTCTGACCATGAGGCAGAAAGGGCTTACGAAACTGGATTGGATAGGAAGAGAAGAGGAGGAGGAGGAGGAATAATCATGGCTAAGTTGAAAGCTTGTAAAGAATGTAACCACTTGACGGAAGAGAACGAGTGTCCTCTCTGCGGCGGTGAAGTCTCAAGAGAATGGCAGGGCTACCTGGTTATAGTGGATCACGAACACTCCAAGCTCGCGAAGAAGATGGGGATCAAAGCGAACGGAAAATTTGCATTGAAGGTCAGAGGATAGATGTCGGGGCACGAGATACCTAAAAAGGATCTAAGATTGAAAAAAGAGCAGAGGAATCGATTGAAGAAGACCCTTGGAACGATAGTCGAAGGCGAACTGCCGGAAAGTTATGCCGATAGTAAACCCATCATCGCGGTGGGAGACGTGGTCACGGAGATATTGCTCGAACAGGATATTATACCGGACGTCGGCATGATAGATCAGAAGACCAGAAGAGGAGAGTATGAGAGCGGCATGCGGGAAAAGGAGGCTTTCGATATCGAGATCGAAATCAAGAACCCCCCTGAGATGATGACTCACGCGGCTTGGAACGCCCTTCAGAAAGCGTTAAATAAAGAAGAGCCGGTGCTTATCGATGTAGAAGGTGAAGAGGACCTTCTCTCTCTAGCCGCGATCGCACTATGTCCTGATGGAGGCGTCGTGATCTACGGCGTGCCTTCAGAAGGGATGGTAATCAACGAAGTTTCGGATGATATAAAGGAAAAAGCTTGGGAAGTAATAAATAACATGATAGAAGTGGATGAAGGTAGATAGCATGGTCGAAATCGAGATAGAACAGGAAAAAGAAAATAAGCTGATGCATAGACGCGAACTCATACTCAGCGCGGACCACGAAGGCGAAGGAACACCTTCACGAAAGGATTTGAACACCGAGATTTCGAACCTAGTGAACGCTTCAAAGAACGAGGTAGTGATAGACAAGGTAGATACGGAATACGGTAAAGAGAAATCCATGGTCCATGTCAGGGTCTACGATGACGAAGAATATGTGGAAGAGTTCGAACGTGATTATTTCCAAAATAGGACTTGAAGGTGGTGAGATTATGGATAAATCGGATATATATGAGGTCGAAGACGGCGAACTCAAAAGGAAGAGACGGAACTGCCCGAAGTGCGGCGAGGGCGTCTTCCTGGCGGAACACGAGAACCGTATCTCATGCGGCAAGTGCGGATATACCGAATTCAAGGATAAGAAATAAGGCTCCTCAGGGCTCGTGGTGTAGCTACCCGGTTTGACCTTAAATCGGGCTGCAATGGATATCACCGGGGCTTCCGGAGCCCCAAACCCGGGTTCGAAAATCGGTCTGGCAGACCCAGGTCGACCGAAACTCCCGGCGAGTCCGTTTTTCTCTGAAAAACGGGCAAGTTAGAAAGCGCTAGCTTTCTGACAAGTCCGTCATATTATTTTATAATTGACGGGCAGTTGGAACGATTTTTCGTTCCGACATGTCCGTTCGTTTTACTCACTTCCTCACCTTGATCCTCACC
>JAZKSH010000058.1:0-12390 GCA_036626195.1 Thermoplasmatota archaeon | reverse complement strand
CCCTTTTTGGGGAATTTTTTTATAACCTTTTTCTACTGATAGGCTGATAAATCATGAATGAGTATGTTTACTCTTTTGAAGAAGGAAGCGCAGATATGAAGGACTTGTTGGGAGGCAAAGGGTCCAATCTTGCCGAGATGACCACTATCGGTCTTAACGTCCCTCCCGGATTCACGGTGACGACGGAGGCGTGTTTGGAATATCTGGAAAAGGAAGAAAAGCTGCCGGACGAAGTGAAGGAACAGATGAGAGAGTATCTAGAGGAGTTAGAAGAAAAGATGGATCAGAAGTTTGGCGATCTAGAAGATCCTCTTTTAGTTTCGGTCAGGTCCGGCGCCGCCGTCTCGATGCCTGGGATGATGGACACGATCTTGAACCTTGGATTGAACGACGAGACGCTTCAAGGCTTGGTAAAAAAGACAGACGAAAGGTTCGCTTATGACAGCTATCGACGTTTCGTGAACATGTTCGGCGAAGTCGTTAGAGGAATTCCGCATAGAGAGTTCGAGGAGATAATGGACGAGGTCAAAGAGAAAAGAGGCGCGGATAAAGACGTTGATCTGGACGCCGAAGGGATGAAAGAGGTAACTGAGAGATATAAAGAACTGGTGGGAGACATACCATCCGATCCGTGGGAGCAATTGCTGGAGGCGACCAAAGCTGTATTCGGATCATGGGACAACGAAAGAGCGGTTAGGTACCGAAACCTGAACGACCTTCCACATGACATGGGCACAGCGGTGAATGTACAGACAATGGTGTACGGGAACACTGGTAAGAACTCTGGTAGTGGTGTAGCATTCACTAGGGACCCTTCGACCGGTGAGAACGAGATATACGGTGAATTCTTACGCAACGCTCAGGGCGAGGACGTAGTAGCTGGCATCAGAACACCTCTGGATATCTCGGATCTAAAGGAGCTTTGGCCCGAGGTATATGAAGAGCTTCAAGAGGTCTGCAGTATATTGGAAGAGGAATACAAGGATATGCAGGACCTTGAGTTCACTATTGAAGAAAAGGAGCTTTACATACTTCAGACTAGGACCGGGAAGAGGACTCCTAACGCCGCTGTCAAGATATCTCACGACATGTACGAAGAAGGCATCATCAGCAAGAACGTCGCACTTTTGAGAGTCGAAGGTGAGCAGATCGAGAAGATACTTCACAAGAGGATCGATCCCGAGGCTGAACTGGATAAACTCACTAACGGACTGAACGCGTCTCCAGGTGCCGCTTCAGGTAAAGTCGTATTCGATTCCGACGAGGCCGAAAAGAGAGGGGAGGAAGGCGAATCGGTTTTATTGGTTAGACCGGAAACTACCCCTGAGGATATCCACGGCCTCGCTACGGCTCAAGGCGTACTTACGAGCAGAGGCGGGATGACCAGTCACGCTGCGGTAGTAGCAAGAGGCATGGGTAAGCCTTGTGTTGCCGGAGCTGAAGAGATAGACATCGATCTTGAAGAAGAAAAGTTCGAAGTGGACGGTAGAACGCTAAAAAAGAACGAGGTCATCACGATCGATGGCACCACTGGAGACGTAATCTCTGGAAAGGCACCTTTGATCGAACCCGAGTTCACAGAAGAGTTCGAAAAACTGTTGGGATGGGCCGATGATATAAGAAAGATGGGCGTTTGGACCAACGCCGATACGCCGGAGGATGCGGAAAAAGCGCTGGAATTCGGCGCCGAAGGCATAGGTCTCTGCAGGACGGAACATATGTTCTTTGAACAGGACCGATTAGAGGCTGTACATGAGATGATAATCGCTGAGGATAAAGAGCAGAGAGAAAAGGCACTAGAGGAACTTCTACCCATGCAAAAAAAGGACTTCAAAGAGCTGTTCAAAGTCATGGATGGTTTACCACTGACCATAAGATTGTTGGATCCTCCCCTGCATGAGTTCGCCCCGACGGACGAGAAATCCCAAAAAGAACTGGCAGAGAAGATAGACGCTGATTTAGAGACCATCAAAAAGAGAGTGGATAGGTTAGATGAAGCGAATCCCATGTTGGGTCACCGCGGATGCAGACTGGGCATAACCTACCCCAAGATCTATCAGATGCAGGTTCAGGCGATACTCGAGGCCGCCATCGAAGCCCGAGAAGAGGATATAGATGTTATTCCGAACATAATGATACCTCTCGCCGGTAACGTGAACGAAGTGAAGAACGTGAAAGAAAAGGTCGTTAAGCCTGTTCACGAAGAAGTTTTCGAGGATAGAGAAGAACTTGATTATAAAGTCGGGACGATGATAGAGATCCCTAGGGCGGCATTGACCGCTGACGAGATAGCCGAGGAAGCGGACTTCTTCTCCTTCGGAACCAACGATCTCACCCAGATGGGGCTGGGTTTCAGCAGAGACGACGTCGGAACTTTCGTTCCCAACTATCTTGATGAAGGTGTACTGGACGAGGATCCTTTCCAAGTTTTGGATCAGGAGGGTATCGGCCAACTCGTCGAGATGGGTACGAGAAGAGGTAGGAAAACCAAGGAGGATCTCTCTGTTGGCATCTGCGGAGAACATGGTGGAGAACCTTCCTCTGTAAAATTCTGCTACCGCTCCGACCTGGACTACGTCAGCTGCTCGCCGTATCGAGTGCCAGTCGCGAGGATCGCTGCTGCACAAGTGGTCATAGAAGATGAGATGGAAGTAGACGAAGGAGTAGAGGGCTACTGACGGCCCTAAAAACCTTTCTTTTTTTCATTCAATCGCTCGGTTTGACGTCCGAATCCTCTTTTGAGGGTTTTTTGAACCTCTTGTGGGTTTGTTCGAATCCCATCTTCTCATAGAACCTTTCGACTTCGGGATTGCCCATGTTCAGATGTACGCTCGCCCCTGTATCTTCCGGGATGATCTTCTTGGTCAATTTGGTACCCATCCCTTTCCCTTGAAAACTTTCCTCGACCGCTATATGGCCTATATGGAACTTCTCGAAAAAAGGCGTATAGACGCCCACTATCACTCCAACGAGTTCGTCTCCGTGATATGCCGCGACCACTCTCCCCTTTTTGAAGCAGTGCTTCACGTCCCTTCCGAGCGCTTCTCTGGAAATAAATTCTTTAAGATATTCGTGTAAAAGATCGATGGAATCTTCGATTTCCCGTTTTTCGATGTCTTCGTTATCGAGCCTTCTATATTCTATATTCTCGTTCATCTTGCCCTCTCGACTTTCGGTTCACCCTTTATAAAGTTCTCTTCGATCTTGTCCGCAGTCTTGGTCGGTCTTCCCAGAAGAGCGTCTTCGGCCGGAAGATCATATTTCTCCTCATATTTTTCGACCCATTTGTCAACGTCGATATCGTTTTCGTGGTTGATCCCTATCGCTATCACAGAATCGGGATAAAAGAACTCTATAGTATCTTTTTCTTGTTTAAGTCGAGGTGGATCGAAATCGGGAAGTCCGTCTCTTTCCTCTCGCCCAGGTGCGTGTATGAGTATGACCCCGTGAGGATGTACCCCTTTCATCATCCCTAGAGGATTTCCGCCTTGGGGATGAGCTATGCATGCTTGCCCTTCTACTATCACGACGTCGGGATCGTCTTCAGTCGAAGCTTTCCAGAGGACATGTTCCGTCTCACCGCTGAGGAAGTCTCCTCTTATACCGTCCAGCGGAAACCCGTATCTTGCTCCCTGCATCATGCCCGTCTGTCCGGTGGCTACGAAGACTGGATTGTAGCCTCGATCTTCCAATTCTTTGTAGAGTTCTATGCAGAACGTTCGTTTGCCAATGGCACAGTCGGTACCGGAAACCAGTATCCTCGGAGGATCGTCCATCTCTCTGAGCCTTCCGGTGAAGAAGTGAGGGTTCTCGGGCTCTTTTCTAACGTCCCAGATATCGACGTCGTTTTCCTCCGCCTTCCTTTTGAACTCTTCGTCTTCCGAGATGTGATCGTGACAGCCGTGGACTATATCCATACCGTTATCCATTGCTTTCAAGAAAACGTCCTTCGAGTCGTAGGGAAATGCTCCTCCGTCCCTGGCGATGCCGTTGATGAAGACTTCGGGTTTTGTGTCTAGGCTTTTTAGAGCCTCTTCTAGAGAATCGAATATAGGGATATCTTCTTCCACATCACCTAGAACTTCACTCGCATGATCTTCTTCTCTACTGCTGTCTATCACGCCGATGATCTCGTACTTCTCTGAAAATCTCACCAAACCGTTGGCGGTCTTACCGTCTATCCTTCCGAATTCGCCTTCCGCGTAGATAAGGGCGGGAATTTTCTCTTCAATCCCGAACATGTTTTTCACCAGATGTGAGAACTATAACATGAGTACCTGACCTATCCTCTTCATCTTCTAAATATCTTTTCAAAGCGCCTAAAGCCGAAGCCGAAGCGGGTAGACAGTCTATGTTTTCATTTTCTAATATAAGATCCTTGTAGTGAACAAGTTCGTCGTCGTCAAGACCTACCGCGATACCTTTAGTGTCGTAGATAGCGTTGATAGCTTCCTGCCCGTCGAGAGAGCGCCAATTCAAGAGAGGTTCGTTCACCTCGGACTCTCTAATATCTTCAGGAGATAACTCTATCATCTCGCGCTTCCCTTGCCGTACAGTTTCGATAACCGCGTTGTTTCCAGAACTAGAGGCACCCAACATGTGAGGTATATGTCCGGCGCGATCTTTCCTCCAGAGCAGTCTAAAACCCAGGTGGAGGCCCGCCAAAGTGGTGCCGTTCCCGACCGAGACAGAAACGCTGTCAGGCGGTCTTCCCAATTCTTCTTGGATCTCCTCTGCCACGTCGACGTAGGCTACCAGCGAGATAGGCGTGTTCTTCCCTCCGGGATTCGCGTCGTACCAACCGTTCTTTTTCGCCTTCTCTCTGCTGGCCTGCACCGCTTCTTCATACCCGCCTTCCACTCTGAAGACTTCAGAGGAGTGTGATTTGATCGTGTCTATCTTCTCTCCCGTATATTTCTCCGGTACGAAGACCTTACAATCGAGTTTGGATTTGTTAGCTACGAAGCTCATCGCGACCCCATAATTCCCGCAGGAACCCACGGTTATGGTTTCGTGACCCCGGATTATCGCATCGTCGACGTGCTGAATCGCCAACCTATCCTTGTGGGTCCCGGTGGGATTTTCCCCTTCCAATTTGAGGAATAAATGCTCTACTTCTAAATATTCCTCCAGATTCTTTGCCCTTACCAATGATGTCTCGCCTATTCCGTAAGTCATCGCAAAGAGCATCACAAAGTTATAGATAAAAAAGTTTCTGTGTTTTTTTCAAAATCAAAGTGAGCTAGCTGGAAATTCTCATTGAGAACAAAAGAGAAAAAAATAAAAAAGTAAAAGTTTTTGTGTGTTTATTCAGCTCACTTGTATTCCTGACAGTTGTCGCAGTACCATCGATCGTGTTCGTCTACGTATCTCATCTGGCTTCCACAGTCGGGACATGTGTTTTGCTGTTGTTGTGCTGGTGGTTGCTGTTGTCCTGGTGGTTGTTGCTGCTGTTGTCCTGGCGGCTGCTGCTGTTGTTGGGGTTGTTGCTGCCATTGCTGTTGCTGCTGTTGTTCCCGTCTAACCTCGGACATATCTGGCCTGATCACTATCCAGATGATTAGGCCTATTATGCTCAAGAGAAACCCTACTATGAACCATAGGATACCATTCTCGTTTCTTTTCTCTGCATCTTTGTACATCCAGTAGCCAATTATTAGGCTTATTATCAGCGGGAGAAAGCCCACAAAGCAAAATAGACCGCCGCAAGCCCAGGGTAACATATCCACTTGCAGAGCCACGTTCGTTCCTATTCCTAGCATTTTTACACCTATTGGGTATCTTTTATTCCCTAGCTTTCTTATTGTCTCTTCCTATATATATTTTTTTAAAAATAGATTCTAGATGCGTTATATATTTCTTTGAGAGATCATAAAAAAGTATCTTATGAATCCATCTAATCCCTACTTTCCATAGCCGTTATTTATAGTTATGAGTTATGGTCATAGCTATCCTAACCAACCTGCTTCTATAATCTATCGGATTTCTACAAGATATTTCTACAACCTATCAAAAGATTACAAAAAGAGGATGTAGATAATGAACAGAGGATACAAAAAGAAAATCCGAAAAAATATTTATAGGGGGGACGTCATCAATGCGGCAATTCATAATATTTGATACTCCAAAAGGAGGAACTATAGATGAAATCGACAAAACTTGGTAAGATGGCTACCGCCTTGGCAGTACTGTTACTTGTACTGTCCGGGGTCGCTGTAGTCCAATGGAACGCCCAGCCTGTAGAAGCGACTGAGTCTGACAACCAGACCCACAAATATACTATAGAAGGGTTCTTAAATGCAGAAATCTCTACCGAATCGGACCTGAATATCAAGCTCAGAGATCTGAAAACTGGTGAGATCCATGAAGAACAAACCTCTGAGGATTTTTACGAATTCACTGATATTAGAGCGGGTTGGTATCAGATCATTTTCCCCTCTCAACTTGAAGATGGGACCGCTTATATGAGAAAAGAAACGGAGCCGATAAAGGTAGATGAAAACACGATAGAGGACCTACAGATCGATGCTGAGCTAGTGGAAGTCACTGTAGAGGGTTACGTGGTTGATGAACACAACGACCCCATAGAAAACGCGGTGGTGACGGTAGAAGATATGGAACGCGGCTTCACTCACAGTGTAGAAACTGAAACAATAACACAGGATAACGAAACTTTGAGCAAGTATGAGGTGCAAATTTACGAGAGTTTCGTGGGAAGACTGAAGGTCGAAAAGGACGGATATACTCCCTATGTCAATCCAGACTTCTCTGTTGGGGAGATAGACCATTATAACCTCACCGTAAATACCAACGGCGAAGGTACTGTGGAAATCGACCCGGTCCAAGAAGAATACGAAGAGGGTACAGAAGTGAATCTTACCGCGAATGCAACAGAAGGTTGGTACTTCGAAGAATGGACAGGAGATTACACTGGAACGGAAGAGGAGATCACTATAACGATGGACGAGGACAAAACGGTTGCTGCGAACTTTGCTGAAGGGATTGGTACGCATAACCTTACTGTTAACTACAATGAAACTCGAGGAGCAGTAGAAGTCGACGGTGTAGAAGTAGGAGATGGATGGACTGATGAATACGAAGAAGGTACGGAAGTGAATCTTACCGCGAATGCAACGTCAGGCTGGTCCTTCAAAAATTGGACAGGAGATTACGAAGGAACGGAAAAGGAGATCAACCTAACGATGGACGGAGACAAGGGTGTAACAGCTAATTTTGAAACAACGCTGTCCTCTATTATGCAGAATGACCATACTTATCACAACGTGACACTCTTTACAGAACCTCTTATCGAAGGCCGACTAGTTGACGAAGATGATAGAGGTATAAGAGAAGAGATGGATATAACACTCTACAACGAAGAGCTCGGGAGATTCCAGCGAACAGATGGAGGGCCAACGTTCAGGATAAGAGCACCTGCGAACTACGATTACACCTTGGTGGTAGATGCACCGGGCTATGAACCCATGGTACAAGAGATCGTAGGTCTTGAGGGCACCGAGAAACTCGGCAGGCAGAGCGTGGGTGAATCTGAGACCGAGAGATTCGAGACTGACATGGAATTCGACGGTGTAGATACGCTTACAATCGAGAAGACCCGAACGCTCAATTCAGGAACTGAGATGAAGACCTTGGATAATTCCTCTATCGGTTACTTACCTATGCAGATCGATATGGTGTTAGGAGACGGTGATCGAACAATAGGAGATGAAGAGATTGAGCATTTCCAAAACAGGTTGAGTTTTAGCGAGGCCGACATTCTTACAACTCAAGACCTTATAAAGATGGAGGATAATGTCTACGAACTGGAAGATTACACGATCGAATTTGAAGGGCTAGATAAATTAGGAGAGGATTTCACTGAGCCTTTCGAAGGAAACATAACGGTAACCGCTGAGAGAGAATATAAAATCGTTGGAGAAGAGGTGGACGAAGAACCCTATCAGGTCGATCTATGGGTCAATCACGTTCACTCTTATGGGAACAGAAGAGTGTTCAACTATACTCTAACGATCATGGATAATCACGAGAGGTACGATGAAAGCAGAGAGAATTCCTTTGAGCAAATACCGGAGAATGTCAAAGTTGAAGGTTACACCCACTTGAGCATCGATCCCCAATCTATGGAAGAGAGTGAATCATCGCATCTTGTCTTAGATCTGAGGGAATATGAAGAGGGCGATGTAGACATCTTTATCGAGAGAGAACCTAGGATATTCGAAAGAGATGAGGATCACTACGTGATAAAGAAGGACACCGAAGCGGCGATCAAGTCGGATTACGAGAATGCTGTGAGCAAAGCAGTGAACTATACTTGGACTGTGGACGAAGAAGTGATAGGATATGGTGAAGAGATAACCCATGCCTTCAACGACACTGAAGAGACGAATCTTGCAGTGGAAGTCGAGGAGAGTAACGGAAGAATCATCAGTAACGAAACTCTCGTAGTTATCGAGGATGAAGGACCTCATGGGACGATAAAAGTGAGAGGAGAAGAGATCCTAGAAAGTACTACCGCTGATGAAGGAGAAGCTCTAAATTTCAGCGCAGAAAACTTTGTAGACGAAGCAACAGACAACATAAGCAGGTATGAGTGGAACTTCAGCGATGGAAGCGAAACAAGAACTGGAGCGAATCTTACAAACGTGACTCATACTTTCGATGTCCCCGGTTCCTACAACGTAACATTGAATGTTACTGACCCTGTAGGCAATTGGAACGAGGATCAGATAGTCATCGATGTCAATGATACCACAAAGCCGGAGGTAGTTATCAAAACAGAGTGGAATGATCAACATACTTACGAGTCTTATGTGGATCACTCGGATTTAACTATCGGCACGAACATAGCTTTCAATGTAACTGAATCGAGTGCACATCCGGAGTACGAAGAGGGCGAATTGGAGAATTATACATGGTGGATCGACGAGCTCGAGATGAAGGAAGAAGGCCAGATTTGGGAAAACGTCACTTTCGATGATGCCGGAGAGTATACGATTTGGGCCAATGTGACCGACGTTGCTGGCAATTACCGAAACAAATCGGTGACAGTAAACATCCGTCGAGGACCTAGTCCCAACCTTATGGTTCAAGAGGACCTCAGGTTCTCTAGTGACGAAATAAGGGCCGGCGATACGGTCACGATCAGCGTGAACGTCACCAATCAGGGAGATGCCAACGCTACGCAGATAGAGACTGTATTGAGAGTGGACGGAGAACTTGTAGAGGTCTCACCCGAGTTCTACAAAGATGGTGAAGAATTGAACCGCACTCACATAGAACCAGGTGAAGAAATCAAGGTGGAGATAGAATGGGAACCGGAAAACGATGGAGACTTAAAGGTGAACGTCAACGTGACCGATGCCGAGGAAAGAGAACATACAGAACTGCTTTGGAATAACGAAGTTGAAGAGACAGTGTCGGTAGACCCGCCTGTTTGGAGAGAGTACATAGTGTACGCATTGATTCCGATAATCATAATCGGAGTTACGGTAGCACTCTATTTCTACAAAGATAAAATCAAAGAAGCGATGGGCTAATAAAGGCCCTTCATCCAAAAAACAAAAAACACTTTTCTTTTTTCTATATCTACATCTTTTCTGGCTTTTTTATGCCCAATGTTTGTAGAACACTGCCCATGGCGAATTTGAAACTTTTCACTATGGCTATCCTCTCGAGTTCCTTTTCTTCCGAGTGGAGGACGGGGTAATCTCTATAGAACTGGTTGAACTCCGCAGCAAGTTTATGAGCATATTTCGCCATTATATGAGGAGCGTTATTTTCCACCGCATCTGTCAATTTCCTAGGGAACTCGGCTATCCTTTTCATCAAAGTTATCTCGCCCTCTTCAAAATTTTGAAAGTCCAATAATCTAGTATCTACCCGCTCACCTCCCCACTTTTCCAAAATGCTCTTCGCTCTTCTGTAACTGTATTGGAGGAAGGGCGCGCTTTCCCCTTCAAAATCTAGAGCATCCTCCCAGATGAAATCGATTGGTTTCTGGGGTTGAACTTTTATTATGTTGTATCTAACCGCCCCCATCCCTATCTTTTCAGATATCGATTCTAAACCCTCTGCAGAGATTTCCCCTCTTTTCTCTATCTCTTCTTTAGCTTTTTCATGAGCCGTATCCATGAAGTCATCTAAAGAGACATAAGTTCCTTTGCGGGTCGACATCTCTTCTCCCTCAAAAGTGACGAAGGAGTGGAAGACTATCTCAGGTATGGGATTTACGTTCATATCTTTCAGCAGGTCTTGGATAAATTTACCGTGGAGTTTATGATCCTCACCCAATACATTCAGGAGATGATCGCCTCGCTCGGCTTTCCAAATATGATAAGCGATATCTCTCGCAGGATAAAGACTCGTGCCGTTCTTTCGGGCTACGAAGGTTTTTTTGTCTCCTTTTTCATAATATAAAGCTCCCTCCTCTTCTCCAGATTTTTCAAGTCCTGAGACCCTTTTTACCACCTCTTTCACGGAGCCGTCTTCTATAAGTGTGGATTCGCTTTTAAAACTGTCCAAGTAGATTTCCAGCCGTTCTAGAGATTCAGCTATACCTTCCATGATCTTCTGAGCGGTATTTTTGAACTGCTGCATCATATCTTCGTCGCCTTCCTCCATGGATCGGATGATATCCTGGATCTCTTCCTCGATACTTTCGTCTTCTTCTAGTAATTTACTCGCTCTCTGGTAATATCGCACAAGATCATGATCGACTTTTTTTCTCCCTGCTTCAGGAAGGTCCTTTTCGTCAAGATTCAAGGTGCCCCAGACCAAGATGGCGATCTGGCGGCCTATATCGTTTATGTAATACTGTTTTTCGACCTCGTATCCAGCCTTCTCATACATCCTCGCTAAGGTATCTCCTATGATAGGATTGCGCGCTCTTCCCACGTGTAAAGGCCCGTTTGGATTGGCGCTCGTATGTTCGACTATTATCTTTTCTTCTTTTGACAGGGACTCTCCGAAATGTTCTTCTTCCTCTAGACAAGACAATATCGTTTCTTTAGCCAAGTGGTTCCCATCTATCTTAAAATTCACGTAAGGTCCTGAGCTCTCCACAGTTCCCCTGTCCACTTTTATTTTACTGCTCAGTTCTTCGGCTATCTTTTTTGGATCCTTTTTGAGGACGCTGGCTAAAGAATAACACGGTATAGCGTAATCTCCTCTCTCCTCTGCCGGGACCTCTATCTCTATAATATCTTCAGAGACGTCTAAGGCTTTCTTGCTCTTCTCGATTATCTCGTCCTTGAAGTCGAGTATCACGTATCCCATCTTCGAACCTCAGTTAATCCTGAAACGGAGTAATGCCGCTATCCCGCCAAATGCGTTCTTTAGGAGTTCTCCTTCTTCTGATTCGTTGGAGATCAATTTCACTTCAGCCCCTACTTCTTCTGCCATATCATAAAGATGCTCGATGATATCCTTTTTATCCGATACTTCTAATTCTGAATCACATTCAGGGCAGGAAAAATCTTCTTGGTCTATTTTTCCTTCAACGGTCATGTCTTCCTCGTAACTACAATCCGGACATTCGACCTCTACTTGTTGTTTATTTATACCTTCAGAGACGAGTAAAGTTTCAACGGCGCCCATCCTTAAAGCCCTCATCACTTCTTCCTCCCCGTAGCTTGCCAGGCCGCCATTAGGATTCTTGATCTCTTCCATCAATCTATTGATCAATTTCTTTTCCTTCATCACTTCCAGCTGGGAAAGAGTTTCCTGAGCGTTCTCCATCAGCTCTTTCAGACCGTACTCGTCCGTGTAGCCCGTGTTGAAAGTGTCAACGAGCTTCTTTTCTAGTTCGTGATGGAGAAAATCGCCGTCGATGAAATCATTTTTCGTTCTGCCTGGCCCCCCTATCAAAAGGCCGTCAACCTCTTCCTCTAGGAGTAGTCCGTTAGCCTTGTCCGCCAACCTTTTAAAGTATTCTTGGGCTGCTACCTCGATCCTCCTTTCGAACCTTTGCTGAGAGAAACCTCCCTTGGTGTGCTTGCTGGGAACCATGGATTGAAGATGCTGGAGAGTTTCTACTCTATTTCCTCTCAGTATTCCAATTGTGGCTTCGCTTCGATCGAGGACTATGAGCCCGTACTTTTTTCTTTCACCTATCATATCCTTCAAAGGCTCGACGTAGAACTCCGAGTCACACCGGTAGGTGAAGGTTTCGATCTTCCTCGGCGGCTCTAACGTCTTAGAGACCATCTCGGTTTTGTCTCCACTAGCTGAAACGTGGCCTACGAAAAAAACCATGCCGTTCTCCGGAGGTTCGTCCAAATATTTTAACTTGGACATTATCGATCTCAAAGCAGCCTGAACATGCTTCCTGGTCGATTTTGATTTGATGTTGGAACTCTCCGACATTTCATC
>JAZKSH010000057.1:0-12500 GCA_036626195.1 Thermoplasmatota archaeon | reverse complement strand
CTCTCAACCAGTAGGAATGCCGACCACTACCGCTATTTTTGCCGGCACGATGCCGGTAGCAGCACAGAAGAACCCAGCCGAAAAGATTAAAATGAGCGTTAAAAACTTAAATTGATAAAAACACAAAAAGAGGAATACAATCGTGATTAGTGAAAAGCTACTCCAAAGAGGCGTTTTGATGCTCGTCACAACGATGTTCCTTATATCTTCTACAACCGTCGCATTCTCTGCTAGAGGTGTAGGGTCAGAACCATCACTTGACCAAAGCTCTCCTGCTGCCCAAGACCCAAACCAGGATGTTAAATTCGATGATTTATTTGATGTTTCCTTCTCTCCGGACTTCACGGAAGATGAAGAAGTTGAAAAGGGACAAGATATCACTGTAACGGTGACTGGGAAAGAGCTTCCCGACGGAAGGAGAGTTAAGATCGAGGATAGTATGGGCGATGAGAATAGAAAAAAGCGACCGGTTCCTGCGATGATAAACGTGACCAATGTTCTTTGGGACGGGACACCCTGGTATGCCGAATACGACAATACAGTTTGGAGAAGAAACGGGTCTGAAGAAAAGTACTTTGAGAGAGTGAACCCTTACCAGGTGAAGCTGACAATATGGGGCGAGGATCCCCGCCCCAACTATGACTATCAGTTCCCACCCGGATGTTATGTGAGTTTTCACCTCCGTGTAGGGAATAAGACCAAGGAAGATGGGGTATGGGTGGACAGGTATCTGGAATCCGAAAAATACCACTATAATGTTACTGGTGCCTTTCCCGAGAGGCCGATAGATACGCCGGAAGAAGACCTGTTCAAGGATAATATAGAGCTTGATTATCACCCTGAAAGTCCCAGTATGAGAGACGACGTAAAAGTCAACATCACATCTAAATCGGATATAAAACTAAACAGTGGATCCCTTCAGATGAAGGCAGTCTATCCCAACGGCACGCAGGATTATTATCAATACTTCTTCACCCCCAATAATGAAAATGAGACATGGCCTAGTATCAGCGCGACAGCTACTATAGAGGAGGAGTGGCATGATATACCACATACCACAATAATCTTCAACGTGAGTGCAAGAGATCCCCACGGCAACGAGGTCGTCTCCCAAAATTATAGCTATGAAGTGGAGGAAGTGGGAGTTTGGGAATATCCTGGACAATTCGATCCCAATGTCAAGTTGACAACCGAGCCGGATGTATCGGAATATAATACCACTATTCCGAGGAACACGGGGGTTGAAGTCACGATCGAATCGAGAAATGAAAACGTCCCGATAGAGAATGCATACCTTTTCTATAACATCACCAATACCTGGCATGGAGTACCCTACGAGGGGCAGTGGAAAATGATACAGGATAGTCCGACCACCTGGTCCTACGAGATACCAGCTCAGGATCCTGAAGTGAACGTGGAGTTTTTCATCAGGGCATGGGACCTCAATGAAAACATGATAGAATCAGAGAAATATTTTTATACCATACAGGAAGAACCTGAAGACCCAGAAGAAAGAGGACAGTCGCTCTTCTATGTAAACGTCTATGACTCCGAGTTGGATCAACATGTCTCTGATGTCAAAGTCGAGATAGGGAATCGGAGCTGGGAAACCACTACCTATACAGATATTTCCGGCAGGTGTTATCCTAACGTTACTGGAAATAGTTACACTCCTCAATACCTCACGATAAATGAGACTTATTGGATAGAAGTATATTATCCTCATGAGATACGTAACGAAACTAGGGAGATGGTTCACATAGAATATGAATTGAAGCATCCTGCCTCTAGAAATGAAACAGAAACCATTTATGACAAAGGAAATCTGGTGGTGATCAGAGAAAATGATACTTTGAAGTTCGAATACAACTCACCCCCAGAGCCACCTGAATTTGCTGAAGTCCATTCAGGGCACGATTTCCATACATTAATTTATATGCTGATAGTTGTGGGGATGGTCGCCCCTATTGCCTGGAAGTTATATAAGGTGATGGAAAAGGGAAAAAGAGAGAGGTCGCTGGTAAAATGAAGAAGATATTGATTTCACTCCTGATCGGGATGATGGTTCTAGGTCTGACGATCCCAATGGGCGGTATGATAGCCAGTTCGGCATCATCGTCTGAGGATCCTCAGGGCGATGGTTTTGAAGATTTAACCATAGAAACAGATCCGGCTGTTCCTCCCTCTGGGGAATTAGAGCCCGAGAGTGACAAAAATATAAATGTCAACCTGACGACGGAGTCTACTAGGATGGACGAGGCATATCTGAACGTGTCCGCGATAAAATGGAATGGTAAACCTGTTAAGGGATTAGATCCATCTAACCCAGGAACATGGGTGTTTGAAATATCCGAGAACGGCTACCATGCTACTTCTCTCTTGAACAATCTTAAGTATTTCGATCCCGGGACTAAAGTCACTTGGAACGTATATGTAGTCAATTATACCCAGCACTTGAAATACGCTTCTCAAAATTATTCCTATGAAGTGAAGGGGGCCTGGCATTATAACAACTCTTACGAAGATACATTCTATAGGAACCTGGAGATGGATATGTCACCCGAATTACCTCCAAATGCTTACGATCCGGTAACGATAACTCTCCAATCAAGGTACGACGATGTAGAGATCGGTCAGGCTATGCTGGATTTGAGATATGAAAAAAATGAGAGCATAAAGGATAACGGAACCATGCTCTTCAGAAATATTGATCCTGTGGAGGGTATAGAACAGGTCACTATCCCTGGTCTTCCCGCGGGGACTAGAGTCGATTTCAGCATCCGAGCTTGGGATCATCCCGACGATGATACTAGGGAGATCGAATCGGAGAAATTCAATTACACGGTTTCATGGGGGAATACATGGGACTTTAGAAGTTTCGAGGAAAATATCGAATTGACAACTGATCCTGAGGGGGTAGGGGATAGTGTAACGGAAACATCCGTTGATATAGGTGAATCAGTAAATATTACGATAGAATCAAAAGATTCTGAGGTTCCTATAAAAACGGCGGTGCTCGAATACAAGGTGGGTGGAGAGGGGATAAAAACCCAGGAAGGGCAGGACGTATTCACAAAAATAACGAGCACCAAATGGTATTATGAGATCGACGGTCAACCACCCGGGATAGAGATCGAATTCCAGGTCAGGGCATATGATATCATGAGGGACGATATCGTATCACCCAAATACAACTACGATGTTTCTCGAGTACCGAAAGAGACTCCCGAGGAGGTGACTTTCTTCTATGTCACGGTGTTCGATGGTGATGCAAACGAATACGTCGGTGGGGCCAATATCACCATCAAAAACGAAACCTGGATATGGGAGGGGAAAACCAATGGCGCCGGATTCGCTTATCCTACCGAGATGAACTCTTTACAGCCGAGATATTTACACTACGGTACTTACAATATCACGGTTGAATACCAGGGAGCTACGAAAAATATTAAATATGATTTGACTCCTGAAGGCGATGAAACGGTTGAGGTCGAGTTCAACCCTTCCGAAGAGGAAGACCCGATGTATGCTGAGTCTATCGAGATGCCCCCATATTATCTGATGGGGTTGGTTATCACCGCAGGCCTCTCGGGTATAGTAGCATTCCTAGTTTACAAATTTAGAAAAGGAAAGAATGAGGACGAAGGACTTGCTGTAGGTGGCTGATAAATATGGTTAGAGATGAACAAAACGAAAAAAATCCTTCTAAACAATGTCCTGAATGTGGGCAATATCGGTTAAATGTCAATGATGACGGCTCAGCCTTTTGTGAGGCGTGTGGTTACACCTCTTTGAATATATCGGATGAAAAAAAAGAGAATCCAAACGTATTCAAATCCGAGGATGATAACATCCCTCCAGAAAGATCTTCGAAGCCTGCTCCTCCGAGTGAGGAGGCTCCTGCTCCCTCCGAGGTAAATAATATGTCTCCAGAACAATCTTCGAATCCTTCACCTTCCAGAGATGAACCTCCTAGAGAAGATGCCCCTGCTCCCTCGCCCCCCCCTGCCGAAGGAAAAAGTGAGGATATACCTCCTCCAGCACCAGATGAAGGTCAACCGCCTATCCCTGGTCTAGAAGAACCTATTTCTAAGCCAGAATCCGAGAAGGCTACTCCTCCGCCTCCTTCCGAAGAGATAATAAGTTCAGAAGATGCTGAACCAGAGAAAATATTGGTCCGAAAAGAGACTGAAGAGGAAGAGGAAGGCTGGTTTAAAGAAAAGTATGATGAATATTTTCAACCCATCCTGAAAAGGGAAAAAGAAGATCCGCATTACAGTGTCATGCTCTCGTTTTTCATACTTGGTATTTTGGGAGCTTCGTTTATGCCCTTTTACCCTATCTGGATGGTCATATTTTTCGGAGCCATCACAGGTCTAATAGCATCAAAATTCCAAGAGCTCTCTCTTATTGTGATCGTGTTGTTTAGCACTGGTAGCGTGGCCTATCAGGCACCCGAATTTGCATTTGTATTCTTGCTGATCTCTCTCGGTATCTTAGGGGCTTCTCTATTCGATTGGAAGTTTGGAGCCCTTGTCTTTCTGACCCTTTTCCTTGCCCCGTACGGGACTTCCTTTATAGTTCCCATAGGAGCGGCGATAATTTACTCGACATTTTTGGGAGTCGTAGTAGCTACCGTCGGCGGGATATTTATAAGTATTTTCTTGACCCTTGGAAACTTCCAATCACTCGGACTGCTGTTCGGTCCCCTTTCCGGTGGTGAAAAGACCCTGGTCGCGGGGCACGCTGGACCTCTCCGATCACCTATCAATCATTTTGATTTTCTATCCATAATAGAGGCATACGGTGATTTAGGGAATCTAAATCAGATCGTGTTCCAGGAAGGGATCACAAATATATCGGGTTTATTCATCCCGTTACTCCAGGTCATCGGGATAGGTGTAGCAGTAGTCATAGCTAGTAAATTGGGAGATAAAAGCGCGACGAAAACAGTAGGTGATTGGTTCAGATTTTCGATACTCTCGGCCGCGGTAATCAGTTTGACAGTTCTCGGTGGCGTGCTTTACTATCGAGGAACAATAGACTGGCTCAGCGCCTCTCTAGCCCTTGGGGCTTTTGGCAGTGTTTTTACAGCTACTGGCTCGAGCCTGCTAATAAAAGATTGGTACAGCGGGTACTTCACCAGCCAGGCGGGAGAAACAGATGTAGGATCCAGGGTGGCTGAGATGGAATCCTTGGGAGAGACCACGTTCGAAGATGTAGGGGGTTTAGAGAGTGTCAAAGAAGATATATATGAATCTCTAGTCACGCCTTTGACCCAGAAAAACATCGCTGAAGAGTTCGGTGTTGATCCACCGACCGGTGTTCTGATGTTCGGCGCCCCTGGCTGTGGGAAAACACTGATGATGAAGGCGTTGGCCAACGAACTCAACATCGAGATGATATCGGTTAAGTGTTCCGATGTCATGTCAAAATGGTATGGTGAATCTGAACAGAGGATCGCAAAACTGTTCGCCGCTGCAAAACAGAGAGCTCCATGTATACTATTCCTGGATGAGATCGAATCTTTGGCCAAGGAAAGAGGAAGCTATGCTTCTGATGATGTCACAGGAAGGCTACTTTCGATAATGCTCTCTGAACTCGACGGGTTAGAGAGCGAGGAAAAGATGATCGTTGTCGGCAGTACTAATAAACCAAAAATGCTCGATCCGGCTCTTCTCAGACCCGGGAGGTTGGACAAAATAATATACGTTCCACCCCCAGACTTCGAATCCCGGGTTCAGATATTGAGGATCCACCTAATGGATAAACCCGTAGACCCCCGAGTCGACCTTGCGGAGGTCGCAGAAGAAACGGAAAGATTCTCCGGCGCTGATCTCGCAAACCTTTGTAACGAAGCAGCTACAAGAGCCATGACAAGGGCAATGAAAACCGGACAGCAGAGCGCAATAACGCAAGAAGATTTCGAAACTATCATGCCAAAAATAAAGCCCAGTATCAAGATAAACATGATAAAACAATACGAGCAGGCGAAGAAAGACTTCGAGCGAAGGATGCATGAATCCGAGAGAAAAGAAAAAGGAAAACAAGTGACCTTTAGAGACGTAGGCGGCTTAGAGGACATCAAGGAGGCGCTACATGAGTATGTCGAGCTACCTTTGACCAATCCAGATCTATTCGATAGGTACGAGATGGAGACAGGGAAAGGTATGCTCCTCTTTGGACCTCCTGGATGTGGTAAGACCCACGTGATGAGAGCATCTAGTAATGAATTGGATGTTACCATCCAGATAGTAAACGGCCCTGAATTGGTATCGGGATTTGCAGGGGAATCTGAGAAAAAGATCAGGGAAATAATGAACAGAGGAAGAGAAAATGCGCCATCTATAATCTTCTTCGACGAGATAGATTCTCTAGCCTCCAAGGAGAGTATGGAGACCGCGGAAGTCTCTAGGGCTGTATCTCAGTTCCTTACAGAGATGGACGGTATGGAAGGCTCTGAGCAGGTAATGATCGTCGGGACGACTAACCGTCCTCAAAAGCTCGATCCCGCTATCTTACGCCCGGGAAGACTCGATAAGATCTTCTACGTTCCACCACCTGATCACGAAGCTAGGAAGGAAATATTCAAGATCCACCTGAGAGATATACCGACCTCAGGAGAAATAGATTACGAGAACCTAGCGAGCAGAACTGGAGGATACACTGGAGCAGACATAGCCTCTATAGTGGAGGATGCAAAATTGATAGCTATAAGAGACATGGTCCAGGGAGAAGGTGAATTCCGATCGGAAGAAGAAAAGAAAAAAGAATTGAAGGCACACTTGGGAGGGGATAAAAAAGGTCCGACGGCCGGAGTTACAATGGACGACCTGTTAGAAGCATACAAGAACAGCTCCTCGTCACTGACAGACGAAGTCCTTGAATGGTCTAGAGAATTCATGAAAGAATACGGAACGAGGACATGAATAAAGGTGAAAAAAATGGAACTATTTCTTTTCGTCTTCTCGATGGTGGGCTTCGTGGCCCTATACCTGGTCTCGCAGGTTTATCTATTTTGGACTCTGATCTTTGTGATCATCGGGGCTATGATATATATCGCTGTGAGATATCCTCAGGAGTCAAAGAGCTGGCCGATTGATCCTATGCGGACTATCCATATGGTGGTCATGCTGTCTGTCATCTTCTTCGTGTTTATTCTAGTGGGACCGAAACCCGTACCATTTATCGGTAGCCAACTCTTCTACACCGATACTCCCTTATGGGAAATCACAATCAGTCTAAGTCTGCTTAGCCTAGCATATGTGATCATAGTATTTGCGATGATATTCATATTGATTTTTGCGTTCTTGAAACCATTGGGAAGAGCGATGAGGAAAGAGCAAAAGCAAAAAGGGGAAGATGAAGGAGAACAGAGCGTAGGGGCCGGTTGACCCGCTGTCAGTATGATTTAGCTCAACGGAGCGACCATTGATAAGATCCAACTATTGGAAGGATTAAAGATTTACTTTTAGACATTATCCAACCTGGCATCAAGGCTCCAAACATTTATATACTCACAACCCCATATCTTTATCAGACAACCATCCGAGGAGTATAAGAGAATGCAATCAAAACTTACCTATAAAATAAGCTACCCATTTTCGGGTGGATCGTCTTCAAAAAGAATTATTTAATGGAGGAACCTCATATATGGAAGTTGGAAAAAGGTTGGTTCTGATTTTTGTCGTCCTCTTTATCTCCAGCAGTTTACTACCCACCAGCGTTTTTGCTGGAAAAGAGGTGCAAGGAGATGAAAGTTCTTTTAATATTAGCGACGATAATGATATACTAGCGGTCTCTGTGGAGATCGTCTCACCCGTCGAAGGAGAAGTCATCGAGACGCCGGATGTGGAAGTTGAATGGCAATCAGAAGATGCTGACTGGCACGAGATCAGAATAAATGGAGGTGAGTGGGAATATCCTCCTTCTGGCGAGACTTCATATACCTTTGAAAATCTTGAGAATGGTAACCATACAGTTGATGTAGTAGCAGCGAGTGAGACGGAAGACAATAAGATGGATACCGTCAACTTCACCGTCGATGCACCTCATCCTTCGATGGAGATCACATCCCCTGATGAAGGTGAGGTTTTCGATATCCCAGAAGTGACCGTTCAGTGGGTATCACAAGAAGTTTCCTATCACGAAGTGAAATTGAATGACGGCGATTGGATCAATGTAGGGCCCGATACCTCTTACACTTTCGAAAATCTTGCCGAAGGCGAGTATACAGCTTATGCTAAAGGCGTGTACGATGAAGAGATCAATGCCACAGACAACGTTTCTTTTGAAGTGGATATAGACATGCCTGAAGTGAACATATACGCCCCTGAGGAGGGAGAAATCTTTGGGGTGGATGAAGTCACGGTGGAATGGGAATATAATAACACCGATCGCCACGAAGTGAGATTGAATGATGAGGATTGGATCGATGTTGGCGTGGAAACCTCCTACACTTTCGACGAATTAGAGGATGACGAGCATAGAGTTGAAGTGAGAGGTGGGGACGATTACTTCCAGGATACTGATCAGGTGACTTTCACCGTAGACACTGTCGATCCGGTTTTAGATATAAAATCACCAGATGAAGATGATATCCTCGAAAGTAATTCAGTTAGAGTTGTGTGGGAAACAAGTAACGAACCAACTGAGATCGTGGAGCAAAGAATAAGAATAGATGGCGGTATATGGGATACTCCAACACTTGATAAACAATATGAATTCAGCGAGGTAGAGGATGGAGAACATGAAGTCGAGATAGAAGCAACGGACGAGGCTGGAAACACGGGGGGAACAAGTGTTTCCTTCATTGTTGACACAATGTCTCCAGAACTCGAGATCATATCACCAGGTGAGGATGGAAAATTATTTGAAGTCGATGAAGTCACCGTGAGATGGCGGGGCCAGGATAGTGGTATTGGAATCCAAAGATATCAAGTGAAGATTGAATATAAAGATTGGATCGAGGTCGGGAGAAAAACTGAACACAGCTTCACCGACTTGATAGATGGTGAATATACTGTTTGGGTCCGTGCGTGGGACAGGATAAACAACACCCAAACAAAAGAGATAAGTTTCCAAATCGACACGATTGAAGAAGACGTTAACATAGAGATCACAGAGCCTAGAGATGACGCGAGAGTAGAAGGTCCTGACTTGACCGTTAAATGGACATCTGAGAAAGCCGAGTATCACGAGGTGAGGATAAACGGAGGGCGTTGGATAAACGTAGGTAATAGTACTGAATACACCTTTACAAACTTGAGCGCAGAGGAATACACTATAGAAGTGAGAGCCACTGATCAAGCGGGCTGGAGAAGAACAGATGAAGCAAATATACTCATTAAAGAAGAAGGTCAGACCATCTCAGTTTCCCTATATGGAGTACCTTATCTCATCTGGATTCTGATGATAGTAGTGCTCGTAAATGTAGTCTTGGTTTCCTATTTCTCATTCTTCAGGGAGTGAAAGGTAGGACGGTGATGAGGAGTAGAATAAATCTGTCCTCAATCCTCGATCTCTTCCAACGAGTCTAATATCATCTCTGAAAGCGCCGGCCCTATTCCATTTATCCCCTGCAACTCTTCTTTTGATATTCCTTCTAGATCTTTCAAAGAGCGGATACCTGTTTGATATAATTTTTCAGCTTTGCTTGGTCCCACTCCTTCCAATCGGGACAGTTCATCTAAAACTTCTTCTTTCGGCACTTCTTCCATAGCTTCTTCTACACCCCTCTTTTCACCTATAGCTTCATCCTCAAGCTCTTCTTCCTCAGCCTCTTCGACCATGGATCCCCCGCAGACCGGGCACTCTCCAGCGTCCGCAGGAACTCCAGTTCCGCAGACAGGACATTCCTCTAAGCCCGCGTCCTCCGCTTCTTCCTTCAGAGGCTCTCCGCAGGCCGGACATTCTTCATCTCCACCTGAGACAGAGGCACCACAGATGGGACATTCTTCAAGTTCCTTTTCTTCAACCATTCCCTCTTCAACCTCATCTGGCTTCTCTTCGAACACTTTTGAATCGATCTGTTGGGTTTCTAAGTCCGAGTCCTTTACCTCAGGGGCTTTTTCTTCTTCAGTCCCTTTCTTCATCTCACGACCTTTTACTATCGGCCCTACCTCATAGGCTTTAAGATCCTCTTCCGATACTTCTGGAGATCTACGAGTTCTTTCCTTTTTCTCATCCTTCTGAATAGACTCATGGATGAGTTCAGCTTGTGTGAAACCTATCCCTTCGATATCTCTAAGGTCTCCCACCTCCGCTTCTTTAAGTTCCTCTTTCGAATGGTAACCGCTGTCGTAAAGAGCATGGGCTATACCAGATCCGACTCCCTTGATATTCTGGAATTTTTCGACTATGTCCAGTTTATCCGTATCTATATCCCCTACCTCCTCAACTCCTTCTTCCGGTCCTAGAAGGTCTTCAGATTCTATGGGCTCCTCTTCGGGTGTTTTAGAGACCTCTCCAAGTTCTTCCTCTTCTTCTATAGTTTCTGCGGGCTCGCTTTCTTTCTTCGATCCCATCTTGGTCTCTGCTGATGAAACAGCAGTTTTAGGCTCAGCAGATTCCCCTTTAGGTGACGTTGAGGCTTTCGTCATCATCTTTCTAGGCTTCTCTCTTTTTTCTAGGGAGGAGGGTCTCTCTTTCGACTCTTCTACTTCTTCTTCCTTCCTCCATCCGTACCAGGCTACGATAAATAATAAAGCTACGATTATCGCCAAAATCAGAGGTAGGAGGCAGGAGGTATTCATAACCTGAGAAATCGTACTATCATCAGTACTCACTTCAAAGCTAACGGTTTCTTGCCCCACATTTCCTGCATTGTCTATCGCCCTTATCTCGATCTCATGAGAACCATCGGACAGTCCGGTGAAATCATACTCTGTAAATTCACTTACCTCCTTCCACTCCCTATCACCGATCCTTATTTGGTAGTAATCAATTCCGCTTAGGGTCTCGCTACTATCCCATTCTACAGTGACAGCATCATCATTTAGAACCTCTCCTTCCTCAGGATAAACTACCGATATCTCAGGAGCTATCGTATCAACAAGGAACTCGACGGTCTCTGTAGAACTATGGCCAGCTCTATCCGTCGCTATCACTTCTAACATATGTTCTCCGTCTCTCAGGTTTTCTAATCCAAATTGGGTGTCCTGTAACTCTGTCCATTCGCTCCAGTTATCATCATTTCCTTCGTCAAGCCGGAAACCATAGTGATCTATCTCTGAGATGTAGTTTTCACAGTGCCATTCTACAGTTATATCAGATCTGTTAAATATCTCGTCGGAAGTTGGTTCTGTTATCTCCAGGTCGGGAGGTGTGGTATCAACAGTGAAGTTGATGCTGTCAACAGTTTCGTGGCCCGCTTCATCGATGGCTCTCACACTCACTTCGTAAACCCCGTCAGATAATCCTTCGAAAGTATGAGCTGTTTCGCTCTCCGGGGGTCCCCAATCATCAGTAAGGCGCACTTCGTACTGAGTTATATCCGTGATTTCCGGTGTTCCCTCCCATTCAACCTTTACGATATCGAAATCAAATATCGCGCCATCTTCCGGTGAGATTATCTCCAAATCCGGCGGTGTAGTATCTACGATGATATCTACGTTTTTCACGACTTCGTTACCCGCTTCATCGATAGCCTTCAACTCTACTGTGTGTTGGCCGTTGGAGAGATCTTCAAAAGTGTGAGCTGTTTCGCTATGGGTGATTCTCCAATCACCTTCGAGGCGGATCTCATGTATATTTATACCGCTCAAGTCGTCACTGCTCTGCCATTGGATCATCACTGAATCTTCAGCAAACACTTCACCCTCTTCAGGGTCAGTAATCTCCAACTCTGGCGGTGTAGTATCTACGATGAAAGTAACCTCGTCGGTGATATATTCATCGGAATCATGCCATCCTCCTCTAACCTCAACCAAAAATTCACCATCATCTAAATCAACAAAAGTATGAGAGGTATTCTCTCCGATGTACTGCCAGTCGCCCCCTTCTATTTTGACTTCATGGTAGTCAATATTGTATGAATCCCATTGTACGGTGACATCAATTTCTGATAACATATCACCGTCTTCAGGCGCGTTGATATCTAAGAAGACCATATCTGGATCTACAGTAAAATTTACTGTGTCTATAACAGAGGCATCTCCTCTCACAGCTTTTACCTCTATGAAATGTTCACCACCATCTAGGCCTTCATAGGTGTGCGAGGTCTCCATGCCTACATCTATCCATCCATCCCCGTTCAGCCTTATCTCGTGATAATCTGCATTTTCGGAGGTCCATTCTACGGTGACGTCAGGAGGTAAAACATCACCCTCCTCAGGGGAGATGATCTCAACACCTAGTATAGTGGTTTCTACCGTGAAATTGACCGTATCATGATCAGAGGTACCATTCTCCCCTTCCGCTTTTACTTCCACAGTATGATCTCCATCTTCTAAACCTTCAAATAGGTAGGTGGTGTCCATTCCCACGTCTATCCAACTATC
>JAZKSH010000056.1:0-12651 GCA_036626195.1 Thermoplasmatota archaeon | reverse complement strand
AAGAGATTCGACACTCAGCTACATGATGCGGGATTGATCTTAGCTCTTTCCATCCACTCTTTTTTCCCCTTCTTCCAGCAGACTCTTGACTGTCCGGATCTGCATCATGTTCGTTATGCCTGTTACTGGTGCGGGGACTCCGGCGGTTATGAGTAGTTTGTCTTCCTCTTCTACTTCGCCCATGTCGAAGAGCCTTTCCGCCGTGCCGCAGACCATCTCGTCCACGTGCTCGGGGAACTCGGAGTGGTAAGCTTTCACGCCCCAAACCAGACTCAATTTTCTCTGCACTTTTCTCCTGTCGGTGAAAGCGATTATATCGACGTTGGGTCTGAACTTGGCTATCTTCTTAGCGGTGTAACCGGAAGAGGTGTGCACCACGATGTATCTGATATCCAGATCTCTAGCGGCCTGTGAGACGTTTTTTGCTATTATCTCCGCCACGTCTTCACTCTTAACGTCCGGTATAGAATACTCTCGTCCTTTCACGTAATCTTCCATCTTTTCCAGTACTTCGTCCATGAACTGTACCGATCTGACCGGATAGCGGCCTATGGCGGTCTCCTCGGAGAGCATCGCCGCACAGGCACCGTCTATGACCGCGTTAGCGACGTCGGAGACTTCCGCTCTCGTTGCTCTAGGACTCTCCGTCATGGACTTCAACATCTGCGTGGCTATTATCACCGGAACTTCTTTCCTGTTCGCCTTCTCGATTATCTTCTTCTGAAGAACAGGAACGTCGGATGCAGGAACTTCTACGCCGAGATCGCCTCTAGCTATCATCAATCCATCGGTGACTTCGATTATGTCGTCGATGTTTTCAACCGCTCTTAAATGTTCTATCTTTGCGATGACGTCCATCTCAGAGTCGTTATTCTCCAGGATCTCTTTTATCCTCTCTATATCCTCCGGAGTCTTGACGAAAGAGGCAGAAACGAAGTCGAAATCGGCCTTACAGCCGAACTTTATGTCTTCAACGTCCTTCTCCGTGGGAGTTTTGAGACCTAGGTCCTTCTCGGGTACGTTAACGGACTTTCTCGAAAGGATTTTCCCCCCATGAACTACCTCACATCTTATACTCCCATCGACCTCTAAAACTTCCAGTTCTATCTGTCCGTCGTCTATCAGTATCTTATCGCCCACATCGATATAGTTCTCGAATCCGGGATGATCCACGGGCAGAACTTCCCTTCCACCTTCGGTTTCGGAACTGACCAATTTGATCTCCTCGCCCTGCACTATCTCCGTGTTTTCCTTCACCTGCTTCAACCTTACTTCGGGCCCTTGAGTATCCATCATCACTCCGACTTCGTCGGATAGGTTTCTTATCTTTTTCAACGTTTCTAGATGTTCCTCCTGTGTTCCATGAGAAAGATTCTGCCTGAAAATGTTGACTCCCGCGTCGACCAGGTTTTCGATCTCCTGCGAATCATCCGATGCTGGACCTAAAGTAGCTACGATCTTGGTCTTTCTCATCTACAACACGTCCTCTGCTTTTTTTGACCCTAGAGGATGATGGGAGTCGAGGTAATAAAACATTTCCAACCGTTTTTGACACCCGAACATAGAGGCTATCATATCGGAGCGTTCTAGCTCCAGACATGCATCGACAAAGATTAGAATTTCTATATGTACGTTGCTCCTCGGCTGAGCGATAGGCTGAGTACATATGAATGTCTGACCCTAATGAATTGAAAAAGATGATCACATGGCCGTTTTTGCCTTATATTTTCACTCTGATTTGAGGGAGGAAGAAGATGACAAAGAATATAAATATAAATAGATAGATGGACAATCAAACTTGGAGGATATAAGATGGGTTTCTTAGACTCAATCACATCATTGTTTGACGAGGAAAAAAGGGCGTTAAAAAAATCCCGAAAGTATCTAGAAAAAGCGGATCACCTGAACAGAGACGGAGATATAGAAGGAGCTAAAGAGAAATGCGATAGGATTTGGGACTATCTTCAAAAAAAGGAAGAAGTCTTTGAAGAGAATAAAAACGAGGAGAAACTCTCCGCAGTATACCACGAGATAGCTGAGATGTACGACAAGCTCGGTTTCGAAGACGAGGCGTTGGGGGCCGAGAACAGAGCCCTACGGATGGATCGTCGGAACATCGATTCACTGAACCACAAAGCCGTCTTATTGGCGAATCAAGGTGATTACGAGAAAGCCTTGAGAATACTCGACGACTCGATAGAGACGGAACCCGAGAATAAGTACTCTTATGCAAACAAAGGAGATATCCTGGCAGAGATGGATAGACTGGAAGATGCGGTAGAATACTATGAAAAAGCACTCGAGATAGATCCCGACGATCTGTCGTTTTATGACAGGGTCTTGAATATAGAACCCGACAGAACGGATATAATGAAGGAAAAGGGGCTCGCGCTGAAAAGAAACGGCGATCAGAAAGTGGCGGTAGATACATTTGATCAAGCACTGGAGATAGATCCCAACGCCGAAGATATCTGGCTGGAGAAGGGGAGAACTCTTGAAGAACAGGGTAAATCCAACGACGCTATAGTCTGCTTCGATAACGGAATCGACATAAATCCTGATCATAAAGAACTCTGGTCCGAAAAGGCCCGGACTTTGCACAATATGGAAAGATACGATGAGGCGTTAGAGTCCGTAGACCAGGCTCTAGATATCGATCCGGAAGATAAGGAACTTTGGAACCTGAAAGGAACCATTTTATTCGAGGTCAAAAGATATGACGATGCTTTGAAAGCTTTCGACGAGGGATTGGCTATAGACAGGAAAGACGGGAGGCTGATGAACAACAAAAAGGAGACATTAAAAGAACTGGAGCGGTTCGAGGAACTGATCAATGTCTGCGACAGGATGCTGGAAATAAATCCTGAAGATGCCAGCACTCTTTACGATAAAGGTGTAGCACTTCAAGAGCTTGGAAGGGAGGAAGAAGCGATAAAGGAATTCGAAGAGGCTCTCTCCTACAACCCCAAAGATGTCTACGCTTTAGAACATGAAAAGAATATATACAAAGATTTGAACGAGGGGGGAGAGGTGATCCGGACGGCCGAAAGGATAACGGAGATCGAGCCTGAAAACATCGAAGCCTGGATCGACAAAGGTCGTGCGCACCTTAACCAAGGTGACGCTTCAAAGGCTTTAGATAGCTTTGATTATGCTCTCGACATCGAGGAGAGCGAACTCGATGCCTTGGAAGGAAAGAAAGAAGCTCTGCTGGACTTGGGAAGATACGAGCAAGTCATCCGAATATGCAACAGGATTTTGAATTTTGATCCCGATAACCATCAGGCCTACTTCGATAGAGCAAAAAGTCATAAGAAAATGGATGATCTTAAAGATGCCGTCGATGATTACGAAAAAGGGCTGTCTATAGACGATTCTGACGCCTCTAAATGGAATTCTAAAGGCATATGTGAATATGAACTGGAGAGATATGACGATGCTTTAGAAAGCTTCGAGGAAGCCATCGAGAGAGAGCCGGACAACAAGAGACACTGGAACAACAAGGGCCACACCTTGGACAAGATGAGAAGGTACGATGAAACGATAGAAGCGTACAATGAGGCTTTAGATATAGATCCAGATGATTACAAGGTATGGTACAGTAAAGGATTAGCAGAAAAAAGAGCTGAGAGGTACGAAGAGGCAGTTAGATCCTTCGAAAAGGCTTTAGATATAGAAACTGAAGACGAGCACGTATGGTACAGTAAAGGCCTGTGTCTGAAAAAATTGGACAGACACGAAAAGGCGCTAGAGGCTTTCGATAGATCCCTGAAATTGAATCCAGATAATCGTTCTGCCCACTATCAAAAGGGACTGGTTTTTGCTGAAAAGGACGATCACGAGATGGCGGTAAAATCCTTCGATAGAGCTTTGAGTCTCGGAGAGCCCGAGGTGGATTTATTAGAGCACAAAAAAGAATCATTGAAAGCTTTACGAAGATGGGAGGAGGTCAAGATCACTACGGAGGAGATCCTTGAGATGCGTTCTCACAATGTTCAGGCTTGGAGAGACAAGGCTGAAGCTGTCAAAAGGTTGGGCGATCTCAAGTCGGCATATAATTCGATGAAAAGGGTTCTAAGATTAGAAGAGACTGTTGATGATCTGAAGAAAACCAAAGACATATTGAAAGAATTGGGGAAGAAGGAAAAAGTCATAAAGTACTGTGAAAGACTGATCGAGAAGGACGAGAAAAATCTTGAGGCCTGGAAAGAAAAGGCCTTGATGCTCCAAGAACTCGGAAGAAGGGAAGAGAGTATAGAGGCTTTCGACGAGGCTCTTCAGCTTGATCCAAACGACAAGCTTTTGTGGCTCCATAAAGGGGAAAATTTAGAAGAGCTCGAAAGATACGAGAACGCCCTCAGGGCCTACAACGAGGCTTTGGAATTGGACGAAGAAGACGTTGGAGTGATATTCAGGAAAGCCGAATCTCTGCGCAAGATGGAAAGATACATAGAGGCGGTCGATTGGTACGATAAAGCTTTGGAAAAGGAACCTGAAAACACCCATTACATCAATATGAAAGGCAGATGTCTTATCGAAGCAAACAACTATGAGAGGGCGGTCGAGACGTTTGATGAATCCCTAGATATAGATGATCAAAACGGAGAAACCTGGAAATATAAAGGGATGCTGTTGAAGAAGAAGGAAAAGTACGAAGAGGCGGTGAACTCTCTAGACAACGCTGTAAAACTGGGTGAGGATGATAAGGAAGTCTGGGTCATGATCGCCGAATCCTACGACCACCTTGGAAGGAAAGTGAAGGCCGCTGAGTCCTATGAAAAAGCCATCGAGAGAGAACCAAAAGATGCACGGTTGTGGTACAAGAAAGGTGAGATAGAGATAGAAGCCGAAGAGTTGGAAACCGAAGAACCTATCCAAAGCTTGAAAAAGGCTACGGAAATCGACCGAGAGTACGAAGAGGCATGGTTCAAACTAGGAACGGTGTATGAAGATGCGGGAAAATTCAAGAAAGCTTTGGAGGCATACGATAAAGCTATAGGACTCGATCCGGAAGATAAGTATGCCTGGAACAACAAGGGAAGAGTGCTTTTAGAGATGGAAAAACCGGTTAAGGCGAAGCGCGCCTTTGAGAGTGCTATAGAGATAGATCCTGATTTCAAATCCGCAAAGGACGGACTCGAGGTATCTGAGGAGAAAGAAAGGGCTCAGAAATTAGAAGAGTATGCTAGAAGGGTATTGGAATATGAATGCAGTAGGGGAAAGGCGGTCACTAAAAAGGAAGCTTTTCAAAAGTGCGACGTACCCTATAATTACATCGACGACGTGTTTGAATACATCGCTCTCAGCGAAGGTTTGAACCTCTCATCCCTGTCAAAAGAAAAGAAAAACAATTATGAAAAGGCGTCAAAAGTCGTTCTGTCAAAACTGGACGAGATCAAAAAAGACAAGCTGGTGAAGGAAGGTATCAGACTCTGTGATATCGTCACTGAGTTTCCGGACAAGAAGGTAGAAAAATGCAAAAAGATACTGGAATATATCAGAGAAGTCGATCGGATGACTATATCCCCCAAAGATATCGACGAGAAAACAGAGCATCTGCTTAAACATCGTGCCCTCAACTTACCTCCGGAGAGAAAGGATTTCTTGAGCTTGATAAGGGACTTGGATATAGGGATGTATCAGGCGAAAAAACTTCAGTCCGCTATGAAGAAATTTGAAGGAGAAGAATACGAGGCACCTAGAACTAAGATAACCAGCATCATCCAGGAAGAACCGGATCGGGAGGAGGAAGAATTCAAAGAAAAAGATGCCGAAAAGATGAAAGAAGAGAAAAAGAAACAAAGCTCTGCGGGTGAGAAGAAGAGTGAAAGTGAAACTGTTGATGAAAGAGAAGATAAAGGTAGTACAGATGAAAGTGAAAAATGTCATTTCTGCGGCAAAACCACCGATTTTAAACACGAGTGCGGGGACCTCGCTCTTTGTTCCGGGTGTAGGGAAGAACATTCCGGTGAAGAATGCCCAGAATGTGGAGGTATTATAGGAACAGTGGAAAGCTTGGAAGATGAAGAAATGCTGTTATAAATGATACTTAGAATCAATACGCAAGATTTATAATCAGATACCTGCATGGTAATATTGAGGGAAATAGCATGAGGACCATGGGGAACTGCCACATATGTGGGAAACCCGCAAACCAGTCCTGTGGACTCTGCGGTGCGATGACCTGTGATAAGCACATGAAGAAAGGGATCTGCCTTAAATGCAGGAAAGGTAGAGAGAAGGATGAATATAAAGACGATTCAGACTATGAGCTTTCGTCGGAAGATGTGTACTCGTGAAAAGACGGGTTCCTTCACTTTTCTATCAAAATGATCGTGTCTCCCAAGGTGAGTGAGTTCAATTGTTCGCCCTCGTGAACTTTGGCTTTTTTCACCCGCAGTTCATCCTCGTTCAGTGTTACGGTGGTACTGTCTAAAAGATCAATCTCAACCTCTCCTTTTTCTTTTAAGGAAGCGTAGATGTTCTCTGGATCCACCTTTTCAATGGTCTCAAAAATCTCTTTCGCTTTGTCTTCATATTTCGGTCCGATCTTCGAGTATTCCGGCTTCACTTCTACAGCTTTTTCCTCCACTTCCCCCTCGTCGATCAGCTGGATAGAATGTGCATTCAAAGTCTCGGCGATATCTTCTTCACATCTCTGGATCCTTACATCCGGCGTTACGATCCGGAGTTTACCTATGTCCTGATTCAAAGGTATACCGTTATCAGATTTCCATCTTCTGATTTCTGCGATTATATCTTTTGCTGCTCCTCCTACCTCTTCGGCAGTTTCATCGATAAATCCTTCTTTCAGGTCGGGCCAGGTACTTTCATGGATACTCCTCTCGCCTTCCTGTCGTTTGAACATCTGGTGGTAGATTTCTTCGGTCATGTACGGGATTATGGGAGAAAAAACTTTTAGAAATGAGAGCAGAGTTGTTCTAAGGGTGTACCGCGCAGCTTCCCTTTTTTCTTCAGGTACGTCTTCGCCTTCATACAGCCTGTATTTCACCATCTCTAGATAGTTATCGCAGTACACGTGTTTGAAAAAGTTCGATATCTTCTCTCTGACCTTACTTATATCGTAGTCTCTGTAGTGCTGTTCACACTCGTCTATCACTTTTTTCGTCTTCGAGAGTATCCACCTGTCCACTATCGGAAGATCGGGAACATGATTTTTTTCTTCATATCCATCGAGATGCATCTTAACCAGGTTAGAAGCGTTCCACAACTTGGTTAGAATCTTTTGTCCCCTGATCACGTCCTTTTCTCTGTATATTATATCTTCACCCGTACCGGCGCCAGCGGCCCAATACCGTAAGCAGTCCGCACCGTACTCATCTATTATCTCATCGGGACTCACACCAGTTCCTTTACTGCTGCTCATCCCCTCGCCCTCTTTGTTGTAAACGTAGCCCGAGATAGTCACATCTTCCCATGGGATGGAACCGTGGTGAAAGTAGGATTTCAATATGGTATAAAACGCCCAGGTCCGTATTATGTCGTGAGATTGAGGTCTCATATCCATGGGAAAGTTGTCTTGAAAATACTCCTCGTCATCAGCCCACCTAAGGGCTATCTGGGGAGTCAGGGATGAAGTCATCCAAGTGTCCATCACGTCCCCTTCAGGAACCATATCTTCCGATCCACATCTCCCGCAGATCAGTGAAGACTGATCTTTTCTAGGGTCTACGGGTAGATTTTCTATCTTCTCCACTATCACCTCTCCACAGTCCCGACAGTACCACACAGGAAAAGGCACACCGTAATACCTCTGCCTAGAGATGCACCAGTCCCATTTTAGATTCTCCACCCAATCTTCATAGCGATGTTTGTAATAGTCGGGGTACCAGTTTATTTTGTCTCCGAGCTCCAACATCTTATCCTTGTAGCTCAGCGTTTCTACGAACCACTGCTCGGTCGGTATGAATTCCACGGGAGTTTCGCACCTCCAGCATACGCCGACGTTCTGTTCCAGTCCTTCCTGCTCGTAGATTATCCCATCCTCTTTCAAGTCCTCGATGATCTTTTCTTTAGCTTCCTCTATTTTCAATCCCTGGTATTCACCAGCGTTCTCGTTCATCCTCCCTTCCTCGTCGATAGAGATCCTGAGAGGGAGATCGTACTGCTTCCACATCTCAACGTCGGTATTGTCTCCAAAGGTACAGACCATGACTAGACCAGTACCGAACTCAGGGTCGACCTCTTCGCTCTCCATGATCGGCACTTCTTGACCGAAGATAGGGACTTCCGCCTTTTTCCCGACCAGATGCCCATACCTTTCGTCCTCAGGATGAGTGAAAACGGCCACGCATGACGGCAGTAATTCCGGTCGAGTGGTCGCTATTTCAAGTTTTCCTTCTTCGGAACCGAAATAAAGGTAATTCAAAATCGTTTCTCGATGAGCTTCCTCCACCTCTGCCTGTGCAAGGGCGGTGCTGTGATAAGGACACCATATCGTCGGTTCTTTGTCTCTATAAAGCTTACCATCTTTATACAGCTCGACGAAAGAGCGCTGCGCCGTCTTTATCGAGCGGTCGTCTATAGTCTGGTAAAATGTAGACCAATCCCAAGACATTCCGATTCGATCGAACATCTCCGTCATGGAATCTTCCAATTCTTCGGCCGCCTCTCTACATTTCTTTATGAACTGCTCGCGATCGATATCCCTCTTGCTCATGCCAAGTTCGTCTTCCACGTACCGTTCAGTGGGCAGACCGTTGTCGTCATAGCCGACAGGGAAAAAGACCTCGTAGCCCAATAATCTTCTAACTCTCGCGACCATCTCGAATTCCAGATAATTTTTTGCATGTCCCATGTGAAGAAAACCTGAAGCGTATCTTGGCGGCGTGTCGATGGAATAAACGGGTCGGTCTGAATCAGGATCAAAACTGTAAAGGTCCATCTCCTCCCATCGCTTCATCCATTTCTCTTCGACCTCTTCATGATCGTAATCTCCAGTGAGTGGCATGATAGGTGGAATGAAAAGGATAGAATGCTATTAAATTTTCGGAAGTTCGGTTCTAGCTCACTCAGTACCTCTCCAGCTTTCCTTCCTTCAGTGCCTTCTTAAGACAAAGGTGCAAGGTGACAAGTCCTAGAACCATGCCTATGACACCAGCAACTACCATTATCAGTATATCGTTCATAGGTATGTAACCGTGTTCCATGCTGGTCCTCATGCCTCTTAGGGCGTAGGTGACTGGGATAACTTTACTGATATACTGGACCGGCTCGGGCAGGACAGAAATAGGGAAGAAAACGCCGCAGAAAAACTGGAACGAGAAGAATATTACGGTGAAGACGGCCTGAATCTCTTTGTACAAAACGGCTAACCCGGCGATGATGAACCCGAAGCCGATGATCGACATCCAGGCTAGTACCAAGAACAGGAATGAAAATATGGTCATATTGAGACTGATACCGAACACGAACTCCGCCACGACCCACATCTCGGCAAAGTTGAGAAGAGAGACGGTGAAACCGGATAGTGCCGTGGCGGTGACCGGAACCAGAAGATGATGAGGAATCATGTAGATGTTTTTGAAGGTTCCTATATGCTGCTCCCACCTGATACTCCAAGAGGCGTCGAAGAACCCGACTCTGATGAAACGCCAGGTGATTATTCCCGTAACAATATAAGTGGCGAATCCTCCGGGTACTATTTCCTCCGCACTTCCTTCGGCGAACCGTCCCATCAAGGCGAAAACACTGACCCAGACTATCGGATAGAGAAGCATGGCGGTAAAATTGAGCTTGTAGGACCAGCGCCTCTGCCAGTCCCTGATCAGGAAAGCTTTGATTATCTTGGGGTAGATCTTCAGACCCAATCTATCTCCTCCTCCGGTGTTTCAGAACCATCCTCGGTATGTCTTATGAAAGCCTCCTCGAGAGTCGGCTCCTTTACTGTAAGGTTCCTGATCCTACCGCTGTCCAGGATCTCCTGGATTACTTCGTGAACGTGATCGCCCTCTCCGGATTCGATGATAACCCTGACCTTATCATCCTTCTTTTTGACCTCATCGATGAACTCGTTGGTGAACCCCGGCTTCCCCCCTTTCATATAAGAAAATTCTATCATCCTTTTGGGAAATATCTCGTCCTTCAGTTCTTTCGGGTTTCCTCTCATGGTGATCTCCCCTTCGTTCATTATGGCGATGCGTTCACAGATCTCCTCCACTTCGTACATGTTGTGGCTGGTGAAGATGACCGTCTTCTCCTCTTCCTCCATCACCTCTTTCAAAAGGCTTCGGAACTTTCTGCTCGAAACCGGGTCTAGACCCAGGGTTGGTTCATCGAGAAAAAGTATAGGGGTCTTTCTTATCAGGTTGCGTATCAAGTTCAGTTTCTGCCTCATACCTGTAGAATAATCAGCCAATTTTTTCTCAAAATCCTCCTCATCAAGCCCTAAACGCTCTCCATATTCCCTCATCTTAGATTTCCAATCTTCCACTTCGTAGATCCTGGAGAAGAACTTGATGTTCTGATATCCGTCCAACCTGCGGTAGAACTTGTCTCTAGCCGTTATTACATCCACAAGAGCGCGTATCTTTTTCGGCTGTTCTACCACGTTCATACCGTTGATCCTCGCCTCTCCAGAGTCCGAAAGGAGCATAGTAGCCATTATCTTTACAGTCGTGGTCTTTCCGGCTCCGTTAGGCCCTAAAAGCCCGAAGATCTCGCCGTCATCGACTTCAAATGAGATGCCTTTCAAGGCTTCGGTATCGTCGAATGTTTTCCGTAGGTCTCTTACTTCTATCGCCATAGAATATCGTTTGCACGATAAGGCAAGTTTATAACTTTTATCGTTAAAATAGATTATGAGGAAACGTTTTTTAGCCCTATAAGACGAAGCTTTCCTAGTTCAAATGCTCTTCAAATTTTTGTTCAAGCTGCTGTTTTTGTAACGCACCGATCATCCTGTCAACTCTCTCCCCGTTTTTGAAAAGCACCAGTGTAGGTATACTGGACACTCCAAAGTTATTGGGAACCTTTTGATTGTTGTCCACGTTCATCTTTGCTATCACCACCTCGCCCTGATACTCCTCGGCCAACTCTTCTAAGACCGGTTCCATCATCTTGCAGGGACCGCACCATTCGGCCCAGAAGTCCACCAGTACCAGCGGATAGTTGTCGATCGTTTCCTGAAAGTCGTTGTCGTTCACCTTTATAGGCTCCTTCGGATAGTTTTCTTCTTCTTTTTTATTCATGATATCTTCCACCATTTTTTTCTTTATCTCTTCTACTTCTTTATCATTATCCATCCTTACCACCTTTACCTTTATCGAGCAGTTCCTGATTCTCAGAAAGCTGATCGAAAAGGACTTCACGGGTGATATCGCACGCATCCAGTATCTTGGGATATACTATTTCATATCTCATGTGAGCGCCGTCCCTTTCCGCACTCACGAGTCCACTTTTCTTCAGTTTCCTCAAATGCTGGGAGACTGTAGGTTGATTGATATCTAATGTCTCAACGATCTCGCTGACTGTCTTTTCTCCACTTTTCAACTGCTCTAGTATCTTCAACCTCGTGGGATGGGATAACATCCTGCACAGCTCAGCGTGCATCTCATGGATGCGCTCGTCGGTTGGACTTTCCTTTATCATTATATTAGAATATTCTAATACCGTTAAATAAATTTTCCGGTGATAAAGTTAAAAAACTACCTTACACTTCCCGCACCATGAAAGAAGAAGAAAGCTTCGAGGAGAAAAGAGAAAGATTGAACGAGCTGGTCAAGGAAAACGGGAACTTGGAGATAAAGCGTTTCTTCAATTTGGATAATCAGGTATACGAAGAGGGAGCACTGGCCAAAAAGACGAAAGAATTGCTAGGCCTGGTGGCTTCATTATCATTGAGATGTGATGAGTGCATAGAATATCATCTCGAGCGATGTTATGAAGAGGACGTGACCGACGAAGAGATGATGGAAGCACTTTCTATCGGGCTAGTGGTAGGAGGTTCCACCGCCATTCCACATCTGAGAGAAGCGGTCGAAAAGTGGATAAATATGGGGGATTGATGCCCACGTGAAAAGGGATGAGATCCTCAGAAAAGTTAGAGATATCGTAGAAGAAAACGAAGATATGGAATCTAGCTTAAAAGGCATATGCAGGCTTCTTCACAGCGAACTTGAAGGATACGACTGGGTCGGTTTTTATCTTGTAGAGAACGGAGAACTGGTCCTCGGGCCCTATGTAGGGGAGCCTACCGAACATACGAATATCGACTTCGGAGAAGGTGTCTGCGGTCAGGCGGCGGACAGAGAAGAGACCTTCTTGATCGACGACGTGAAGCAGGAGCAAAATTATCTGTCCTGCAGTCCAAAAGTAGAATCTGAAATAGTGGTGCCGATCTTCAAAGGCGGTGACGTCGTCGGAGAGATAGATATAGACTCTCACCAGAGATCAAATTTTGAAGATGAGGACGAAAAACTATTGGAAGAGATAGCCGAGGTAGCGGGAAAGATACTATAACTTAGGATAACACTATAATATCTCGCAGGAGGGATCAAGATCAATCATCTCAAGGGTGAGAAGAGCCCATATCTCAAGGAGCATGCTGATAATCCCGTAGACTGGTATCCGTGGAGTGAAAATGCGTTTCAAAAGGCGGAGGAAGAAAACAAACCCATCTTTCTTTCCATC
>JAZKSH010000055.1:0-12686 GCA_036626195.1 Thermoplasmatota archaeon | reverse complement strand
AGAAGAGGAAACCACAGAAGAAGAGACTACAGAGGAAGAGACTACAGAAGAGGAGACTACAGAGGAAGAGACTACAGAGGAAGAAGGTACAGAAGAGGAAGAAGAGGACTAGTTCTAGAAACTACAAAAATTGGATGAAGACGGAGCGATCTTCGACCATTAAGTGGCCGATAGAGCTAGGGATGCGAAAATAATATATTGAAAAACCAATCAAAATCAATAATCTATTTATAGTGTAACGCCCATATATAGACGGGACCTATCATGCTTCGTCTCGGGAAGTATAGAAGGCTTGGAGTACTATTAGCCGTTGTTTTATTGGCGATGGGGAGTTCAACCAGTTTAGTTCAATCCATAGATGTGGAATATGATGGAACGGAATCCTATAACGCTCGACTGGAAGATGAATCCCCTTCGGTCATGACTCGGTCAGTTGAAGAGATAACTCCTGATTCTGCCCTGCTGAGAGGAAAAGTGGAACGTCTTGATCGAACTGATAAGACGGAGGTAGATGTTTCCTTCTATTGGAGGGAAATAAATGGGGGTGGATGGAACGAACTAGCTGTAGAGGCTATAGACCGGTCGGGATCATTCTATAGCGAGTTATCGGGCCTTGATGCCGGAACCAGGTACGAGTTCTATGCTTCTATTGATGGAGTCTATGGGGTCTATAACGACGAAACTTTCATGGATAAAGGAAGTGTGAAAACATTTAGAACTCAGGCCGAAACGGCTCTATGGCAGGTTCAGACAGAGGGAGACTGGAGAGATATCACTGATTATCAGGATCAAACTCGAATCAAAGAGAGCGGTGTGGAACTTAAGAGAGAATACGCACTCCAGTTCGACGGCCAGTATGGCAATGTGAATATTGGTAGTCCTTCTAATCTGGAAGAAGAGCTAATGGGCGACAAGACGATCTCGATGTGGCTCAGTCCGAAAGAGATCAAGGATGGAGTGAGAAGGGGTGTTTGGGATCAGGCTTACTGGGAAGGAGGCGGTACTATAATTGAAGAACCTCGTAATCATGAGTATGCAGATGACCAATGGTTGAACTATTTTTATGGTAATGGAGGGGATTGGAGTCAGGAGGCGATCTACGGTACTGAGATGACCCGTGATGAAGTGGTGCTTAATGAATGGTATCACGTGGTGTTAGTTAGGGATCTGGAGCAAGATAAGATAGAATGGTGGATAGAGGGAGAAAGAGACGCTCTCTACCGGGGATTACCGTATAATCCAGGAACTCCAGAGGATAGAGATCTGCTTATAGGGGATGGAGACAGCTTTGAGGAATACGCAACTTACTACGGGAGGATCGATGATTTCCGCATCTATAATAGATCACTATCCCAAACCGAGATAGAGGAATTGTATGAAAATAAGTACCAAGCACTTGGAGATGAAGCGGCTTGGTGGCCCATGAACGAAGGAACAGGTAGCACAGTTTACGATAGAACTGATGGTGATAACCATGGAGATATAATAGGAGCGGACTGGGTCGACCACGGCGCTAGAGAGGAAGGCACCTGGAGCTCCGAGACCTGGTATACTGGTTTTGAGAACAAATCGCTCATAAATTCGTTTGAGACTCATACGGAAATAGGAACAAATCAGGGTATAGAAGTCAGATTAGGTGTTGATGAAACAGATGATGGAGTGGTGGATAATTGGAACGATTGGCAGGCATTGAATGACGGAGAGAATAAATTCTCAGGAAACGAGTTAGGCCTACCTGACGGATACGGATATAAAGTGGAATACAGACTACAGTCCGATGGTGATGTAAGCCCCCGAGTCCTCAATTACAGCCTTGAGGCTGAAGAGGCTGAATACACTTTAGGGTTATATATAAGGGGTGGGGAAGGGACCGTAGAAGTGGATGGAGAAGAAGTGAATACCCCCTATGAAGAAAAATTCATGGCAGGAGAGGAAGTGGATATCGAAGCGGTACCAGACGAACATTATGAATTCAGCAGTTGGGAAGGAGATTATCCGGGCGGTGAACAGGGGGATAAGTTAATAACTATAATGATAGATGAGAATAAATCTGTTACAGCCTACTTTGAGAAAATAGAGTATGGATTGACGATAGAATCGACTGAAGGGGGAGAAGTAGCTGTTCCCGGAGAAGGAACCTTCGAATACGAGCACGGAGAAGTCGTAGAGCTTGAAGCCGCTGCACATGATGATTATCGTTTCGTAGAATGGACTGGAGACAATGGAACGATAAGAGACACCACGTCGAGTCAGACCACTATGGAGATATTGGAGAACTACACGATAACAGCAGTATTTGAGCTAGAGACTTACACGTTGACCGTTGATTCTACAGAAGGTGGTGAAGTTATCCAACCGGGCGAGGGCAGTTATACATCCGATGTTGGTACAGTGGTTGATCTAGAGGCAGTAGCTGGAGAAGGTTACCACTTCGTTGAATGGACAGGGGATGTGGATAATATAGAGGATACTGAATCTAATGATACCACGATAGAGATGTCTGATGATTGCACTATAACGGCAGAGTTCCAAGAAGATGCGCTTGAATACTATGAACTCATAGTAAACATACAAGGAGAAGGATATGTTGAGGTAGACGGCGTTGAAGTGGAAGTCCCTTATAGCGAGGAGTATGAGGAAGGAACAAGGGTTGGACTGAGAGCTGTTCCAGATGAAGGTTGGAAGTTCAATAGATGGACAGGTGCTAAAGAAAGCGAAGATGAAGAGATCAACTTAACGATGGACGAGAACAAGTCGCTCACGGCTAATTTCAACGAAAGCGATTCCCAGGATGAGCACGAACTTACGCTTGACGTTGAAGGAGAAGGAGCGGTGGAATTGGACGGTGCCCAGGTAGAAATCCCATACAGTGAGTATTATCCGGACGGTACTGAAGTTGAACTCACGGCTGTACCTGACGGAGATTGGCAGTTCAGCCATTGGCTCGGAGACTGTCCCGCCGGGGAACAGGACGCAGCGACTATAGATGTGATGATGGATGAAGACCGTGCATTAACGGCGTACTTTGAAAACGTTGATACCGATGTTGAAAGAAATCTCACCATAAACGTTGAAGGAGACGGAACCACCGATCCCGAGCCGGGCGTGCATACTTATTACGATGGCGAGGCGGTCTCCGTAACGGCTATACCAGAAGAAGGCTGGACTTTCAACGAATGGACAGGAGATTACGAGGGTGCGGAGGAAGAGATAACTGTCGTGATGGACAGCGATAAGACGGTGACGGCTCATTTCGAAGAAGATGATGAAGTCGAAACTTACGCCCTCACAATAAACGTTGAAGGTGGAGGAACTACCTATCCTGATCCTGGAAAACACTTGTATCCGAAGGGGGAACCTGTGATGATAGAGGCCATCCCGGATGAGGGTCGGGCCTTCGACAGTTGGACAGGAGATTACGAGGGTACTGAAAGAGAGATTACTATAACCATGGACAGCGACAAGGAAGTGACCGCTCACTTTTACGAGCCGGACGAGTGGTATGAATTCACGTTGAATATCGAAGGAGATTGTATGGTAGAGATTGGTGGTGAAGAGGTTGAAGATAGAAGTACGTATGAATTCGGAGAGGGTGAGGAAGTCTCCCTCGAAGCTCTTCCCGAGGAAGGTTGGGAATTCAGTCACTGGTCTGGAGATGTGCCGGAAGGAGAAGAAGATGAAATGCAGATCGCCATAGCCATAGATGGAGACAAGTCAGTAACGGCCCACTTTGATGAGGTTGCAGATGGGGAAGACGGAGAAGATGATGAAGGCTTTTTATCTAGTACACCATTAGCTGGAAGTACTTGTTTCATACTTCTATTTGTGATCATTTTGGCGATCATAATCGCAGTGATCTTGGTGTGGGGACCCTCTAAAGAAGAAGAGGAGAAAGAGGAACTCAAGGAAATGAAAAAGGCGGAACCTAGGCAGGAACTAAAAGTTAGAAAAGAAGATAGATTTGAGGAGGGCGAAGCGAAGAGAGTGCCTCCTCCATCAGGTGTTTCTGCAGAGACCACGGATGAAGAATCGAGCGAGTTCGTTTCAGAGGAGGAAGAGATCCTCGATTCTGAGATGGAAGCCGAAGGTGAGGATACGCTTGAAGAGTCACCGGAGAGGGGAGGAACAGTAGTTGGTTTATCTGAAGGAGAGGAACTAACGGATGAGGAGGAGATAGAGAAATGTCCTTTCTGTGGGGCCGAAGTCTCAGCCGACTCCGAAAAATGCCCGCTGTGTGGTGAAACTTTGGTCGAAGAGCCTGAGGAGGAAACAATAGAAGAGAAAGAACTGGACGAAGAAGAGTTGGAGGAGAAAGAACTAGAAGAGGAACTGGAAGAAGAGGAAGTAGAAGAAGAGGAAGTAGAAGAAGAGGAAGTAGAAGAAGAGGAAGTAGAAGAGGAAGTAGAAGAAGTACCTAGAGAAGAAGCGGTAGAAGATCTGAAACAGTTGAAAGGTATCGGCACCTCTAAGGCGGAAACACTTTATGAAAACGGTTATCAGTCTATCGACGATCTGAAAGAAGTTTCCAAAGATGAGTTAAAGGAAGTGAAAGGCATCGGTCCCGCTCTCTCTGAGAAAATCATCGAATCGATAGAGACATTCGAAGAGAAGAGTTGATCTAGAGAGATGAAAAAGTAAAAGGTGTTAGATTGGATCTAAAGCTCTTCCAATCATCCTTCGCACTTATTGGATCACGTCAATCTAGTTTCCTTTTGAGGTTCTTCAGCATGACTTCGACCATCTTTTCCAAGTCATACCTGTGTTCCCAGCCCCAGTCCTCTCTTGCCTTTGTATCGTCAACTGAGTTGGGCCAGGAATCAGCATTTTTTTGCCTTTCGTCCGGTTCGTATTCCACCTCTAAATCGGGATAGTGCTTTTTGATCTCTCTTTCGAGTTCCTTCGCTTCAAAATTTAGAGCTGAATGGTTATAACTTGTCCTAACCGTTATATCTTCACTATCCGCATCCATCAATTCCAGGGTTCCTCTGACCGCGTCCTCCATGTACATCATCGGAAGCTTGGTGTCTTCACGGACGAAGCAGGTGTAATCTTCTCCTTCGATAGCTTTATAAAAAATCTCAACTGCATAATCGGTTGTTCCGCCCCCGGGTTTCTCTTTCCAGCTGATGAGCCCGGGATATCTCAAGCTTCTCACGTCCAAGCCGTACTTTTCATGGTAATACTGGCAGAGCAGCTCTCCGGAGACCTTGGTGACGCCGTACATAGTCACGGGTTCTAGGATCGTATGCTGAGGGGTTTTGTCCATAGGAGTGGTGGGGCCGAAGACAGCTATCGAACTCGCCCAGAACACCCTACTTTCATATTCCCGAGAAAGGTCTAAAACGTTCTTCAGACCTTCTATGTTTACGTCCCATGCGAGATCGGGTCTTTTCTCACCGGTAGCGGATAAAAGGGAGGCAAGATGATATACATCGTCGAAATCGTACTTTTTCCAGAGCTCCTCCATAAATTCCTTGCTCCGCACATCGCCCTGTTCCAAAACCCCTTCATAGTCTTCAGGGATGTAATTATGTCCAAGAGCTACAACGTTGTCTCTGCCGTGCCTTTCCTGGAGTTTCGGTACTAATTCCGAGCCGATCTGACCGAATGGACCTGTAACCAGAATCTTCTTATCCATCTTATCATCTCACTTTTATCGTTTTTTCATATCATTCAGATATATCTATCAATTCGTAGTCTCTTTCTCCTAAACCCATTTCTTCAGCATGCCGCAGTTGATGATTACCGTCAACATCGTGAACGGCCTTGAACTTATCTTCCCCCTTCTTGTAATCTTTTCCTTCTTCCTCTTTCACAAGGTCAAAAGACGCCTGGTCGAGGGCTACAGGATCTTTGGAGGCTGCAACGCCTATGTCTGGAATCAAAGGAGCTTTCCTCCAGGGAGGGCAGTCACACTCTGGCGTCACGTCCATGATAAAATTGAAGTGGACCGCTGTCTTCTTATCTTTCAGCGCTCCAAAAGCGTACTCGGCGGTCTTCTCCTGTAGTTCCTTATTGGAGGACGTATCTTCGACTTTTATAGCATCTTCAGGGCATACTATCCTGCATTCGCCGCAGCCGATGCATGCATCGTAATCTATCTCTGCATACTGTTCCACTTCTATCGCATCTTCAGGGCACCAGATGGCGCATTCGCCGCAGCCTATACATTCATCGATATTGACTTCAGGTTCCACGTTGTAATGCTGCATCAGTTTGCCGGCACGAGATGCACACCCCATGCCGAGGTTTTTCAACGCCCCTCCAAACCCGGTCATGCCGTGTCCTTTGAAGTGTGATACGGCCATGATATAATCCGTCTGGAAGAAGGCAGCCCCGACTTTCACTTCGTCAAAATGTTTTCCGTCGATCTCAAGCGTATAGAATTCATTGCCGTGAAGGCCGTCTGCGATGATAACTGGAGCATCAATGACCGGTCTTACCCAGCCGTTCTCCTGTGCAGTCCTGTGGTGATCTACCGCGTTGGATCTACTGCCTGAATAGAGTGTATTGGAATCTCCTAAGAACGGTTTACCCCCTTTTTCTTTTACAGCTTCGACTATCGGCGCGATCCTCACGGGTCTCAGGAACGTATCTATCCCCTTTTCTCCGAAGTGGAGTTTCAAAGCCACCATCTCTTCCTCGTCGAATTCTACCCCCTCTCCTGCTTTTTTGAAAAGCTTTTGGACCCTAGAGTAAAGGTTATCTTCTTTCTTCTCAGAGCTTAGGTCCGTAAAGTAAACTTTTGACATGTTATCACGGTTTTTGTATGAGAGCACAACCTTATTTATTTTATGCCTCAGAATCGTGCCGGATCACTTCGAAGCGAGGAAGGCGAAAAGGTTATGAAAAAGTCTTCTCTTTGGTTACCCATGGATATCGTAGATTATCAGGAGATTTCCGATCATGAACTTACCGAGCTCTCACTCGCCTGTTTCGGTCATACTCATTCAAAGGAACGTTTGGAGCGCATGGTAAAATCTGATCGAAGGCTCCCCGACCGGGGCGGTGAGCTTTACGCCGTGGAAGGCGAGAAGATTTTGGGAGTGGTCGGCCTTCTATACCCTAAAGCTAGAACAGAAGAAGGGATCATCGACGTCGGCGGCATAAGGAACGTCTGCTGCAGGCCTTCCGCCTCTAGAGAGGGCGTCGCTAAGAGACTCATGAAAGAAGCCCATGAGATACTAGCGAAAAAGGTCAGGTACTCTTTCCTGATGACATCCGCGTCTAATGTTGCGTATGGACTTTACAAAAAGTTGGGATACGAGCATATCTATGTTCCTCCGAAGGCGTTCAAGAAGACAGACGAAGTGGATTCAGATGTTCGATTCAAGCAAGAAGAGGATCCGGAATACGTGCGATCGGTTTACCTGGATACTGTGGAAAATCTGAGAGGTCTAGTGATCAGAGAGAAGGACTTTTGGAACATGGCTGAGGCGAGAGGATGGCCGAGAAATGAAAATGTAAGGATCGCTTACAAGAACGGGAAAAGGATAGGATATGCGATGTTCTTTCCCTCCCGTGATCGACTTTCGGTCAAAGAGATAGGCGCCGAAAAGGGGTTTTTACCTGACATACTGGATGGTTTAGAGAGTCAAACGGACAAGGACCATATCGTTCTCTCTTATGTTAATGCGAACTATGAAGAGAAGTTAAAAGAGAAAGGTTACCGATGGACCCAAGATCTTTGGTCCGGGGTGATGGCCAAGGATCTTAGAGGAGAGAACTCGGATGTTGCGGAAAGTCTCGACACTACAGAAAGATTTCATATGGGTATATATGAAGCGTATTGATCGGAACCCAATATATTATTAAGTAGGTTGACGATACTGACGATGGATGAGAGGATGGTAGAAGAAACCGAAAAATCTGCGGAAGAGGAGAGCACGACCATCGAGATAAGAAAGTCTACATGGACGCGGCTCAAACAGCTCAAAAAAGTTGACGAGTCATTTGATGATTTAGTGAACAAACTTCTGGATAAATATGATGAAGAGACAGAAGAAGAGGTCAACAGAGATTGGATGAGATAGAGGATGAAAGTGAAACGGACCATCTTTTCAGAGATTGAGAAGTGGTCATCTGACTTTCTCGCTACTACGCCCTGATCATGCCAAGGCTGTAGAATTCTCAAGTTCGGCAACTTTTTATATACCACTAATGTTATTTCTACTTGAAAAGTATGATTGGTATAAGGGAGACCTTCCTGTCGTTACCCTGGTATGTAGAACTGATCATAGCCATGATCGCTTTATTTTGGATGGCTCAAGATATAACGAAACAGGGGATGGGAGTGAAGTACCGCTGGGGGTTCACCATCTTAGCAGTTGTCGCCTATTTTTTTGCGGGTGTGATAGGCGTCGCGATAGTGATAGCGATCTATTTTGTCTGGAGTAGGGCGATCTATTCATAGAAAACGGCTTGAATTATACTTTTTTGAGCACGAAACGCTTCGGAAGGATTTATAAAGTCGTTATACGTTTGGATATATGATAGGAGGGTCTTTGACATGTTATGGTCGATAGAAAAGCCGGAAAATGAGATGGAAAGATTGGTAGATTATTCACCGGGCAGTGAGGAACGGGAGGAATTGAAAAAAGAGTTGGATAAGATAAAAGAAGAGACTGTAGAGCTCCCCGTGGTGATAGATGGGGATGAGATAAAGACCGGTAATATCGAGAAAATAAGGTGTCCTCACGATCACGATGATGTTCTAGGAAGGGTACACTTGGCGAGAGAAGAAGAACTCGAGATGGCAGTCGAAGCCGCCGAAGAAGCTCACGAGGACTGGACCCGGATGAACTGGTACCATCGAGCCGCGGTCTTCAGAAAAGCTGCAGATCTCTTGGCAGGTCCAAGAAGGTTTGAGAATATAGCCGCCATAATTATGAATCAATCTAAAAATCCCTACGAGGCGGAGATAGATTTAGCGGAACTGGTAGATTTCTGGAGACTCAACGCATATTATATGAGATTCATCTACGAACAGCAGCCCGATCAGATCGAAGGTGAGATGAACAGGTTGGACTGGAGGCCTCTTGAGGGCTTTGTTCTGGCGATCTCGCCCTTCAATTTTTACTCTATCGCCGGCAATCTCCCGGCTTCTCCGGCTATCGTGGGAAACACGGTCATCTGGAAACCCTCTTTGAACGTTTCATTTTCCAACTACCAGATAATGAAGGTATGGATGGAAGCCGGGCTAGAAGAAGGAGTCATCAACTTTGTACCGTTCCCCAGCGATATCTCGGAAACGTTAACGGAACATCCCGATCTGGCCGGCCTGAACTTTACCGGGAGCTACGACACCTTGACCTATCTCTGGAAAGTTATAAACTCCAATATCAAGAACTACCGCAACTTCCCTAGGATAGTGGGGGAAGCGGGCGGCAAGGACTTCATCTTCATCCATAAATCCGCGGATGTGAATAATGTTGCGGTCAACATGATCAGGGGTTCCTTCGGCTATCAGGGACAGAAATGCTCCGCCTCTTCGAGAGTCTACTGCCCAGAAAGTAAGTGGGATGAAGTGGAAGAGATATTGGACAAGGAGATCTCTGAAATAAAATGCGGACCTGTAGACGACCTCCGCAGTTACATGGGGGCGGTCATCGACGAAGCCGCCTTCAAAAAGATAGTCTCTTACATAGAATACGCTGAAGAAAATGAGAGCTACCAGATACTCTACGGCGGCGGATACGATTCTACAGACGGGTGGTTCATAGAGCCCACTGTAGTCAAAACCGACGAGCCAAAAGGCAAGCTTATGACCGAGGAGATCTTTGGTCCAGTTCTGCCGATATACGTCTATCCAGACGGAGATTTCGAGGAGACATTGAGGCTGTGCGATCAGACTTCGCCGTACGCATTGACCGGCTCTATCTTCGCGAAAGACAGCGAGGCGATACATCTCGCAGAAGAAATACTGAGGTATTCAGCGGGCAACTTCTACATCAACGACAAACCCACCGGGGCGGTGGTGGGAAGACAGCCCTTCGGCGGCTCGAGAGCTTCGGGAACGAACGATAAAGCCGGTTACTGGACGCATCTTCTCAGATGGTTGAGTCCCAGGTCGATAAAGGAGACAATCCTCCCCGCGGAGGACTGGAGAAGGGAGTTCATGCCGGGAGAGTGAGAGATTTTTTATAGGTTTAAGTGAATAGGTAAACATGTACGATAGAGTCATAGTTCCTACGGACGGGTCTGAGATAGCTGAGAGAGGAGTGGAAGAGGGCTTGGAGGTCGCAGAAGGTCTCGATATCCCAGCTCTCTGTATCTACGTCATGCACATCTCCGCATTCGAAGAATTAGGTGAAGAGATGCACGAAGATGATATCCATAGAGGCATGGAGAACGTCGGCGAGAAGGCGTTGAAAAAAGTGAGGATAAAAGCCCACGATATGGGAGTCGAGATTGAAACTAAAAACTTGATCGGTGAGCCGTACAAGAGGATAGTGGACATCGCAGATGAGGACGATATAATATACATGAGCAGTCACGGCGCCTCCGGGTTTTCAGAATTGGTCTTTGGCAGTACCACGGAAAGGGTCGTCAAGAAAGCGGGATGTACCGTTGCGGTGGTCAAAGCCAGGTGAGTTCATCCCGCCTAAAGTTAATAACTGACCATCTTATCAAAACAATTTCCTACCTCACTGAAGCCACGTTTTTTCGACTTGGCTTTTGGGTACCCAAGTCTCGCCGATCAGGACGGCCTTTTTAGTGGTGGTTTCCACCTTGCCTTCGACGACCCCCTCGGGTATTCCTTCTTTTTTAGCCAACCAGTCAGCCACTTCAACACCGATCTCGTCTCCTTCACCAATGTCTTCTATATCGATCTCGTCTTCTTCCATGGAGTCAGTGAATTGCTCTATAGATAAGAAGCTTTCGGCTTTTTGACAGGTGGAAGGGGCGGTAGTGTTTTATAGGTGGAGGCAGTTAATTATTATAGGGAGCGTGGAAGCTTGGATATACTCCTGGTAGATGATGAGAAAGCTTTCCTTGATCAGGCGAAAATCTTTCTCAAAAAGATAGATGAGGAGTTAAATATCGATACCGTTACGTCGCCTGAAAAGGCGTTTAAAAAGTTCGAGGAGAATGATTACGAGCTGGTCGTCTCAGATTACCAGATGCCCGGCACCGATGGTCTTGAGTTCTTAGAAGAGCTTAGAGAAGAAAGAGAGAGCGAGATCCCTTTCATAATGTTCACCGGGAAGGGTAGGGAAGAGGTCGCCATGGAGGCGTTGAACCTGGGCGCCGATAGGTACTTGCAGAAAGGCGGCGAACCGAAGAACCAGTACGAAGTTCTAGCTCACGCGATAGAGCAGGAGGCGGAGCACCGCAGCACCGAGAAACTCTTGAGGTTGGCCAAGTACTCGATCGAAAAGGCGAATCGTGGAATATTTTGGATCACGGAAGAGGGAAAATTCACATATGTAAACGAGACCGCTGCCGAACGTTTGGGTTACTCGAAAGAGGAATTGGAGGGTATGCACATCTGGGATATAGACCCGAATCACGGCGAAGATATAAGAGGAGAGCGGTGGGAGAAGTTGAAGGACGAGGAGGTTCTCACTTTCGAAACCGAGCACGAGACCAAGGAAGGTGAGATATATCCGGTTGAGGTAACCAGCCATTATCTAGAATTCGGTGGGAAAGAATACGAATTCGCCTTTGTCGAGGACATAAGCGAAAGGAAGGAGAAGGAAAGTAAGTTACAAGAGACGAAAGATTGGTTGTCTCAGGTAGTAGACGGGAGTTCTGTGCCGATGTTCGTGATCGACGACGATCATAAAGTCACTCACTGGAATAAAGCGTGCGAGAATTTAACGGGGATATCTAAAGAGGAGGTCGTCGGAACATCAGATTCCTGGAAAGCCTTTTACGACGAAAAGAGACCTCTACTAGCTGATCTGATTTTAGATGACGTTTCCGAGGAAGAGATAGAGGAGTGGTACGGTGATAAATTTTCTCAATTATCCATTCTAGACGATGCTTATGAAGCGGAGGACTTTTTCCCTAAAATGGGGGAAGAAGGTAAGTGGGCCTTCTTCACCGCCGCTCCTTTGACTGATTCCGATGGAAAAAGGGTTGGTGCCATCGAAACACTACATAATATAACGGAACGGGAAGAACAGCGACAAGAATTGAAACGGAAAGAAAAATATCTTGATCACACCCCTACATACATCAACGTGATCGACGAAGAGGGTAATATAAAATATCACAGTTACCCCTCGAACGAGATCACTGGACTGGATCCGAGTGAATTCATGGGGGGTGAAGCGATAGAATTCGTTCATCCTGAAGATAGAGAAAAAACTTTAGAGATGTTCTCTAAAGTCATGGAAGATCCGGGTGAGGAACAAACTATCGAGTTACGGGGAGAGGCCGAAGACGGCTGGATATGGCTCGAAGTCAGGGCGGTCAACTATCTCGACGACCCTGAGATAAACGGGATAATAGTGACTGCCCAGGACATCAGCGGAAGAAAAGAGATGGAGAAAGAATTGAAAGAGAGTGAAGAACGATTCAGGAGTTTGTTTGAGTCTTCCAGGGACGCGGTTATGACTCTTAAACCTCCTGAGTGGGATTTTACTTCCGCTAACCCGGCTGCAGTGGAGATCTTCGGGGCTAAGGACGAGGATGATTTTTGTTCGAGATCCCCATGGGATTATTCTCCTGAAAAACAA
>JAZKSH010000054.1:0-12945 GCA_036626195.1 Thermoplasmatota archaeon | reverse complement strand
TCACCGTCTTGGTCCTCCAGGGTGAAATCGGGAGCTTCCGTTACCTTCTTTATCGCTTCAGGTTTTTCTGGCATATGATAGACCCCTATTTTAGTCTTCTATTTTTTCAAAATCTTTTTTCGGCGCCCCGCAGACAGGGCAGACCCACTCGTCGGGCAGTTCCTCAAACTTGGTCCCTGGTTCTATGTCGTTACTCTCGTCGCCCTTCTCTTCATCATATATATATCCGCAGACGGTACATCTCCATTTCGCCATATATATTCACCTCTAGGGACCCTGATGCATGCCAGGGAAATACTGATCGAACTCTTCAAAATCTTTCATCCTCTCGGACTCCTTTTTCAATATCTCATAGTGGTTCTGCTCCATCCCCGCGAGATACGTCAATAGTTTTTTTGGATTTTTCTCAAGCCCAACATCATCGGCTTTTTCAGTCATCTTGCTATAAAAATCTCGTGAAGCTATCTCAGCATCCATCGCCTGCTCTATGATCTCACTTTCATCCATGTCCTCACTATACCTGATATAGGGTAACGGTACGGGGCTTTCTTCGTTTGGGTCGATCTCACCCTTGGATCCTAGATCTTCGTATATGTTTCTTAAAAATCCCTCGTGCTTTTCTTCCTCTCCTGCAAGGAATTCGAATCTCTCGGTCATGACAAAATTATCCACTCTTCCAGCCATGTGTTCATAGACCTCTCTAGCGTTGATCTCCGCTTTGACTGCTCCTTCCAACATCTCTTCGAAACTCAACTCGCCAACATCTATATCTTCTGCCATATCTTCATACCTCCTAAATTGATCTTGATATTATTCACTATCCCATCCCCCAATATGTGTCGTCCTAAATTAACTTTTCTGATGGTTTTTGGATAATGTCTTTGCATTGTTCCCCGACCGATATTTTTTGTTCCTGATTTTCTTTTCGCCGTCATGCTAACCATCGGTATCACACACTAATATGTACGAACTATATGTATTTTTTGTTCGAACTTCGGAAAAATATTAAATAATATGACGCCCCTCCTACAGATATTCATGAGTACTATAGACGAAAAAGACGAAAAAATCCTTGAAATCCTTAAACAGGATTCTCGGACACCTTATACGGAGATCGCTAGCGAGTTAGATCTCAGCGAAGCTACCGTTAGAAAAAGGATAGAGAAGATGAAGGGGGAAGGGATAATAGAAAGATTTACGATCGAACTTGACCCCTCTAACTTGGGATACCACATGGTCACTTTTTTAGGTTTAGACGTTGAGCCAGAACATTTTTTGAAGGCCGTTGAGAAACTGAGTGAAATCGAAGAGGTGAGGTGGGTAGCGAAATCCACTGGCGATCACATGATAATGTCGGAGATATGGGCGGAGGATAACGAACATCTCTCTAAGATAATGTCTGAGAAAGTAGGTAAAATAAAAGGTGTTAGAGATCTTTGCCCAGCTATCATATTGGAAAAGATAAAATGAGCAAAGCTTTGTTAAATATACCACATGATGCTCGTGGGATCTTCAAAAACAGAAAGAACCGCTTCCTTGGAACGGTAGAACACTCAAGAGACGGTTCTTCACAAGAGGTGCATATCAGGGATCCGGGCCGTTTAGACGAGATATTGTACAAGGGTAACGAGGTGCTTCTAAAGAGAGCTGAAAATGAGAACAGGAAGACGGATTGGAGTTTGTTAGCGGGCAGAGTGAAAGAGCACTGGGTATTCGTGAATTCGGGTTATCATCGAGCCATAGCTGAAGAGATACTTGAAGACGAAGACCTTAGTCCTTTTGGAGATATAGACTGGTATGAGGCGGAGAAAAAGCTGGATGACAGCAGGATCGATTTTCTCTTGAGGAAAGACGATAAGAAGGTATGGGTAGAAGTGAAGGGCTGCACTCTGGCAAAAGATAAGGTAGCACTATTTCCTGACGCGCCCACGGAGCGAGGAACGAGGCACGTTGAAGAGTTGACTCGATCGATCACAGAGGAAGGAACCTCCGCGGCTCTACTTTTTCTCGTCTTCAGACCAGACCCGATCACTTTTGAACCGAACAAGGAGAAGGATCCAGGTTTTACTAGTGCTTTTAAGAAAGGTTTGAACAAAGGTCTAGATGTCCATGCGATACGACTGGCTTATACCGGTTCAATCATTGAATACCGCGGTAGCGTCCCTCTGTCCGAGAATTATAGAAAGTTATAATGATCATTAAGTACTGGTTTTTCGAGATATCCACACTGCCGGAAAAATTCTTTATATGACGAAAAGCAATCTCAAGTTAATGGATTCTATGTCGACTAAAGAAAGAGATATCTTCGTGGATCGAGAAGAAGAGATGAAAAAGTTAATGAAGGCCTTGAAGGAGGTCAAAAAAGGGAGATGTCGATCGATCTTTATAGAGGGAGAGGCCGGAATAGGAAAGACAAGGTTGGTGTCCGAATTCAAACATCATGCCCGAAAGGAAGGCTTCGATTTTTTCCTTGGAACCAGCAATGTTGAAGCATCAGATCCCTACCACCCCTTCAAAGAGGCATTTAAGGAATATATCGAAAAATCTAGATCTCCTAGCGAAGGAAAACCAATGGCGTTTTTAGGAAAAGGAGCAGAGGAAAGTGAGGACGAGGAAGAGATGTTCAGTTCAAAAAAAGAAGCCAATTTTCACTACTCTACTAAACGTATCAAGAATATAGCTTCTCAAAATCCATTTGTGGTGTTTTTAGATGATATACACTGGGCCGATAAAGCCACTATAGATATATTTTCATACATGTCAAACAAGATCGAATCCGAACCGGTCTTATTTATAGCGGCCTATTGTCCAACAGAAGTCTCTACCGATGATCCCCTAGAAAATCTTTTACGTAGGGCGATCCGGAAGAAACCGTACAAAAAAATTGACCTAGGCCCACTCGAAAAGGAACACACGGGTGAAATAGTCCGAGATACTATTAAGAGAGAGGACGTTCCAGAGGACTTTATAAATTTCATACATAATAAAACAGAAGGCAACCCGCTGTTCGTAAAAGAGATGGTCAAGGAGATGCGGGAAGAAGGCACTATCGACCTAAAAAACCACGTGTATCCCTCTCAAGGGGATGATATTACCGTCCCGGATGTTATACTCTCTGTCATTGAGAGTAGATTGGACCAACTCAGCCCTGAAACCAAACGTATCCTGCAAATCGGAAGCGTTATTGGAAATAGGGTTCCTTTTCCCCTTCTTGTTGAGCTCTCGGATGCAGACGAGTTCAAAATTCTAGATCAAATCGATATTTTGGTAGATTATAACCTTTGGTACGAAGAACCGGGCGAGGAGGTATTCCACTTTTCACACGGTTTGGTAAGAGATGCTGTATTAGAAGATATGAAAAATTTAAAGAGAAAGCGATGGCACGAGAAGGTGGCAGATCGGTTAAAACAGGATGAATCTATAAATTTAGGTGAAAAATATTCTAAATTAGCCTATCATTACAGAGAAGCTGAAGAGTACCCTAAGTCTATTGAGTATTATGTAGAGGCTGCAGAAAGAGCTCGGGATAGGTATGCTTATGAAGATTCTATCGATTTTTATGAATCAGGTATAAACCTGATAGAGAACGCCGACAGCGACTTCTTGAAGGAAAGGAAGAAGATATTGGAAAAATTGGCCGACCTTTTCAAGCTCACAGGCAGATATGATAGGAGTAAAGAAATTTTTGAAGAGTTGTATGAGGATCCTTTGGATAAAGCCCAACAGCAAATATTGTATAGAAAGCTCGCCGCCGTTTTCCTAGAGATGGGCGATCTTGATAGGGCGTTGGAGTACGTTGAGGAGGGATTGAATCAGGTTGAAAGCAGTATCAAGGAACGCTGCAGATTACTGGAACTCAAAGGATGGGTTTCGATGGAAAAGCAAATGCATTCTAAAGCTTTGGATATATTCAGAGAGGAGAGGAATTTAGCTAATCTGAACCGCCAGAGTGAGGTATTGGGTGAAGCAATAAACGAATTAGGATCGGTTGTACTTCCACTCAGCGAGACTGAGAATTCTATAGAATATCTGATCGAAGAAATTAAGTCTAGAGACGAGGAGGGTGAAGATCAACGGATACCAGAAAGCTTGGTGAAATTAAGAGAAGACATGGGGGAGGAAAGAGTTTTAGAGAAAGCTCTCAATTTTTACGAGAGATGTGCTAACCTAAGAAAAAATAAGGATGGCAATGAAGATTTTGGGATGCCCTTCGACAATCTAGGAGTAATCTATAAAACATCCGGTGATATATTAGACCAAGCACTGCACTATTATGGAAAAAGTCTATCTATCTGCAGGGACCTCGGGGATGAAAAGGGGATCAGTGTGATCTACTATCATATGGGTCTGATAAACCAGAAAAAAGGCCATCTCGACAGAGCGATCAAATGCTATGAAAATAGCCTGAAAAGTATAAAGGACCGAAAAGAGTCAGATCACCTTCTTTCGGTTTTGGAAAGATTGGGGGAGGTACATCGTGAAAAGGGCGATCTGGAAAAAGCGTTAAAGTATCACGATAAGGCGCTCAATCTAGTGAATTATGGAGATGGGAGATTTTCCATCGAATGTGAAATGATATTAGATTCCATCGAATTAGGTAGGCTCGATGATGCTGTGAGCAGAGCGTCCGATGTTTGGCGAAAAGCTCAGAGAGATGGGACTACGGAGTCCCTGATAAAATCTAGACGGGTCGGTGGTAGGGCTTACTTAAAGAAAGGTAATCTTTCGGAAGCGAAAAACAAATTAGAGGATGCTTTAAACATGTGTGTAGGAGGGAAAAATGATGTTAGTAAAGCTAAAACTCTATATGAAATGGGTCTGCTGAAGAAAAGGAAAGACGATAAGGAAGGAGAAGAAGAGCTAAAAAAGGCCTGCAAAATTTTCTCTGACAGAAGGATGAAGATATGGGAAGAGAAATGTAAAGACAAGTTAAAAAATGATTATTCGACTTGATCGCCTTCTAGGACTTCTTCAAGTGCATCGAGCAGCTGTTTTTTCTTTGCCGGCTTAACTAGATAGGCATCAGCTTTATTTTTCGCTTCTTCAGGAATGTCTTCGTCGGGAGAAACGACGGTGATCAAGACCACCTTTTTGGAAGGATCTTTATCTTTTATGTCGGAGAGAACTTCGATCCCATCCTTTTCGGGCATGAGTATATCTAGGGTTATAACGTCAGGATCCAGATCCTCAAATTTTTCCACAGCCTCTTCTCCGTTTTCGGCCTCGCCGGCTATCTCATATCTTCTAGAAAGTATATTTTTGATGAGCTTTCGCATCCTGTCTTCGTCATCCACCACTAGTATATTGACCATGATGTCGCACCTCTCTATTATAATTTATATTTTTTTCTCATTTTCATCGGAATATTTGTTCAGAATTATCACAAATCTAGCGCCGCCTAGTCTCGAATCCTTCACCTCTAAACTACCGCCGTATGTTTCTGCGATGTTCTTTACAAGGTGCATCCCGAGACCTGATCCAGAAGAATCTTCTCCCTGAGACCCTTTTTCAGTTATACTCTCTTTGATATCATCCGGGATGCCTTTACCGTCGTCTTCGATTATGATCTTGACCTTTCCCTCATTCTGGGTAGATGAGATATCGATCCGGCTGCCGCCGGAATGTTTCAGAGAATTCTCGACAAGGTTTGCAAAAAGTTCTTTCAATATTTTTCCTCCCTGGGCGATGATCTCTTCATCTATATGGTTATTGATATCAAAACCGAGTTGTTTTCTCAGATCGTCGTATCGCACCACGCTTTCTTCTATAATTTTTTTCAGCTTGACGGGTTCTATTTCACCCCCTTTCTTATCGGATTCTATCTTTTGGAGGGTTCTCACGTTTTCTATCAGTTCTATACCCTCTTCGATGCTGCTCAGAGAATCTTCAAGGAATTCTCTATCTTCTCCGGAGATGTCCGCGTCCTGCAGGAGTTCCAAGAAACCCATGGTTAGCTGTAGTTTGTTACCTAGGTCGTGTCTTAAGAGCGAATGTAAAAATTCGGCCTTTTCTTCAGCCTGCTTCCGCTTAGTAATATCCCTAAATATCAATATCCTGCCTATGAACTCCTCTTTTTTATTATAGAACGATGTGAGTTTAACATCGTACCATCTTTCCTTTCTACTAAATTTGATTTCATCATGGGCTTCCTCTATTTTTTTATGTTTTTCTATTATTTCTGGAGTCTCAGAGAATAATTTATCGATCTTTTTCCCCATGATATCCTCATTCCCGCGGGGGAATACCCCCTCGTCTAACATCTTTTCTGCTTCTTGGTTATAGTCCATAACCCTGTTTTGAGGATCTAGAACGAAGATAGAATCCGAAATATTATCGAAGACTTCGTCTCTCGCTATGGGAAGTATATCTAGAAATTTCAATTTGAAGAGAGCGTACCATATAGTTATCCCAGAGAGACTAAACATGAGAACTGTGAGATAATAATTCTCAGGAATATAGGGAAGTAGGTTAAAAACAGAGACGATATTAGCGATAAAAGGCATCAATATGCCCGTTATCAGCACTAAAGACTGTTTCAGATATAGGTCTTTGAGTCTGATAGCTTCCTGCAGCATAACAAGGATCCCTGCAACTATCAGGCCGTAAGAATAATACGTGTGGATATGAAAGATCGGTCCCGCAACCGAGATGGAAGTTTTAAGGGGCCCAATAGACGTATGTACTTCTTCAACGAAAAAAAGGTTATGAAAAGGGTTCGTGAGAAGGATGATAAAGTGGAACGCAGGGAGTATAGAAAGCGCAATCAACTTTCTTCTGCTCATGAATTCTATCTTTCCTGAGTATAGAAGAGCAAAGATGAACCAAAAAATTGGAACGCTAATGACCCCTAGATATTTCATCCTACTGAAATAGATATATAATTCTGGAGAAAAGAGAACTAGTTCTAGGAGGTATGAAACAGCCCAAAACAGCATCGCACATGAAAGGTAAAAGAAGTATCTACCGACGGCGGTATCTCTCCTTTCAAATGATTGTTTAACTAAAAATAGGGTAATGAGCACAGCCAGGATAATAGGCAAGAGGTATAGGAGATATTTTATATACATTTTTTAACCTATCGAGTCTTTTGCAGAATCTATATCTAGATTATATATGCATATTTTTTTATGCAGATCAACTACAGAGCCAGCAATATCTGATATTTATTTATAATTTTTTACGAAGCTAAACATTCGTTCGTGTTTTTAGAAGTCACAAGTGCGAACAGACCTTCTTAAAATAAAAGGGCTCACTCTGGATGATCATTCTCTAGAACATTTTCTAGGGCATCGAGCAGCTGTTTTTTCTTTGCCGGCTTGACCAGATAGGCATCAGCTTTATTTTTTGCTTCTTCAGGAATGTCTTCGTCGGGAGAAACGACGGTGATCAAGACCACCTTTTTGGAAGGATCTTTATCTTTTATGTCGGAGAGAACTTCGATCCCATCCTTTTCGGGCATGAGTATATCTAGGGTTATAACGTCAGGATCCAGATCCTCAAATTTTTCCACAGCCTCTTCTCCGTTTTCGGCCTCGCCGGCTATCTCATATCTTCTAGAAAGTATATTTTTGATGAGCTTTCGCATCCTGTCTTCGTCATCCACCACTAGTATATTGACCATGATGTCGCACCTCTCTATTATAATTTATATTTTTTTCTCATTTTCATCGGAATATTTGTTCAGAATTATCACAAATCTAGCGCCGCCTAGTCTCGAATCCTTCACCTCTAAACTACCGCCGTATGTTTCTGCGATGTTCTTTACAAGGTGCATCCCGAGACCTGATCCAGAAGAATCTTCTCCCTGAGACCCTTTTTCAGTTATACTCTCTTTGATATCATCCGGGATGCCTTTACCGTCGTCTTCGATTATGATCTTGACCTTTCCCTCATTCTGGGTAGATGAGATATCGATCCGGCTGCCGCCGGAATGTTTCAGAGAATTCTCGACAAGGTTTGCAAAAAGTTCTTTCAATATTTTTCCTCCCTGGGCGATGATCTCTTCATCTATATGGTTATTGATATCAAAACCGAGTTGTTTTCTCAGATCGTCGTATCGCACCACGCTTTCTTCTATAATTTTTTTCAGCTTGACGGGTTCTATTTCACCCCCTTTCTTATCGGATTCTATCTTTTGGAGGGTTCTCACGTTTTCTATCAGTTCTATACCCTCTTCGATGCTGCTCAGAGAATCTTCAAGGAATTCTCTATCTTCTCCGGAGATGTCCGCGTCCTGCAGGAGTTCCAAGAAACCCATGGTTAGCTGTAGTTTGTTACCTAGGTCGTGTCTTAAGAGCGAATGTAAAAATTCGGCCTTTTCTTCAGCCTGCTTCCGCTTAGTAATATCCCTAAATATCAATATCCTGCCTATGAACTCCTCTTTTTTATTATAGAACGATGTGAGTTTAACATCGTACCATCTTTCCTTTCTACTAAATTTGATTTCATCATGGGCTTCCTCTATTTTTTTATGTTTTTCTATTATTTCTGGAGTCTCAGAGAATAATTTATCGATCTTTTTCCCCATGATATCCTCATTCCCGCGGGGGAATACCCCCTCGTCTAACATCTTTTCTGCTTCTTGGTTATAGTCCATAACCCTGTTTTGAGGATCTAGAACGAAGATAGAATCTGATATATTATCGAAGACTTCGTCTCTCGCTATGGGAAATATATCTAGAAATTTCAATTTGAAGATGGCATACCAGATAGTTATTCCGGAGATACTGAATACGAGGACCGTGATATCGTAATTCTGCGGTACATAGGGAAGCAGCTCAAAAACATAAACTATGTTAGCGATAAATGGGAATAATATACCCGCTATCAGGAGCAACGACTGTTTTAGATATATATCCTTGAGCCTTATAGCTTCTTGTAATACCACAACGATGCCCCCGATAACCAAAAGGTAGGTATAATACAGCTGGAAGTTGAAGATCGGCCCCGCAACCGAGTATGAAGTTTTAAGAGGCCCGATGGACATATGTATTTCTTCAACGAAGAAAAGCTTATGAAAAGGATTCGTGAGCAGCATGAAAATAGAGAATATGTAGGGTCCCGATACAAGCATCAACCTTTTTCTGTTCATGAATTCTACCTTGCCCGAGTACAGGAGAGCAAAGCAGAACCAAAAAGTTGTACTCCCAGCAACACCGAGATATTTTAATCTACTAAAGTAGAAATATTGGATGGGGGAAAAAAGAGCCAGTTCTAGGAAGTAGGAAGTGCTCCAGAAAAGGATCGCACATGAGAGGTAAAAAAAGTATCTACCGATGGAGCTATCTCTCTTTTCAAATGACTCTTTGACCATAAAGAGGGCGATAAGCATTGCCAATATTATAGGTGATAGGTATAGGATATATTCAAGATACATTTTTTCAGCTTTTCAGATATTTTATAGGATGCCTTTATAGATCATTACCTCTCTGTCTTTGTGCCGTTCAAATATGGTTCTTTTAAAACACTTGATTTTTATTTATAATTTTTTACGAACGGAGCGTCGGTTCGTCTTTATAGAGATCATAAGAGATCGGCCACTCTACTCAATATGCCTGAAAAAAGACGGTGTGTCACATTACGTTGAGTAGAGATGAGGTCATCCCATCACTTCTTCGATAGTATTCAATAATTGATCCTTCTTATATGGTTTCACCAGATAAGCGTCAGCCCCTCTCTTCATTGCGCCCGCAACCTCCTTATGGTCGTCCATACTTGTACACATTATTACTTTTTGGGAATCGTCCAAATTTTTGATCTCAGATAATGCTTCAAACCCATCCATGGTCGGCATCTTCACATCCATCAGGACTAGATCTGGATTTAATTTTTTATATTCCTTCACCGCCTCCCTACCGTTCTTCGCCTCCCCAATTATATTGTGCTCGATCGAGATTATCTTTCTCAGGAGTTTCCGCATCCTCTTCTCGTCGTCCACGATTACTATATCGTATGCCATCAACTTCGTAATCTGAAATCGTTATAATAAAACTTATCCCGAGCAGGTAGCTATATCCCTAAAGAAGTCTACCGATGTATATTGAATCAAAATAGCATAAGCTTTTTAATGTCAAAGCAGATGCCCATCTATGACGGGGATGAATTTCTTTAGGAGTAAGGATCTTGAGACTACGAAAGAATTCTACATGGAAGAGCTGGATATGGATCTCTGGCTCGACCAGGACAAGTGTAAAATAGTGAAAGACGGTAACCTTTTGCTCGGCTTCTGTGAAGGCGAAACCATCGATGAAGGAGGAACGATCACATTCTTTTACCGTACTAAAGAAGAAGTCGACGAGATGTACGAAAAGTTTAAGGATAGAGCTCGAGGAGAGCCGTCGGAGAACGATTTCTTCCAGGTATACCAGTTCTTTGCGGAGGACCCGGAAGGAAGGACCTTGGAATTTCAGACCTTTCTCCACAAGTTGGAACCCTACATGGAGGGGATCGAACTCCTAGAGAACCGTAGAAGCGTTAGGGAATTCAAGGACGAAGAGGTCTCTAAAGAGAGACTGCAGAAGATCTTCGAGACCTGCAGGTTCGCACCCACTTCTAGGAATTCGCAGGCCTATTATTTCATGCCTATAAGAGATAGAGAGATAGTGGAATTCATGTCAGAAAGAAGAGGGAGAAACAGCGCTCCTATTCGAGAAGCTCCGATGGCTGTCGCGATCTGCTGTGATTCAGAAGAAACGGGTAGGCCGAAACAGGACGGCGACATAGCCGCGTACCACTTCATGCTCACCGCTTGGTCCCACGGACTGGGAACTTGTTGGATCGCAGCGATGGATAGAGAAGATGTGAAGGAAAAACTAGGTATACCGCAGGATCATTACGTCGCTACAGTCACTCCGCTGGGATATCCAAAGGAGGTGCCGGAGACTCCCTCGAGAAAAGAGGGGGAGGAATTCGTAAAGAGAATAGATTGACCGCACTCATTTGAAGATGTGTCCCGTTTCCTCGTGCCAGAGGACCAAGTCTAGATGACCTAGAGGTATTTCCACTTCTTTTGAAAACCGCTTCATCTTTTCTTCTATCTCCAGGTATCTTTTCTTCGTCAGAGTTTTGGGCACCTCTTCGATCACTCCGAGTTCTTCCAAGTTCTTCAATATGTGCCTGTCCAGTATAGCTAGGTCCTGAGTGTAACCGATGTTCCGCAGGAAGTGGCTGCTCTCCTTTAATCCTAGTCCTTTGATGTTATCAACGATCCATCTTCTCGCGTTTTTTGGGTCTTTGAATTCTTTTAGCTTCTCTTTCAAGGAGAAATCATCCTCTAAGAATTTCTCTCTCGCCTCGACCAGATACTCGGATTTATTGTGCCTGAACCTCACTCTTTTTATCTCCTCTGCGATTTCAGACCTCTCGCCCTCCTCGATCATCTCATTTTCTTTTAACTTCTCCACGGTATCCCAGCAGACCTTCGCTTTAGACTGGGGCGTGAAAAGACAAAAAGTCAATTCGTAGAAGATTTCATCTTCATCACCTTCTTCCCACAGTCTCTTAAAATCATCGATCCTGGAACGTATCTCGCCTTCGATCGACGAGTATCTCTCTTTCAGCTCTTCTTTATCCATCATATTACTGAGAAGTGAGGTAAGGAGTCGTTTTTAATCTTTTTCGACCACTTTCTTTTCGAATTCGTTAATATCTGTTATAGGTTCTTCACAGGTGAAGTCCTCGCAGATATAGGCTGTCGTTTTTCCATCGACTTTTGTCATAGAAGAGGTGTATCCTAAAAGTTTATCCAATTCATCACTGTTTTCTTCATCCTTCACTATCACTACGGTATTTGGAGAGAATTGGTCCCTTAAAACGTCGAGCATCTCTTCGTCTTCTCCGACGATAACGACCTCCTTACTTCCTGCGAACCACGATTGTAAAGCGGTCAAGAACATGGTGAACTGGGCCGGATTTTGTGATATTTTTCCGGAAAAAGCCTCGATCATCTTTTCTACCGCTTCGCCGTACTCCTCGTTTCCGGTCATCTGGCTCAACCGGATCAGGTCGAACAGCGCGATCGAATTACCTGAGGGATATGCTCCGTCCCTAACGTCTTTCTTGTTCACTGGTAATTCGTTTTCATCCTTTTTAGAGATGAAAAATCCGCCCTTTTCTTCGTCCCAGAAATCTTTCATCATCGTGTCCGTGAAGTCGATCGCTTTTTTGAGATATTCTGGTTTGAAAGTGGTCTGATAAAGACTCAAGAGAGCCCAGATCAGGAAGGAATGGTCATCCAAACCGCCCTTTACCGAGACCTCGTCTTCGATGTAAGCGTGATGCAGTTCTCCGTTTTTTACCATCTCATCTAGGATAAAGGAGAGGGTCTCTTCCGCCATATCTAGGTATCTCTCTTGGTCAAATACGAAACCAGCTCTGCTCAATGCAGCTACCATGAGACTGTTCCAGTCGGTCAATATCTTGTTGTCCACGTCGGGTTTCTCTCTTTTGAGCCTTTCATCCAAGAGTTTATTCTTCATCCTCTCCACTTTATCTCTCAGTTCCTCCGCGGATATGTCTTTTTCAACGGCGAAATCCTCTATAGTCCTTTTAAGGTGAAGAACGTTCTCTCCGGTTTTTTCATTGCTGGCCTCTTCTCTGAAATTTCCTTCTTCTTTGACATTGAACAGGTCGACAAAAAGATCGCTTTCTTTTCCAAGCAGGTCCTCTATCTCTCCTTTCCTCCAGGTGTAATAGGCCCCTTCCTTTCCGGAGGATTCAGCATCCTCGGAAGAGAAAAAACCGCCGAAGTCAGCTCTTAGATTTCTATCCACATATGCGATCACTTCTTCTGCAGTTTTGGAGAAAAGTGGATTCGGATTCACCTGACAAGCCTCAGTATAGGCCATCAATATCATCGCCTGGTCGTAAAGCATCTTCTCGAAATGAGGCAGCTTCCATCTGCGATCGGTAGAGTATCTATGGAAACCGTAGCCGATATGGTCGTAG
>JAZKSH010000053.1:0-13020 GCA_036626195.1 Thermoplasmatota archaeon | reverse complement strand
AAGGTTTTTCTTTAAAAAACTTTATATAATTCCATATCTCGATACAGGAGACAATCCATGTTACGATATACATCAATGATGACACTTCATCCTTTGTCTCATTTAACTCTGTCCATGAAGAACTTCAGGACTATATTAACCTTGAATAGGTCCTCTATCTTCTCCCTTACCCGCTCCATGCATTCAGCTCTATTCTTTAAACGGTACTGTTTTGTCTTCCTTTTCTCCCTCATCTCCAACAATCCATCTTCCTTCATCTTTCTAAGGCGTGGATACATCATGCTGGGGTTCAAGCTGGTGCCGAACAAGGTATTGATGTCGGACAGGAGTTGAGAACCGCTGCCCTCTTCCCTCAAGGCTATCAGAAGTAGCAGTAATTCGTTCAAACAGGTCTCTTTTACGTGCTCGAAGTAGTCTTGGCCGAAAAAGCTGCTCAGGTCCGAAGGGAATTTCAACTCTTCTTCACAATCGAAACCTATCCTGAATAACTCTTCAACTTTCTTTAACTCTTCCATCATGGCCTCGTACTTCGAGACCTCCAGCAGTGTGACGATCTTCTCCTCAGTATCAGGGAGAGATTTCATAGTTATGAATGCGGTTCTACTTTCTTTCCCCAACGTCAAGTTGAGTTTCATGTGTTTTGGAGTTTCCTGATCTTCTATTTCTAGAAGATAGAGATAGCGGTCCAATTTCTCTCTTTCATCGTCATCTAGAATTTCGGTGAGTTGTATGTCCTCTTTCACCTCAGTTCCTCCGACGTCGAACAGTCTTTCGAACTCATCATTTACGAGAGTTATCTTTTTGTCGTCGTCCATCAGGATCATAGGTATCCCAGTGTTGTCGAAGAGTGTCCTATACCTTTCCCTGCTCTTTTCGAGTTTTCTTTCCATCTTGTTCTTATAAAGGGCCATCTTCAGCTCTATCTTCAGATCCTGCTTCTCAAAGGGTTTTACGATGTAGCCGAAGGGCTCGGTCTCCTTCGCTCTCTCGAGGAGTTCGTCATCGGCATAAGCGGTGAGGTATATCACCGGGATGTTCAATTTTTTAATCCGTTTAGCGGCTTCGATGCCGTCCATATCTCCCTTCAACTTTATGTCCATGAGGACTGCGTCGACCTCGTCCTTCTTTGCTCTCTCTATAGCCTTACCGCCACTATCCACGATCGATGGAACTGAATACCCGATGTCCTGGAGCTTGTTCCTTATATCCTGAGCTACTACCTTTTCATCCTCGACTACCAGCACTTTTCCTTTCATCTTGATCCTCTCTTGGAATGTTAATCTGGATCCTAAAACCTCTCTTTTCACTAAACTCAAAATCTCCATCCAGCTGGTCGACTAGGTCCTCAACCAGCGATAATCCCAACCTTTTGAGCTTATCATAGTCTTGAGATGGTGGGCCTTTGCCGTCATCCTTTACTACCAATTTATATACATTATCAACGGCATTCATTTCTATCCCTATCTTACCCTTCTCCCCCTCTTCGAAGGCATGCTTCATTGAATTAGAGACCAGCTCAGTGATGATCAACCCGAGTGGGATCAGGGTATCGATATCGAACGAGACGTCCTCGATATCCGTCTGAAGTCGTATGGCACTATCATCATTCTTATACGTATTGATCACCTGATTGCCGAGAGCTTCGCAGTACTCCGAAAAATCTATCCTGGCCATATTTTCAGAGCGGTACAGCTTATTGTGGACCATGGACATGGACATTATCCTGTTCCGGGTCTCATTGAGAATCTCATCCATCTCCTGGTTTTCAAAGTATCTCGCTTGCCGGTCCAGCATGCTCAGTATTATCTGCATATTGTTCTTCACTCTGTGATGTATTTCCTGTAGAAGTACTTTTTTCTCTTCTAATGATTCCTCGAGGTCCCTCTTCATCGATAGCTGCTGGGTTATATCCCGGCACACGTTTATTACCAGTAGGATATCGTCCTGTCTCGAAAGGCCTGTGGAGGTGATCTCTAGAGTTCTCTTTTCCTTCTCCCCGCCTGAATCTATCTGATAGGTTTGAGTAACACTCCTTTCTTCCTTATCGATCACCTTCTGGACGTTTTCATAAAAACGACTCAAGTCCTCTTCTTCGAACAGTTTCAGCTCCCTGACGTCACTGCCCACAATCTTATAATCATCCTGCCTGAAAAGCGCAGAGGTAGCCGGATTCATTTCGACCAAGTTGAAATCCAGATCGATGACAAATACGGGCTGGCCGATAGAATCGAAGAGCAGCTTGTATCTGTTTTTGCTCTCCATGAATTGCCGTAACCGGCGCCTAAATTTTTTCTTCATCTCGTCTTGAAGGGATTCATCGATCTTATCGTCGATGGCGGTATCTTCAGGCAGATATGTCAAAAGATCACGAATCGGCTCCTCATCGCTAGAGTTTCTCTTGACCCTCTGGTAGCACTCGTTGTACTTTTCATAGGCCCTGAGAGGCATGATCTCCTCTCCGTATACCTCCACCAATCTTTTATTGAAGTAACGGAGCGACCTCAGGAGATACTCCCCCTGGTTCCCTTTCAATCGGTTCGCTCTTTCCACTAGGGAGTCAGACATGATCCTGCCCTGTGAGTCGAACATCTTTTCATCGAACAGCAGGGGAGATTCCTCCATCAAGTCTCTTTCAAGATACTTCAATCTATCCGGACCTATCTCCTCCGATATCTCGTCGATGAACAGATTAGTCAGCCGGACGTAAAGTTCTGTCACCTTCATATTGGCCACGCTTTAGTTCTCTTATCTCCCTTTCCTCTTCTTTCAGTATCTCCTTATTGTAAGCTATTATATAGGTCCCTTCCCCCTCTTCTAGAATGGACTTGACCAATCCCATCGATTCCTCTTCCCCCAAAGACGCCATCAGAGAATCCATGCAGTCGATGATCAGGACCGTGTTCTCCTTTATCTCCCAGCGTTTCTCTATCTCATCGAGGATCAGGTGTTCAGAAGAGTTCTTTTCTTCTACGTCGATATATTCCAGGACCTCAAGTATATCTGGAGTTTCACCCTTTACTTCATCTGTTATCTTCGACGGGGGATATTTTGTCATGCACTTTACATCATATCCCAATTCATGGAGCGAGTTTAAACTTTTATAGACATCTAAAGGCTTTTCTTTCGGCTTCAAAACTGCCCCTTGACCTCGGATATCTTCTAAGAGAGGAGAGACGTTATCGACGAAATCCAGATGCCGTAGCAGGCCTTTATCGTTCAGGAACGGACCGTGATTTTGGAGCATATCTCTTCTCCAGCTTTCTGCCTCTTCTTCGTCTTTGCTCTTCATCTCCCGGTAGGTCAGATTCAGTATGTCCGAGAAAGACTCTAATGGGGCGGGTTCAGGTCGTAAATGTTTCAATCCCTTTAATGTAGTTTCTGCCAATTCTCGGATTTCGCTGGACTCCATCGCCTCGGAATCCACCTTTATCTTTCCTTGTTCGTCCCACCCTATTACATGGTCGAGGCCCATAGCTTGCAGGGATTGTTTTAAAAATATCTCCATCCTGCCAAGTCTTTCATCAGGTAAGTTTTGTTGATACTCCCTGAGGAATTCCAAGTAATGTGATCGTAGATCTTTTCCACCTTTATTTTCCTCAGAATACATCTTTTGAGGGGGGAGTGAGATGGCATAGGCAATAAAGAGAAATTCTGCCGTGGTTAGAATGCCGCCTAAAGAAGGGATGTTTGGCTGGTTAACTATGAAGAAATTGGTGATGATCATCCCGCCTCCATAAATAGGGCCTACACCTATTATGATCAGTTTTATCCGGAGAGTATCCACCTTGGTATCTATCTTTCTAAGAAGATAACTCCCGATTAATACCACTACTATCAGGATTAGAAACATGAAAGAAAATAAGATAGTCGCAAACCATGGTTGGAATTTATAGCTCCACCCATACCTTGATCCCACTATCTTAAACGGAGAGTTTATCAGAGTGACCGCGCTGGGAAAAATCGGTAGAAGTAAAAAAAGCCAAAATATTTTTTTCTCTTTATATATGTAAGCAAGCAATAGAATTAGAAAAGAACCCATAATAGGGGCAATAGCGGTAGAGAAACGAAAAAATAAATGAGAAACATCTTTTGACGGGGCATTTCTATGTAAGAAGACCAACAGGTTCCAACACACTACTAAGATTCCATATAAATAGAATATCGTTGTAGTAGGAGTTCTTCTAGCTCTTAGATATAAGTATGAAACTACTGATAGGGAGAGGACGGCCCCCAACAGATATTGATAGCTCCACATATTGATTTCAGCTATCAATATATCAAGCCCGTCTAAGAGAGTCTATTATCTCCTGGTTTTGAGGAGAGATTATCTTTGGTGATTTGTACTGTCCGATCGGAACGTCTTTCTCCATCTGTTTGAGAGAATATCTCCGGAATGTCCCTCTGCTTAGAATCTCCACATCTATTACCTCTGACGGTTTTTCTATATCAAAATCTGATACATACTTTCTAAAGCCTTCTGAGATCTCATACATGGCTCGGTAAAGTCTTTTGATAATATTACTTTTTTTCTCTTTTTCTTCCATCAAAAAACATAGATGCTCATTTGGATCAATCTTTTTAGTCACGGCCCAAGCCTCCGTATTTTTAAACCCCGCCTTTTTCATGACTTTAAAAGCCATCCTCTCACTCAATCTGAAATATCCCCTAATTCCCAACCAACTCTCTTTCCTTCCCTCAAACTTGAATATAGGCATCCCGTCGTCCCGGAATTCTTTCACCCTGAGTAGGTCTTTCTGATTATACCTTACTAGAGGTGTTCCGAATGGCGTTCCAATCAACTGATATGTTTCACCCTTCTTTAGATCATCTATATCGTGGACTTCCCCATTAGAGTCTATGAATTCAAGGAACTTCGACTTGAGAATTGGTAATAGGTCGAGGTTTCTATTTGGCCTCCCCATCATTATACACCCCATTTCTGTAGATGCATAGAGATTAAAGGGGGGTGAATCGAAATGATAAGTAAGAAAGTCTTTGTATAACATTACGTCCAAACCGCTAACCACATAGCCTTTCAAGGGCAGAACTTCTTTTGCCTTCTCGATATCGCTTGATTTCAGCTTCTCTTTCAGGTACATCAGATACACTATCATTTTTTTTCCGCCGAAATCAAGAGTGTCTAAAAAATTTTTGAGGGTCTTTTCAGGAGAAATGACGGCTTGAACGAAAAGCTGAAAGGTCGAAGCAGACCCTCCACCAAAATGGATCTCCTGACCCTGTTTTATTTTCTTAAGTATGTAATTCAATTTTCTTTTCATATTCAATTCATTATCCGTGTATTTAATCGAAGGAAATGGAGTGAATTCTTGTTTGCAGGCGAGAATAGTATATCCCGCTATATAAGGAACTGGCACGCCTAGATTTAAAAGGACATCCCCGCTTTGAAGATTGGTTCTTCCCCGTTCCTCACTCCCAGAAAAAATACCTGGTAGAATCGCCTCTTCTCTGAATTCTCTCATGAACTCTTTCCCCATAGCGAACCACTTCGGTCGGCCCGTAGACCCAGTTGTCTTGGCACATATCCCATACTCTCCTGGAATCCAATCTTCTATCCAATCCTTGAGGCCTTTCTCCATCTTCTCATAATAGGTCTTCCAGCTCATCCCCCCGGGCTTGGGATTATTATCCACCTTCTTTTCCATCTTTCTACCGAATTTCTGGAGTGCAGGATAATCTTCATATGTGGTCACCGGTATATCCTCGAATCTTTTTGGTCCCTCCGGCAACAGGTGGTCTGCAGTCTTGGTCTTTCTCCACTTTTCAAAAAATTCTTCCTTTCTTTTCCTATTATACTCTAGTTGTTCCTCAAAATCCTTCTCGAAAAAGGAACAGTATTCATCCCATAATCCTCCCTCTTGTTTTCCCATCGATAACTCCTCCTAATTATCGGGATTATTTTAGTCTTTTACGGTCTAACAGATTACATGTTTTTATATTTACTTCTTCTTAGCTATGGACTAGATATTGAACTATACCTGAGAATTACCTTTTTATATTTAGGGAGTTGCAAATTAGCAATCACCCTATTTTTCATAATCGATCCAGCGTCGATCGAAAGAATAGATTTAGGGCTAAGGAATGATTTTACCACTAATTAGGTACCTTACATTTATCTCCATCTACAATAGTTAGAAACAGAGTTCACTGACAAGCTACTTCTCTTCAGAGGAGAGGTCCACTCTATCTTTAGCACTAGTGCCTCTTTTCAGAGTTTCAGCTATAATCCCTCCGCTTTCACTCCCTTTATCGCCGGTAAGTCAAACTTATCTTAGGCTGGATCCTACATCCAGGCTCATAATTTCATACTTCTCAAATGTATAAGTCCAAAAAGATTATTAAGAAATGAGTATTCTGAACTATCGGATCAAGATGGATTACGAATTGATAAAAAAAGAAAATATGTATTTAGCGGGTCTCCAGTATTATGGAACTATCGAGCAACAGGATATCAAGATAGAGAACTGTATCGACGACCTTTGGTTAAGGTTCGCCAAGTTTTGCCGAAATAAATGGGGGACAATCGAAGATAAAGTCGTCGATCCAGATCTCTCCTATGAGATACAAATTTGGAATGAAGAGGAACTGAAAAAAGAAGGAAAACTCTCTATTTTTGTAGGAGTAGAATTTGAGGATCTTGACGAGATTCCTCTAGAACTATCGGGTAAAGTCCTTCCCGCAGGCAAGTACATCTCTTTCAAATTGAAAGGTGAAGAGATAAAGACCTGGGAAGAGGACATTCTGCAGGATTGGTTTCCACATGACGACTACTGGTTCAGATCCTTTGGAGATTATTTGTTCCACGTTCAGTGTTTTCACGAAGAGAAATTTAAAGGAGTAGAAAACTTGGAGGAGTCGGAATTAGAGGTGCTTGTGCCGGTCGATGAAGTGGGATGAAACCGTCTAGATACTGTTTGGATCTATAACTTCTTTCAGCCGTTCGTGTGTCTCCTTTATTTTCGCACGATCGAGTTCTCCTTTCTTACGAAGGGAGAAGAGTTTTCGGAAGATGGGCTCGATCTCGCTTTCGTCAACGATGCCTCTACTGCCCGAGACCTCCATCACATAGACTAGATCGTTGAACGCCTCTTCTAGGCCATTAGAAGGTTCGGTGTTCAAAACTTCCTCGATGATCTCGTTTTCTCTTCTTTCAAGGACCTCATCCTCTTTTTCCAAAAATGACTCTAGCTCGTCTAGATCACTCTTTTCGAGCCGACAACCTGTACCCCCAGCGTTCTCTTCAAGGTGATCTTTTGAAGATGTCCCGGTGAGGGCGCTGATCACGCCTTCCTGAGATAATACCCAATTTATGGCGACCTGAACGGGGGTTTTTTCATACTTTTCCCCGATCTCTTCCAACTTTTCCGTGACCCGAAGGCTAGATCTGAACCTTTCTTTTTTGAACAGGGGATCCATATTTCTCAGATCGTTCTTTTCAAAAGTTTCGGATCCGTCGAACCTACCCGTCAGTATCCCTCTTCCTGTAACGCTGAAAGCTATCGCTTCAGCGCCGTGTTCTCGACACAGCGGAAGTAATTTCTTTCTACTTTCTCTCGCCGCTGCACTAAGTTCCATCATGCAAAAAGAAACGTCTCCTTCTTTCAGGTATTCCTCGATCCTTTTTACAGGAAGGTGACTTACCCCATAATGCCTTATCTTGCCTTCTTCCTTAAGCTCATCTAAGGCTTCTACAGTTTCACTCACCTCGGTTTTTGGGTCATCGAAATGGACAAAATATATGTCGATATTGTCTGTCTGTAATCTTTCTAAGCTCCTTTCACAGGACGCTTTTACGTTCTCACGGCTGAGCGGAGGTTTTTCGTTCTCCGGCGATGCTCCTATCTTGGTCGAGAGAATGATATCATCTCTATACGGCTTAATAACTTCACCCAAAATCCTTTCAGCTTCCTCTCCGTAGGTTTCGGCGGTATCAAAATAATTTATACCTAGACTCTCGGCATGATCTAATGTGGCTTGGAATTTTCTCTTATCCACTTCCCCATACACTCCGCTCAATGCATAACATCCCATACCCAATTCCGATATCTTCTTACCCTCGTCTCCAAATTTATTATACTCCATCGATATCCATCTCCATCTCCTATACAATCATATTGTTATACTATATAATATTGTTATACTATATACCTCTATTCCTCTGAAAGGGGTAAGATGATGGTCTCTTTGGCCTTACCAAATTCTTCATACATGTTTTCATCATATTTTTTGGCCGCGACAGCACATAAGTAGGCATCGTATTCGTGTTCGTTTTTAAAATCTGCATCCAGCATTTTTCTATTTACACTTAAGACCTTTTCTACAGCTCTAGGATAAGTCTCTATCACGACGGCACTAGTTTTCCTCTCTAACTTTTTTCTTAATCTAACAGCTCTTTTAGAAAGAGATTTCATGCCAGGCGTATTCAAAGGAAGTATCGAGCCAAATTCACTCATAAGTTCCCTTTCCGCTTCTCTAAAAGGTTTTTCAGTCCTTGAAAGTGGCGCGTCGATGGCTATCACGGAACACTCCCCCATCTTCTTGATGATAGCCTTTTCCGCAAAAACCGTAGCGCTTTTGATACCATGACTCGACAGGGTGGAAACACCTGTCCCGTTCTCCACTTTCGCCGCTAAATCGATCCCGCCGTACATATATCCAAACGTATAAAGTCGTTCTTTATTAAATCAACTTTCGGTCACCCCCCTCCCGATTTCACCTTTTTAAATAAGGAACCCTCTGTTTGAAATGTGATTAAGATGAAAGAAGAAGACGATCACTATAGCTGGAAAGAAGTTTACCGAAAGTTAGGCTGCGATACGCACTATGATGAATGAATCTAGACCGGGGCATCCTTCCTATCTTTAAGAATCCTATCCGGGATTCGCTTGAGGGCGAGGGGGTACTCCCCCCTCTCTTATTTTCAACCGAAGGATTTTAATCAAAGATGTTAATTCACATCTACGGCTCTAAGATTTACGGAAGTCATATCGAAAGATATATTAGTCACGGAGCCCCCATAGATAACCTAAAGGAACGGTCATCCTTTATATTGTTCGTGATTGAATTAAGAGTCGACAAATTGAAGGATAAAGATGAAGACAAAAACGAAGAAGAATGTAGATAAGGTGGTTGGCATGAGCGATGTTGACGAAGAATTAGAAAGAGTATGCGAAAAGATGGATAACATAATGGAAGACGATTCCATACCGAGGAACATCAGAGAAGGCGCTGAAGAATGCAGTGAGATGTTACTCGAATCCAACGATGAGTTGGACGTTAGGATAGCATCTTCGATATTCAAATTGGAAGAATTAGCCGACGATCCAAATATTCCCCTGCACGGAAGAACGCTTATCTGGAACGTTATCAGTGAGCTGGAATCGATAAAAGAAGAATCTTCCTGATCTATTTTTCTGTTTTACTGTAGTTTAGTGTAGTGTTTCTTTTACTTTTAAGTATCCAAGTGGTCCTGAAATTTTTCCTCTCCCTCTAGCAAGCTTCTTAATATCTCGCTCGATTCGTTTATAGATACCCTTATCTGCTCTGTGCTCTTCACGTCTCTTATCGTAACGGTATCGTCTTCCAAGGTATCGTAATCGACGGTGATGCAGTAGCGAGTTCCCACTTCGTCGTTCCTGGCGTATCTTTTACCTATGGATCCGCTTTTTTCCCAGTGCACTCTAAAATCCTCTTTCAGCCTGTCGTAGACTTCCCTCGATTTTTCCGGTAAGCCGTCTTTCCTCACAAGCGGAAAAATCGCCACCTGTCTAGGGGTCAACTTGCCCGGAAGATCCAGCCACGCTCGGTCGTCTCCGGGGTGGTATCCTTTGTCTAGAAGAGCCCATATATTACGATCGATACCGAAAGAGAGTTCTATCACGTGCGGGATCTTTCTCCCATCGTCTGTCGGTACCGAGAGTTTCGTGTTAGAGCCATCCTGATGCTGCTTCAAATCATGGTCGCTCCTGTAGTGAAGACCGGATATCTCCTTCCATCCTCCGATGGTTTCAAAATCAACCTCAAGATCGAAATGTATCTTATTGTAGAAAGCTTTTTCCTCTTCCGAGAGTTCCCTGAATCTTATATTTTCTGGGTCCAGATCCATGACTTCCGAGGTGAAACGATACATCTCTCCCAGGTGGTAGAGATAAAATGGGGGGATGTCGGCAATATTTTCCAATTTAGTTTCCTTCGTTTTTTCCTCCGCTGCCCTTTTGATCCTGACCTTCATATCTTTGATCTTCTCAAATTTACGGTTAAAGACATTTTCATGTATTTCTGGTACGAAGAAGATCTGCAGTTCTGCCTGCTGGAACTCTCTCATCCTGTAAACGCCCTTTCGTGGAGATATCTCGTTCCTGAACGCAGGGCCTATGGTGGCTAATCCAAGAGGCATCTTTTTGCGCAGTGCCCTGTATTCTCTTCTAAAATTGAGGTAGGCGGTCTGTGCGGTCTCGGGCCGAAGAAAGCCCTTTCTTTCGCCCGTTGGACCAAGATCAACTTCGAACATCATGTTGAAGTCTTCGGGTTCTGAGAAAGTCCCGCCGCAGTCGGGGCACGAGAGGTTTAACTCTTCAAGCTTATCGCCTATATCTTCCTTCCCCATCCATTCGGCGTTCTCCCCCGTCTCTTCCTCCACAAGCTGATCTCCCCGGAAGGAAGAACCACACCTTTGGCATCGCACCATGACGTCCGAGAAATGATCTACGTGGCCCGATGCTTCTAGCACCCTATAGGGATGGATGTTGGGAGTATGGATCGTGTGATAATTCTCGTCCAACCCGAGGAAGAAATCCTTCCACTCCCTTTTCCAGTTATCGAGCAGACCAGCGCCGAGATGACCGTAGTCATAAAAACCTGCTTCGCCTCCATAGATCTCGGCCGACTGCCAGATAAAACCTCTCCTTTTGCACATCGATTCGAGTTCTTCTCTGTCCGTCATAAGTTCAACCTCTGATTCATCATCTATTCTAACTGTTCACAGAACCGCTCGTATCAGATCCAGTTCGTAGAGCATATTCTCCAAGTTATCCAACTCGTCCACTACCGGCAGCTGGCCAAAGTCGTTCTCCCTCATCATCTCTGCCGCTTTAGAGATCTCCGTTTTATGATAAACCGAAAGAGGATCTCCCACCATGACATCTTCAACCGATAAGTCGGGTAAATCTACCTTAGATTCTTCATAGTAAAGCCTCATCACGTTTTTTATCCCCTGCCATGACCAGCTGGATTCGTCCTCTTCGAGACCAAGGTCCGACTTAGCGATCCCTTCGTTAATCTGGGTCAGATCGAACAAATCTCTGTCGGTAACTATCCCGGTGAGAACAGTCTCTCCGTCCACAACTGGAAATGCGTATATACTGGTGAGCGACATCATCTGGATCGCTACTTTGATCGGCGTTTTTTCGTAGATCGGTATACATTTCTCCTGTATCACTTCTTCTATCGGCGTTTGCATCCCCTTATCTTCTATATAGGGAAGCATATCTGCAGTGGTCAGGATACCTACGCAGGCACCGGAGTCGTCTTTCACCGGTAGATAATGGGTATCGTGTTCCACAAACAGTTTGCCCGCTTTATTCGCCGAATCCTCCGGGGAGAGTGTGGGCTGATCTTTTCTGTAAATCAACGCCAATTGGTCTTCGTCAGGATAATTGAAAAAGTCTATCCTCGTCACAAGACCTCTTAGTTCGCCGTCCTTGACCACCGGCATACCGGTGATCTGATTTTTTACCAGCTCTCTTATCACGGAGTTCCTGTTGTTGGGGAGCTCCGCAACTATCGGATCTTCGGTCATCAATTCCTTCACATTTTTGTTTTCCGCCATGTTCATTCGTCCTCCAATGTTATAACCATCACGGGGCACTCTGCGTTCTCTATCACCTTTTGAGCCGTGCTCCCTCTGAAGAGTCTTGAGAGCCCGGACCGGGTGTGGTGCCCCAGTACGATGATATCTTCTCTTTCTGATTCTTCAACTATTAACTGAGAAGGGTCGCCGTTTTTTATACTTTTCTCCAGCTTTATGCCCATTTCCTCAGCTTTTTCCTCGATATCTCCAAGAACACTTTCAGCTTCTGACTCCATGTGGCCTTCTAATGCCGTTATCAGCTCATCGGGAGGCACACCTGATAATCCACCAGTGTCTATCACGAAAAGCACTTTGACGCTGGCGCCTATCAGCCTAGCTAAAGAAAGGCCTCTATCTATCACTATCTCGTTCTCTTCGGACCCGTCGGTCGCGATTATTATCCTTTCGTACTCTTTCATATTACCACTTCCTTTTCACCACTTAACAACATCGATGATCTCTCTACTAGAATAATCTTTTATAATATTATAGGCGGGATCTCCTTTTTTGTGTTCCAAGATGAGGAGAGTCTTTTCATCGTCTTCGTCGTCTTCGATAAAGGGGCGTTTGAGTGACTTCCTCGGATTCCATGTGGCCATCATCAATATATCTATCGGCGATACGTCTCCCTGCAGCCTCCCTAACCTGTAAGCCGTCTCCATCTCTCTGAACATATCTGAATTACTGATCATGGCATTGTCGGTGCCCAGAGAGAGATCTACCCCGCATCGAAGCATCTTTGGAATGTCTGGGATCTTGCCGAAAAACATGTTAGACCTGGGGCAGATGACAACAGGTATATCTTCCTCCGCACAGAGTTCCAAGTCTTCCTCCGCAGCTTCCACCATGTGGACTAGATGATGCACACCTAAATCTATTATTTCTTCGATCGGTTCTCTAACGTCTTCTGAGCAGTGCATCGCAAGGGGTTTACCCATCTTATGCGCGGTATCAGCTATCTTTTTTATCCGAGGTTCATCCCAATCGCGGTAAGCGCTCAGACCTATCCCATGAGCAGTAGATAGTATCTCTTCCAGCTCTCTCTCATCATGTTCTCTCCGGGCGGGACGCCCCATCACAACAGGCCTTATATCTTCCTCCACCATATCCACGGCCTTTTTTAGAGGCTCAAGCCCTTCCACCCCTCCTTCCCT
>JAZKSH010000052.1:0-13026 GCA_036626195.1 Thermoplasmatota archaeon | reverse complement strand
GAAGGAATCCCACCCCATGGAGTAAAGAACGTCGTATCCGTTCATCCTTTTGAATCTAGCTATCGAATCTCCTATCGAATAGTTCCGCATGTGACCCATGTGGAGTGTACCCGAAGGATAGGGATACATCTCCAAAAGGTAATATTTCGGCTTCTCCGAATCCTCTTCCGGTTTGAAGATACCAGATTCTCTCCAGCGCTCTCTCCACTTTTCTTCCGCGCTCTTCAACGTGTCGATGAAGGAGGTCATGGTTTATCGGAGTTAAGAAGTGCTATTTTAATATTTTACCCACGAAGTGTGATGAAAGGCATCGATGGGGGCTCTAATCAACTACGAAAACACAAAAGAATTATAGTTACTGCTGGTATAACGGAACCGTATGCACGGCTGGTGGAACAGACTTGCTCGAGTGAACCTCTCGACCGGAGAGATCGAGTTCGAAAGCATAGGTGAAGAGACTCTCAGAGAGTTTATAGGAGGGAGAGGCTTGGGGGCAAAATTGCTGGTTGACGAGATTCATCCTAACGTCGATCCTCTCGACGAGAACGTGCTCGTTTTTGCTGCGGGACCTCTCACCGGAACTTCCGTCCTGACCGCGGGCCGATTTTCCGTGATTTCAAAATCCCCGCTGACAGGCACCATCGCAGATTCTAACGTCGGCGGTTCCCTAGGGAAAGAATTCAAGAGGAGCGGCATAGACGCGCTGATCGTCGAAGGTGAAGCCGAGGAACCGGTGCAGATGGAGATAAAGGATGAAGAGATAAGTGTTATAAAAACGGATCTCTGGGGAGCGGAAACGAGCGAAGCCCTTGAAGCTTTGAAGGATGAAAGCGCCGTGATAGGGCCGGCCGGAGAGAACTTGGTCAAGTACGCCTCCATAGTGACCAACGGACACAGAGTGTTCGGCAGAGGCGGCATGGGAGCTGTCATGGGGAGCAAGAAGTTGAAAGCCATCTCTGTTTCCGGTTCGAAAAAAGTGCCCGTAGCGGATGATAGCGCCCTAAAAAAGTACGTGAAGAAAGCTGCATCGAAGATCGATTCTTCTCCGGTCACTTCTAGAGGGCTGAAGAAGTTCGGCACTCCCATACTGGTCAATTTGCTTACATGGCTCGGCATGTTCTCCAAGAACAATTATAGAGGGGCTGCAGGTGAAAAAGAAGCCGATAACCTCTCTGGAGAGAGGATGAAAGACGAAATAGTCCAAGAACACGAAGGTTGTTATTCCTGCCCTATAAGGTGTGGCCTCAAGACCAAGACGAAACAGGAAAGTGGAAAAGGTCCCGAATACGAGAGCGTCTGGGCCCTGGGCTCGAATCTCGGCATATTCGATCTCGAGAAGACGACGGAACTGAACTACCGCTGCAACGAGTTGGGCTTGGACACTATCTCGACCGGAGGTACTCTCGCCTGTGCCATGGAGATGAGTGAAGAGGACGTTTGGGACAAAGTGGAAGGTTTCGGTTCCTCTCCAAAAAAACTTCTAGACAAGATAGCCGAACGTGAGGGGATCGGCGACGAGCTGGCTGAAGGGTCCAAAAGGCTGTGTGAAAAGCACGACTGCGATCTCTCCATGAGCGTGAAGGGTATGGAACTCCCGGCCTACGATCCGAGAGGTGCCGCGGGCCAGGCTCTTTCCTTCGCAACTTCGAATCGAGGGGGCTGCCACCTCAGAGGATACATGATAGGCGAGGAGATATTTGGCGTGCCGAAACTCTTCGACCGGTTCAAGACCAGCGGAAAGGCCCAAGTCGTCAAAAGATCACAGGAGAGGAACGCCTACCTCGACTCGCTGATAACCTGCAAGTTCGGCGCTTTCGCTCTGGACGAAGAGTTCTACTCACGATTTTTACAGAGCGTTACCGGAGAAAAATACACCGTCAGCGAATTACACCGGGTCGGGGAGAGGATATACAACCTGGAGAGACAGTTCAACGTGAAAGCCGGGTTCGATAGGAGTGACGACAAGCTTCCGAGTCGATTTGATGAACCTCTGAAAGAGGGAGCTTCCTCCGATAACGTTTTCGACATGGAGGCGATGCTGGACGATTACTACGAGATCATGGGCTGGGATGAAAAAGGCAGACCGAAGGAGGAAACTTTAAAGAGGCTGAGCATCCCGAAGCTGTGAGTAGAAGTAATGATACAGCCCTCGTCTCAATCCTTGAATCCATCTATAAAAGCTTCAACGTTCTTTCCCAGAACGTTGTGATTGTAGCCCCCTTCCAGAAGAGCGAACCTTCTCCCCTGGCACTTCTCTTCAGAAAACTCTTTCAGTTTTCTTCCCAACCGTAGATAATCTTCTGTCTTCAGCTTTCCGCCCCAATCCTTGACATGCTCGTCGAACCCTGCGGAAACTCCTAAAATATCGTATTCTTTTTCTCTCTCGAGACGTGACTCTACTTCTTCCAAGTATCCTTCCCTCTTTCTAGACCTTGGATTCATTATTGTTATTCCGGGATCGTCTCCAAGGCAGTTTATGTTCCCGTCTCCCGTGTGTAGGTCGAAATCCATTATGAAAGCGGCATCCACTTTTCCCACGGCTCTCAAATTTTCTATCGCTATAGCCATGTTATTGAAATAGCAGAAACCCCAGCACGAATCCGGCGAGGCGTGGTGGCCCGGAGGCCTGATGACCGCAAAAGTCGGCTCACCTTCATATGCTAGCTCTCCAGATTCGATAGCGCCTCCAGCAGCCAGTGAAGCCATCTGGTAGAGCTTTTTGCTCCTTTGTTTGATACTCCCTATGTGATCTGGAGAATGAACCTTTTTGATATCTTTCGATTTCGCAGACTTCGGTTTCGAAAACTCCAGTTTTGAATCCCCTTTCAGTTCCTCCATGATCGATCTTATCCTTCCTTTATCGGCGGCGGGGTTGGCGGCGTAATCCGACTTCGTGAATTTGGGATGGTATATGACTTCCATCATCCTTTGAAAACCAATGGATATTGTTAATTTTATTCCTTCGATATCTCGTCTCAAGACTCAAAAATATTATTACAGTGGAAGATTTCTAACCTATAAAAGGAAAACCGAGGCGAAATCATGGATGAAGACATACTCGAGGAGATGCAGAAGTACGGTGAGTTCCTGGAAAACAGAGGACTGAATCTTTCCTCCCACAGCGGGAACATGAGCGTGAGAAGAGGTAACAAAATCTACATCAAGAGGAGGGGAGCGATGATGGGAGATCTGAAAGAAGAAGACGTGGTGGAAACCCGCATCGAGAAAGACGACAGCGGTGTCATCATCGCTTCTACGGAAGTGGGGGTTCACAGAGCTATATACCAAAACACTTCAGCTCTTGCCGTTGTACACGCGCACACTCCTTATGCTATAGCTCTCTCTTTGGTAAGAGACGAGATCGTACCTATAGATGACGAGGGGCAGTATCATCTCAAGAAAGTTCCGGTCCTAGACATAGAAGATTCGATAGGTTCAGACGAGGTCGAAGAAGAGCTGCCGAAGATCCTCCAGAATTACAACGCCGCCGTGGTCAAAGGTCACGGTACCTTCGCGCACGGCGAAAACCTTGAAGAAGCTTACAACTGGATAACCGTGGTAGAAAGCATCTGTAAAGTGATCTGCCTGGTAGAGAACCTGGGCGGGAAAACCGAGAGGGAGGGGGAATGGTGACGTTCCACTATATAGAATTCAAAGCTCACTGCCACGCTACCGAGAGTTTAGAAAAAGTGAAAGAGGCGGTAGAAAATCTGGTCGGTCAGGAATTGGAGATGGAGATATCGGATGCGGAAGGCTATTACAATAATCCCATCAAGATATTGGAGGGCAAGGTATCTCGGAACCAAGAGATGAGAGATTTTTTTGAAAGACTACCGGACGAGCTCAAAGCGGAACTGGTCAAAGAATTGGAGAGAAGGATCGACGACAGGTGCAACTTCTTCTTCAGGGTCGATAAAAGCAAAGCTTACGAAGAGGAACTGGTCTTGACAGAGGGAGGTAACAGCATAAGAGTTAGGGCTAGGGTCGAAAGTTACCCTTCCAGAAAGGAAACCGCCGTCGAGAAGATGGAAGAGTTTCTCTCTTAATTCGGGATAAGACCCGGTGGAAACATTTATTTGGACGTTCCCTTTACAAAGTATGAGGAGAAATCATGGCAGACGTTGATAGGCTGTTGGAAGAAGCTGACAGACACCTCAACAGGTTCGAGTACGAGGAAGCCTACGATAAATTTTCCGAGTTGATAGAAGAAGAAGATCTAGATGACAAGTTGGAAGCACAGGCTCGGCTGGGCAGAGCGGAAGCTGCACTCGGGATAAACGAGGTGGAGAGTGAAGAGATATTGAGCGATTATGAAAGGGCTATAGAACTGGATGACAACGCTTTCTACCGCCAAGCGGCGGCGGGTTTCTGCATAGATATAGGCAAATTCGAACAGGCAGAAAAACATTACAGGAAGGCAGCGGAGCTGGACCCGGAGAACGAGCACCATTATCTTTCAGATCTCGCGGTCGGGTACAGATACAAGGCTCCTATCATGATGGAGGAGTACGTCGAGCAGGCCGGCGAGGATATAATCCTGCGGAAATCTTTGAACTATATGCTCGAGGCTCTAGATATAGATAAGGAGAAGGCCAAGGAGCTCCTCCAGTAAAGGTGAAAGATATGTTTTGTCCAGAATGTGGTGCGCTGATGAAACCCTCTGAGGGGAAGTGGGTCTGCAAAAAGTGCGGAGCGATCAAGAAAAAAAGTGAGGATGACGACGACAAGATCACCTCCGAGAAGGAAGAGGAAAAAGAGATGGTGGTCATCGAAGAGGAGGAAAGCACTCAGCCGAAAACCAAGGTGAGATGTCCCAACTGCGATAACAACGAAGCCTACTGGCGCCTCGAGCAGACCAGGGCAGCGGACGAGCCGGAAACGAGGATTTACAGGTGCACGGAATGTGATCATAAGTGGAGAGAATATTGAGCAACCGAAAGGTGATATGAATGTTCGAGATCGGTAGGATCAGATTCAGACCCTTTGGGAGAGAGGATCTCTCATTTTTAGAGAAATGGGAGAACGCCCGCAAGGTCACGCTTTATGCAAGAGGCCGTCCCCTCGTCTTCAAGAATTCTGAAGAGATAGAAAAAGAATTTGAAGAGTATATGGATGATGAGGATAAGCACCGGTTTATGATAGAATTGAGAGAGAACGAGAAGAACATAGGGATAGCGACTTACGAGGAAAGGAACAGAAAGGTAAGGAGCGGGGATATAGGTACCTATATAGGAGAACAAGAGTACTGGAATGATGGTATCGGTAAGGAGATAGCCTTGGGATTGTGTGACCTCTTATTTTTCCATAAAAACTTCGACCGTTTAAGTGCATGGAGTTCGACTTTCAATAAAAGGAGTCACAAAGTACTGAAGAGCGTCGGTTTCCAGCAGAGTGGAAGGGCCCGAAAGAGTGGGTACATCTTCGGCAAAAGGATAGATTGGTTGATGTTCGACCTGTTAAGAGAAGAATACATCAGCAATAGAGATTCTAACCTAGAAAAGATATTGGGGGACAAAAAAGGAGATTATATCGTCTCGCAGTGTAAATTAAGAGTCGCCGACGAGTGAACAAAAGTATCGAAGAAAAAACTAAAACCCAAGAGCATCCTAACTGTTTTCGAGAGATATGGTAAAGTCCTCATCGATAACGTACAAACAGAAAGTCTTGATTTACTTGAAGAGATTTAACAACCTAGAGAGCCGCAGGAACACGGAAAAACCGGAAGATATAACTCAAAAGGGCATCACGGAAAACCTGAACATCTCCAGGACCCATGTCTCCAGGATCGTAAAGGAACTCAATGAAAACGGATATCTGAAGGAAAAAAGAGCATCCGTAAAAGGTCACCAAAAAAGATTGAAGACATATTATCTGACATCAAAGGGTTTGAAGAAAGTCGAGGAACTACTTTCCGACCTGTCGAAGATAAATGTAAATATCGTTAAAAATGCCGAGGAAAGAGAACTTCCATTAACCAGGGTAGAGGAAGAGACGGGCGGCAAGATAGACACTCTCACTGCCCTCTCTATCATAGAGAATTCCAAAAACAACAGGATAGATATCGGTGAACTCACCCCTATCGAGCCCATCGTCTCAACGGAAGATGCTGACGAGGTGGAGGAATTCTACGGCAGGGAGGAAGAGTTGAAGGAGATGAGGGAGTGGTTAGACGGAAAAACTCCTATCATGGCGGTCCTGGGTCGAAGAGGATCGGGAGCTACGACCTTGGCATCGAAATTTATAAGCGATCTGGAAGGGATGCATACCCTTTGGATAGATCTGAAAAATGTTTCCGTGAGAGATTTGGAAAAGAAGCTGTCAGCCTTCATAAAAAAGATAAAGAACCAGGAAGTAGAGGGGGATCTAGATATCGAAACAATCCCCGATTACCTTTTAGATATCAACGCTCTTTTGGTATTCGACGATTACCATGAAGTTGAGGATGAGATCGTCCATTTTTTGACCCGAATTCTCCAAGATTTTGAAGAGGTATCGAGTAAAAAAACATCGTTGAAGCTGATGATCACCGGAAGAGTGGGCACACCGTTCTATCAAAGATTCTACCAGCAGGAGCAAGTCGATAGAGGACTGGTGAAGGAGGTAAAGCTCTCTCCTCTGACCAAAGAGGAGGCGCAAAAGATATTGGGTGATGAAATCAAAGAGAATGCTCTCGAAAGGATAATGATGTTCACCAAGGGCTCTCCGTTGCTGTTAAAATTGTTGAGAGAAGGGAAAGAAGAAGAACTTTGCGAGATCACCCCTTGGGAAGAAGAACAGATATCTTTATTGATGTACCTGAAAACAGAGACTGTAGAATGAAAAGCCGAGGCTGAAAAAGATTAAATAGAGAGTCGGGCATTATTCCTACGGGATAATATGCTTAGGGGCAATCTTGCCAAATTTTTCGTTATTCTACTCGGTCTTATCTTTTTTGTGGTAGCCGCTGGAGTGTCGCTGACGCTCGATTATCCGGATGTCATACCCATCGGGATAGGGATAGTTGGTATATTCCTCGTAATATTGCCGTTCACCTATCAAAAAGGCCAGCAGACGTGAAGCGAATAGAAATGTTTTTATTCTACAACTTTTTTTACACCCCCGATCAACATGTACGAAGTATTTGAAGTAGAATCAGAGAAGAAAGACGTTATCGGCGATATACTGAGCGACGACCTTATCAGCAGACAGAACACCAATGTGAAGGAAGGAGACAGTTTAGGATTCAAAGAAGATGTTACCTATGTCATGGTAGAGGGCAAAGAAAAGGCCGTGGAGAAGGCTAGAGAACTATTCGAGGAAGAATGTATAGATACCGCGGAGAACAAAGAAGAGGTTAGAGATAAGATAAAGGAAGAAGAAGAAGCCGCGGCTCAAGGCGTTGGGACCGTATTCGGCTGAGCTTTTTTGTCGGGCCCTCAGGTACCGGCCAGCAGAGTCACCCTGGTCCTCTCTTCTATCGATGGATCCTTTCTCAGACCCCACATTATTTTAGCGTCGGGCCACTCCCTGCTGATCTCTTCCATAGCATCCTGCGCTTCTACTTCGCCAGAACCCTTACCGCTGGTCACCACCGCCAGGATAGTCTCGTAATCGTCGATATCTTCCAGCCATGGGGAGTTTAAAGCTTCTTTCGAAGCCCTCTTTCCCCTTTCTCTGCCCTTGCCGTAGCCCGCGCCGATCCGGAATTCATCTACACCCTCGCAGAACTTCTTCAAATTTGATATATCTTCTTTAGTGATGACCGCGTTGAGATCCTCCATGGGCAGTCTCATGATGGTGTTCATGACCTCGAAAGCCTTTTTTAACGGGAGTTGAGGATTTATATCCAATAGTCGGCTGTTGGGAAAAACGGCGGCTACATCAACATGTTCTTGTATCTTTTCCTGGGCTTCATCGGCGAATCTTCTTCTGTTTCTGTTTTCACTTTCAAAAGGTTTAGCAAAAAAGCCGAGGACGAAAGCACCAAATTTTTCACTCAACTCCGCGCAAGCTAGAGTTGACCAGCTGCCTGTCTCTCCACCGAGCCCCGACACCAGATAAAAGAGATCGGTGGTCCTAATCCTGCGATTTATCCTTTTTTCTGACTGCGTGAGAGGCCTTTTGTCCAAAGGTAATCCAGACTCGTAGACTTCACACATATCCTCCTTGGAAATCTTTATGAAAGATATATCGGGTTTCCTTTCTGAAGTGCCTACTTCGTACATCCTTATATTCGAAAGGGACTTGGAGTCCATCTCAGAGATGATATTCCTGCCCGCTCCCCCTATACCGAGAGCTATGGTAGAAGGGCGTTGCTCAGCATCAGCGACTTCGGCACCGAATCTTTTTATGGATGTCATCGTACCACTAGATTCAAAAACTATTACTTTACTTTTTCTTATCTAAAGTCTTCAGATTATATGGGGTCTTTTTCTCGATGATATTTTTTTCTATACTTTTTTTGTCCCTCAATTCGGTTCCCCTGCCGATAAATCCGCCTATCACAGGGCTCAGAAAAGTGGCAAAATAGGCTGCAAGCGCCCCCTTCAATCTGGCCGAGATCAAGGGAGAGAGTATCAGACCTATTATCATGCCCCCTAAAAGCCCCATGGGCCACCCCAACTTTATCCCGGCCCAGGACCCGAATATCGTACCTACCACAAGGGATGCCCCCAAAGCGGTAAAAAAGTGAAATCCAAGCCGATCCGGTCCTACGACTCCCAACCCGAGAAATACGAATCCGATTAATATTGAAGAGATCAGCGTTATTTTTATATTGGCTTTTGAAAATAACTCTTCGATCATCTGTGGCCTCAGCTTTTCAACATCCAATGGTGTACACCCCTGCTTATTCTATCTATTTCTTTCTTTAGATTACATGATAGAGGTGCTTTTATTATTTTTCGCTGTCTAGGTTATCTCAACGTAGTTTTAACTTGTTTTAACTATAAATGGCCAGAATAGGGAGTAAATTTAATAAAGCAGAATAGTAGTTATATAAATGAAGAATATGGATAGAAGATTTTATATCGCCATAATAATCGTACTTCTCGCATTTGGTGCTCTCGAATTCAACTCGGGAGGATTGAGAGAGCACCCTGAACATCAAGTAGAAATCGGTGTAGATGAAAACGATGATTGGGAGCAGATTGAATTGAGAAACAACTCGGAACTGCAGGAATTCGCCGAAAAAAGTAACCTGAGTGGTAATGGTACTGAAGATGATCCCTATATAATATCTGGTGAAAATATGACCGGGAGGGGAGAAAGTCCGGGCCTGTATCTTTCCAATATCGATCTGCACCTAAGAGTGGAAAACAACCTCATACACAACTGCTCGGATGCGGGGGTGGTACTTTTTCGTGTTTCTAATCTTACAATGATAGATAACGAGATAAGAGAGGTAAGAACTGGCTTGTATATTGAGGATTCCTCTGGAAATCTCTTTTTATCAAACGTTTTTTCTGCACCCCAGACCATCGGTTTGAACATCAGAGGCGAGAGTGCGGACAACTTATTTTACGAGAACAGTTTTGAAGGATGCGGTATCCAGATAAATCTCGATGAAAAAAATGTCGGTGCTCAGGAGATCCATTCCAGCAACACTATAGATGGAGAACCGATATACTATGTCAGCGATGAAGCCGGAGAGGTCATAAAGGAAAAAAATATCGGTCAGTTGATAATCGGAAATTCTGCTAATATCGAAGTCCAAGGAGCGCTGATCGACAGCGGCAGTGTAGGTCTCACTATTATACATTCTGAAAACGTTTCTGTCAGGAATGCCACGATAAAACACCAGCGCCTCGACGGCGTACAAATCAGAGAAAGCGAAAATGTAGTAATAGAAAGCTGCTGGATTTTAGAAAACGAGCAGCATGGTATAAAGATCCCTTCTTCAAAAAACATCACTATCACGGACAACTTGATAGAAAGATCCAAAGGATTTGGGATAACTCTCGGCGCTGACTCGACCGATAACGATGTCTTCCTCAATGCCTTCAGACGGAACAGGAGGAGTGCCTACATGTCCTCGGACTCGTTCCCTCCTCAGGCTAGAGAAAACGATGAAGCATCATCGAACCGATGGAACTCTTCTCAAGGACTTGGAAATTATTGGGAACCTTGGAACGTGAGCGACGAAGAGGGAGATGGTATAATCTCCGAACCCTATCGGATAGAAGGGTCTGATTCCCTAGACAATCATCCTCTTTCATCCACCATCGGTCCCCCGGAGGATATCCTCGTGGAACCGAGAGACGGAGCTGCCAAATTGAATTGGTCCGAACCGAGATATTCTATATACGAACCCCTTCAATATATTAGGATCTATAGGGGAAGAGTAGAAGATAACATCTCCTTTTATGACCAGATCGATGCCACTACAGAGGGTATGATGGATGAAAACCTTACCAACAATGAGAGCTATCATTATAGATTCCGGTCCTCTAGCGATTTGAACGAGAGCGTTTTCAGCCCCTCTTTCAGAGTGGTTCCCGAAGGAACCGAACCCACCGTGGTCGAATATTCCCCCGCTGGGGGAGACGTACCGGTAAATTCCACTATAACTGTCAGATTTTCAGAGAAGATGTTAAAGGGGAGCGTCGATATCTCTATCGACGGTATCTCCGGTGAAGTCAGTGGTGAAGGATCTACCTATCATTTTGAACCCGAGGAGAACCTGAGCTATGGAGAGACCTATAACGTCAACGTCACGGGAAAAGATCTTGCCAGTAACACATTGAAGGAAAGATGGATACATTGGAGTTTCACCACCACTTCGGCAGCGGTAATCCGGGGCAGAGTGATCTCTGAAGAAGGTGAACCGATCGAAGGCGCCGTTGTGATCTCGGATGAAGGTGCTCAGAACACTACTGATTCCAACGGCAGGTTTGAGATAAGAGTCAAACCTGGGTCTAGGACATTTAAAGTGAATAAAGAAGGATACTTTGAAAAGGTGTTTGATATAGAAGTAGAGTCTGGTCAAGAAAAAGAGAAAGGGGTGATAGAGATGGAGGAAGAAGAGAGCGGGGGTGAGTTTTCAAGGTGGTTTTGGCCCTTGATCCTATTCGCTTTGGTAATAATATTTCTCGGAATCGCGGCTTCTGTCACTTTTCTACGTGATTTTAAGAAGAGGGAACCCTCTCCTGAAGAAGAGGAAGAGGAGCTTTATGAAGAAGAGTATGAAGATATATCTCAGGAGGAATTCGACAGCTGGTGGGAGGACGACTGAGTGAAGTTGAGGATTCAATAACGTTTATATAGAAAATGCTTATTAATTAGCTCGAGGGAAAAACATGGGCAAATATGTTATATTGTCTAACTTGACGGACGAAGGAAGGAACACAATAATGGAAAAGCCAGATAGGATCAAGGAAGTGAATAAGGAACTGGAGAAAAAGGGAGCAACTATCGTAGAACAGTATGCACTCCTGGGGCAATACGACTTCATAACCATCGTAGATGCGCCCACTAAAGCCGATATCTACAAGACTGTCACAGAAGTAGCTTCGAGAGGATCTATCGATACAGTCACGCTGCCGGCCATGGAAGTGGACGAGCTGATAGAGAAGATGGGAGAATGACGAAATATAGATAACAAAAAACCGTTTTCCTTTTCTATTTTCACCTTCTTTTTGAGATCGTCAAAGAAAGATTTATTAATTCACATCTTAATACATGAAGAGAATATGAAAGAGAAGGATCACGAAGGGCCTCTTCCGTCAGAAATCGAAGACGAAGGTAAAGAATGGCTATTACGGGGGTTGAAAAAGAGCCGTGAAAGGTTGGACGATTACCTTGAGATGAATGAAGTCTTGGATCCAGAAAGCATGGATAAAGACGAATTCTCTTTCCCAGAGGATGATCTAAAGGCGAAAGATATAGATAGAAGAGCAGTGGAAGACGGGTATTTGAGTGGAAAATGGGAGTTCTCTATCCCTCCCCGGAAAGTCGATGAAGTTTGGAGAGAGATAAAAAAGTTGGTTTCTGACTATAAGATATGGGGTGGTCAAGTGACGACAAAATGGATAAGAGAAAAGAAAGACGCGGATGATCACATCATCCGGGTATATACACCAAATTACCTTGATGAGGAGGACGTCCTTAGAGTGGGGAATCTATTGAAAGAAAGATGCGGTATAGAAGAAGAAATACTTTACAAGCCGGACATATATAATGTGCTCCAGGTATACTCCGAAGAAGGCGAGTGGAAGAAACTACCTAAAGAGATAAGATATCGGCTCTGAAGGCACTCAAGTTGGTCTCTCTGTGATTATGCAGTTTTCAAATCAAAGACTCTTCTATTTCCTTCCTTTCAGATAGTTCTCGATATCTATCACTAGATATTATCGTCTTTAGTTTGAGGCCTTTTAGTCTTCGTTTGAAAGTCGGTCTTCGAGTTCGGTCTCTAGGTCTTCAGTCGAATATTCCTGATCTTTTTCTCCTGCTTCCTCTTCTTCTTCACCTACTTCCTCTTCTTCAACTTCCTCGACTTCTCCTTTTTGTGTGGATTCTTCGGTTATTTCTCCCTCGGAGCCCTCCTTGGCTTTCTCCAGTTCTATGACCTCTTTCATAAATCTTCCATCGCCTTCACCCGGCTCCTCCGGTGCTTCTTCTGATGGTTTTTCCGGTGGCTCCTCTTTCTTTCGTCTCGTGATGAGAAGCAGGACGATGATGATCACTATCATGATCAGCGGTATCAGCCACCATAACCAGTTCCCGGATAGGAGACCATCATCTTCTTCCTCGAAGTGTGCCGTTACGCTCATGTCATCGTCTACCGTGACGGTTATCTCTTCCTGGTCTTCCTTTCCCGCGGGTACGTCTCCTTCCCAGTGGCTGAAGTACCAGTGCTCATCTGCCGTGACCTGTAAGACCTCTTCATCTCCATGCTCGTAAGTATAGGTATCTGCTTCCGGATCGGTACTGCCCTGTCCTTCTATCTCTATGGTTAAGTCGTATTCTTGAACCTCGAACACCGCCGTAATGGACCTATCGCTGTCCATGGTTATTGTTATCTCTTGTTGGTCTTCCTCGCCTTCGGGT
>JAZKSH010000051.1:0-13536 GCA_036626195.1 Thermoplasmatota archaeon | reverse complement strand
ATCGAAGCTCTCTAAGGGAACTCAAAGTCGTGAGCCGTCTATGGGAAACCTGTACGTACGGTTCTAACGGGGAGGCGTAGGGGTAAAACCCTATCCTTACTCACCAATAGATTCCTCCGGAGTTATGTCTTCCACTATAATTTCTATCGTAGAGACCTTGAGATCGCCGGCGGGTTTGTAGGATTATTTTTTAGCTCTCGACGTCCTGTATGGTTTCATACAGTTTTTCAGACTTTGCAGAACCTATGCCCTTCACTTCCTGTAATTCTTCCGGACTAGCCTCTTTTATCTCCTCTAAGGAGTGGAATCCCGATTCATATAATCTATCGGCCATCGCAGAACCGATGCCCTTGAACTGCTTGAACTCCTTCACCACCTCTTCTTTTGTTATTTCTTCCTTTGCTTCTTCTATAGCTTCATCTTCAAGCTCTTCTTCCTCAGCCTCTTCGACCATGGATTCACCGCAGGCCGGGCATTCCTCAGCGTCCGCAGGAACTCCGGTTCCACAGACAGGACATTTTTCTAAGCCTTCTTCTTCAACTTCTTCCATCAGAGGTTCTCCGCAGGCCAGGCATTCTTCATCTCCGGCTGAGACCGAGGCACCACAGATAGGGCATTCTTCGAGTTCCTTTTCTTCAACCTCCTCGGCCTCCCCTTCGAACACTTTTGAATCGATCTGTTGGGTTTCTAGGTCCGAGTCCTTTACCTCAGGACTTTCTTCTTCTCCAGCCTCTTTCTTCATCTCACGACCTTTTACCATGGGTCCCATCTGGTGTGCCTTCAGATCTTCTTCGGAGATTTGAGGAGCTTTTTTTCCTTTTACCTCCCCTTCCTCACCTCTCTGTATTGCTTCGTAAATTAGTTCAGCTTGTGTGAAACCTATACCCTCGATATCTCTAAGGTCTCCCACTTCCGCTTCTTCAAGTTCGTCCATGGAGTGGTAGCCGGCTTCGTAAAGGGCGTGTGCTATGCCGGACCCCACTCCCTTGAGCTTTTGGAATTCTTCCACTATATCTAGTTTACCGATATCTGGAACTTCTTCGACCCCCTCTTCTTCCTTTTCCTCCTTTTCTGCGGCTACAGCGCCAACGCCGGCGGGAACAGCACCTTCTTCTGATACTTCGGTTTCTCCCATCTCGGCCTCTTCAGAAGCTTCTTCAATACCCGCTTCCTCTGGTGGTAAACCCTCTTCCTCTTTTTCTAGCCGGCCTTTCTCCATGGCCTCTTCAGGCTCTTCCTCTCTTCTCCTTCGCCGACTGATGAAGAGGATTGCTACGATCACTGCCATCAATATGATCAAGATCAGTCCAAGCCAACAGGAACCCCTGAGGAGAAGGGTATCTTCACCGCCACCTTCTCCTCCGTCTGCAGTCGTAACCTCGAAATCGACCTCCTTAGTCTGGGTATTCCCTGCTTCATCTATACACGTTACTTCCACGGTATAGGATCCATCGGATAGGCTAGAGAAAGTATAAGATTCATCCGTTCCTGTATCGATCCAATCCTTTTCGTCGAGGCGCAGTTGGTACCTAACGATGCTTGTCTGATTGTCTTCTCCTTCCCAGTCGATCAGCACCGACGGATCTTCAAAACTCTCCCCCTCATCAGGTGATCTTATAGACAGCAGGGGAGGTGTAGTGTCTATTTCGAACTGGACTCTAGAGATCTTTATATTCCCGGCTTTATCCACCGCCCTCACATTCACTTGATGGACCCCGTCGTCTAATCCCAAGAACATGGATTGGTTTTTCAATCCATTATCTCCCCACGTTTCATTGTCCATCTTTATCTCGAATAACGATAGACCACTGGTATTGTCTTGACTAGCCCATGCGACCTCCACATCACTCGTATTCCTCAACGAACCCTCCGCGGGCTTCGTGATGCTTAATTCAGGCCCTATCGTGTCCACGACCACACCGGCATCGGCTTTCTCAGGGGGGCTCTCCGAATTTCCAGCGGCGTCGGTTGCGATAGTATAGAAAGAGTAGTTTCCGTCTTCAGGAGCGGTAAATGTGAAGGAGCCGGTAGCTGAGGCTCCGCTTATATCTACCGTCCCCCAATAGCTCCATTCTTCCTGATCCAGCCTGTAATAGAGAGCCACCTCATTCAAGGCTTTATTGTCCGAGCATTCAAAATGGATTTGGAAGGACTCATTACTCTTGTAGGTCGGCAAGAGTCCCTCGGGATCGGCTTGAGAGGTCGGCGGGATACCTTCCTTCTCTTCCACATAGGAAACGGTCATGGAATCTATACTGCTCTCGGGACTGTTCTCGCTCGCAACCTCTAACTCGATCAAAGCACTCTCCCCTGATGTCGCATCAGAAGAAATGGTGACCTCCACTTCAACCGGTCTTTGGTTTTTCGGTGCTAGGCTGATCTGGTCAACGACGCTCACGGCGAAATTACTGTTGTTCGACGTAGCGGTCAATCCATAAGTGTCAAATACGGTCCCGGTATTTTCAATGGTGAACGTGTAGTTGTAAGTGCTATAGGAATTTTCTTCTCTATCGGACGGCGCATATACATCTACATCGTATCCTTCATAACTCACCACGAAAGAATCGTTCGATTGGCTGAAGGCTCTTTTTTGGCTGATGGCTTTGAGCGTTATCCTGCTGCTCTCTCCCAACTGAGCGTCATCTGGAACGGTGATATTTACAGTGACTTCCTTGCCCTGGTCTGCAGGAACCGTGACGGTCAAGTCAATGACTGACGCATCCCAAGAGTTGTTGGTAGTTACAGTGAGTTCATAGGTATCTTCCAAACTGCCCGTATTGTTGACCCTGAACTGGTAGGTATGATTGTGTCGGGTAAATACAGTAGCGTCAGATGGTGCGTTGACGGTTACATTGAGATCTTCGTAAGTGACTCCCATCGAATGTAGATCATTTATCTCTGTATTCCCGGACGTGCCGTTGAGAATCACGGTAGTGAAATTCCCGCCCTTTACAGTAGATGGGGCTATCACCTTGACGGGTACCTCCGCCGTATCACCGGGTGAAAGGGTCACAGTCTTATTATTTACTATCTTTACGGTCCAATCAAGGTTGTTGCTTGAAACTGTCATATTGTATGTATCGCTTAAAGAACCAGTGTTTTCTATCGAGAATTGGAAAGTCTTGTTTTCTATGAACATGACCTCCTCAGATGGTCCGGCCACGTTTAAGTCATACTTCTCGTAAGTCAAATCCATCGAATCTTCATCGTAAACGGCGGTTCCGTTCTTGCCCGTCGCGTTCAAGGTTATAGTCTCCGTGATCCCTCCAGGCGAACTCTCGGGTATATCAACGGTCACATTGACCGGCTCTCTCTCATGGGCGCTCACCCAGATGGTCGAGTTTAGGGTAAAGGTCCAATTGGGATTCGTGCAGATCACGTTGAGGATATAAGTATTATTTAGAGAACCTGTATTGTTGATCCAGAACTGGAATGTATATGCCCCAGGACCTGTTTTCGTCGTATCTGAAGGAGCCGTCACGCTCACGTTGTATTCCTCGTATAGAATCATCATCGAGTCCTGATCTGTGATCTCCGATTCGCTGTTGCTCGTAGCCATCAGGGTGATGTTGGCCGTGTCTCCAGGATTCACGTAAGAGGAGATGGTGACGTTGATGTACACCTCTTTTGCTTCGTTAGCGTCCACCTGGATGATATTTGGGTAAGAGGAAATAGTGAAATCAGGGTTATCGGAAGTTGCATTCAAAGTGTACGTATCGTTCAAAGTGCCGGTATTGTTGACCCAGAATTTGAATTTGTAAATTTTGGTTTGAGTCTTCATCGTATCTTCGGGGGCTGTCACGTTGACCCCGTACTCATCATAGGAAACCTTCATGGAGTCGTTGTCGTAAGCTGACCAGTTCTGGCTCGAGGAGTTCAAGAAGATCAAGCTGTAGTCTCCTGGATTCGCCGTCGTTGGGATCGTTACATTTACCGTTACCATTTTACTATCATTTGCTGGGATCGTTACAGAGGAGCTCAGGAGTGACGCTGACCAAGCGTTGTTACTGGAGAAGACGCTGAGATTGTACGTATCGTCTATGGTCCCGTTATTGTTCACTCGGAACTGATACAGATATGAGCCAGGTTGGAACTCTATCTGTTCTCCCGGTGGTACGACATCGACAATAGCTTCTTGATAGGTGATATTCATAGAATCCTCGCCGGTGGCGTTGCCATGGACGCTACTGGCGTTCAACGTGACCCTACAAGTCGTATTAGCCGAGACAGAATCCGGGACAGTTACATTTACGTAGACAAACTTGCTCTCGTTCCAAAGAAGATGCACTGATGAAGGATCAACATGAGCTGTCCAACCCTCACTGGTCCCTACCGTTAAATCGAAAGTCTCATTCAAAGAACCGGTATTATTTACCGTAAAGAGGAAGGAATGCGTTCCCGGGGTAGTAACATTCTGGTCTTGAGGAGCTTTTACCGAGACATTGTACTGCCCGTAGGTGACCCTCATAGAATCGTTATCATAGATGGAGGGATAATTCATACTCGTGGCGTTCAAGCTGATCAATGAACTCTCTCTAGCTGAAATAGGACCCTGTATGTCCACACTCACATTTACTTTTTCAGACCCCCCGGCCGGGACGTAAACCCAGTTCGGGTGCCCGACGATCTGGAAGGATCCAGAATTGCTAGAACTAGCCGTTAAGGTGTAGTTGTCCGCATAAGTGCCTGTGTTGTTTACCATAAACGTGTAGTTATAGGTACCGGTGCCGGTCTCCTGCTGGTCTGGAGGAGGGCCGACATCTACGCTGTAGTTCTCGTAACTCACGACCATGGAGTCCTCGTCGCTGCAGTGCGGAGCCGAGTAGAGGGTGAAATCACTTATGACTGGCGTAGTTGTTGGTTCCCCGCTCGCTAAGGTGAAAGTGACGGTCGCGCTTCCTCCGGTCTGTGGTATATCTAGACTGTAATTCTTGTCGTTTGTACCCTCATCCAGTTTGATTAAGTCATAGCCTCCTCTGCTCGTGCTCACGTTGACCCACGTCTCGTTCTCCGAGTCAATGTTTGTCGAATTCACCCTTATTTTGGACGGAGCCTCATTCTCGGGGATGTTGAAGTTCTTACTTTCATAAATCCCCGAATGTTTGCTCTGAGAGTAGAGCTCTTTCACTTCTGCTTCGGATAGACTTTTGTTGTAGATACGTACTTCGTCTATACTCCCGTTGAAATAATTGTCCCAGCCATCTGCCCCTATCACTAATTCAGCATCGGAGGTTATTATAGAGCCAAAAGTAGTTACATCCTTCAGTTCACCATTTAGATAGAGTTTTGCATGGGCTCCGTTGAAAACACCTGCTACGTGATACCACTCGTCAGGTGTGAGGTTATGGCCCACATTAACCCATCTATCTCCGACATCGGTATTGAATTTGAATCCCAATGTGTCATTGGCGTTATCGTTACCAAATCGCAACTGCCAGGCCCATCCTACTCCAGACTCTGCTTTTGCCATCACTCCTAGGTTAGAACCCGTCTCGTGGGCCACGTTTGGTTTGATCCAAGCCTGCATGGAAGTGGGCCCAGAGATATCTAGACTTTTATCGTCTGGAACAGCTATATGATCATCGACTCCGTCAAATCCAAAACCGTTAGTTGAAAACACTCCAGTTGAATCTGTATCTACCCCATTATAAGTTGTTCCAACATTATCAAAGGCCGAGTGGCTAATTACTGTACCTCCATCTTCAGATACACTGCTGTCATCCATCTTCCAAAAGCCGACCAAACCTTGGCGGTGGTACAGCTCCTCTACTCCTTCGGAAGTGATATCCTTGGAGTATATCTGGAATTCGTCCATCTTGCCGGAGAAGGGAGTTTTGTTCTCCATATACCAAGTGGTGGGATCTGTGTAGTTTCCTATATGGAGGGTTTGTAGATCTGGTTTTGTTCCAGCGTTGATATATTGGGAACTCAACTGATGGCCGTTTAGATATAAACTTTGATACCCATCCCCGTTGAATACTCCAGTTGCTACAACATGATACCATTTTTGTTGACTAAGATCAGCATTCAACGTTAATTCATAATTATAATCATTTCCGTCTTCATAAATCCAGTTGATTTGGCTTTGGTTTGCGATTATATGAAATAGTTTTTCATCTTGGGAAGTTTTGTTTATGGTTGCATCCAACAGCGTTCCGTTCCAAGTAGACGAACTCGGTTTGAACCAGAAGGAAAATGCGAAGGGTCCGTTATTGATGAGACCAGAGGGGGCTTCTACGTAGTCGTCCGTACCGTCGAACTCAAAACCTTTCGTCGAGAAAGCGCCGTTCACACCAGTCTTGGTTTCGTTATGTGTGGTGCCAGTATCATCATTTCCAGAATAATCCTTCACACTTCCCCCATCTCCTGATATATTCCTGTCCATCCTGTAGTAGGTAACTAGTCCTCCACCAAGCTGGTACAAGTTATCGATCTCGTCCCCTGAGAGGCTCCTATTGTAGACCATCACTTCGTCTATTCTTCCATGGAAATAGTTTCCATCGAAGCCGCTTCTTCCTATGGAAAGGGGCATTGTATTGTTTTCTATTCCTCCCGACTGCGGAGCTGAACCATCGAGTTCACCATTTACATATATCTTTATCTCTCCCCCATCGTAGGAGCCTGCTACATGTGTCCACTGATTGGTGGGGATGCTGGTTTTTCCATTCACTGATACGCGGTTCCCATTTTGGTTGGTTATCTCCATCCTGAGATGTCCTCCATCATCGAATAAGAGGCCGTATAATGTCCATGGATAGTCATTAGTTGATGTGGATTTAGCAATGAATCGATCCCAATTTTCGATGGTTTGGGGGTTGATCCAAGCTGAAATAGTTACATCCTCAGTCAGATTTAAAGAAGGAGAGTGAGGGGCTTCGACATAGTCCCCACTTCCGTCAAAATAAAAGGATGTAGTTGAGTCGACACCGTTCACTCCAGAGGTTGTGTCATTGTAGATAAGCCCATGGTTACTATTCCTTGAGTAATCCTTCACGGACCCATAAACTGTAACGTTAATATCATCAACCACAAATGCTTCGTAGCCCCCATCATCATCCGAGGACATCTCAAACCGCAAATAAAAGGAATTCACTGAGGCCACATCCGAGGTTATGTCATAACTACGGTGGTTTGGTCCCCCATTCCCTGTATAGTTATCAATATTTGTCCAAGTCGAGCCTCCATCTGTACTGATGTTCACGTAAAAATTATCTTCATTTACTTCTGAGTTATCTCTTCTTTCCTTAAAGTCAAGGGTAACTTTGCCGATTTGTGACCCAATATCACTCAGATCAATATTATGATACATATACCAAGGTTCAGAATAATAAGTATCTGCACATCCAGAATAACTTTCAGATATAGGAGAAACGTAAGTTCCATCACATATATACGAGCCACTTTCTGTCCAACTCCCCGGATAACCTGGGCTTGTCCAATCATTGCTTTCAAAATCATCTTGGAAAACCGTAGTCATGGAGGTATGCTCGTCAAAACGCCAGTATCCCATCAGTCCATCCCCAGGCGGTCCATCCCTGTACCCGATACCAAGGTTACCAGAGTTATCCTGCCTATCGATAGAGGTACTGTTGTACATACCTTGATCCCATTCACCTACAGTAGAAACAGAGCCGATAGGGCTACCAGAGTAACTAACAGAGGATGCACTGCTGTTCTGACTCGTCGCGTTCAAGCTGACGGTAGAATTTTCGCCGTACGAGGCTGAGGCGGTTATGGTCACGTTGACGTCGACCTGTTTGCCCGCGCCTTCGGGCACGCTTACTTGGTCCTGACAACTTGCAACGAAATCTGGGTTCGAAGAAGTAGCGTTCAGATCATAAGTCTCGTCGAAACTACCCGTATTATTGACCCAGAACTTGTAGGTGAACGTACCTTGGAAGGCTTCTACCTTGTCTGATGGAGCTGTGACGTTCACTCCGCAGTTCTCATATGTTAGGTTCATAACATCTTCATCCATGGATGTTTCGTTGTTCTGACTCGTGGCGTTCAAAGTTACCATGGTGCTATCACCGATGGTAACGTTTTCTAGTATCTTCACCTCTACAGTGACTGTTTCCGATTCTCCTGCTGGGATTGTTACTTCCTGCGGGACGGAAACCAAGAAAGATGCATGAGTGTCTGAGACATTGAGAGTATATGTATCGTTTGCGGACCCAGTGTTCTTCACGGTAAAATCGTACGTATAAGTTTTGTTCCGGACTGTTTCTATCTGGTCAGAAGGCGCGTTTACCTCAACTCCATAGCTTGCTCCGAAGGCATATAATCGGCTGTTCCCTGTTCCTACATAGACTCTACCCTTAGGACCGATAGAGGGATCCGTGGTAATAGGTGCCCCTACTTGGTCCGAATTCCATCTCATCGTTCCATCGGGATTTAACGCGTAAAGTCTATTTCCGCCCGTACCAAAATAGATGGTTCCGTTTGCTCCTATGGATGGACAAGAACTCACTACATTTCCTCCTGGAATTGGATATCTCCAAATTTGAGTGCCTTCAGGGGTATAGGCGTAAAAGTTCCCACTATCATCTCCAAAGTAAATGGTTCCATCTTCCCCTACAGCCGGTCCGGCTGAGATATTTCCCCAGGTAAGGCTCCAATTAAAGGATCCATCTGAATTTATAGCGTATAGATTAAGCCCCGTATCCCGGATATAGATAGTTCCGTTTTTACCGATCGCAGGGTCATTACTGTATCCAAAGCCATTCGAAGCAGTATAGGTCCATTTCACGGTACCGTTGTTTGGATAAATAGAATGCAATTCCTCATTTGCTGTTCCCACATAGATCATGCCGTTATCTCCTACAGCCGGAGATGATTTAATCACATCATTCAGATTATCGGTCGTCCAGTTCTCCACCCCGCTCTGGTTATACGCATGGAGCCTATTATCATTGGCACCTACAAAAATCCTCCCGTCTTTGCCAATAACTGGAGATGATTGTACTTGTACTTCCTCGCCCAGTGAAGCACTCCATTTAAGATCACCATTAGGATATAACGCGTTAAATTCGCCATTATCAGAACCGAAATATATCGTTCCATTTTTGTCTATCGCAGGTGAGGACCTTACCGGAAGATCTCCCGCGGCGTTATAATCCCATTTGGAATTTCCTTCTTTGTCAAGGGCGACGAGTGTACCACTATCATGGCCAAAGTAGACAGTGCCGTTCTTGGCTATTGCTGGGTTGGTGTGGATTTCATCGTTCGCAGTATAAACCCACTTAACCGTCCCGTCCACGTGACTAGTATTATGTGGACTTCTGTGCGTATGCTTCAAGTTCTGACCGTACATCGGCCACGGGGCATCAGCAAGTGACTTCAAGGGCCACGGTCTTGTCAACGGATAATTATCCAATTTATTATATCCACCGCCCTGATCAGTTTCAGGATGGGGTATCTCTGTATCTCCGATACCGTCGCCGGGCGTCCGGTTGTTGCTCCCATTGTCTGACCCGTTGTAATCGTCCCAGTAATTACCGGTACCGTTGAAGTCGGTCCAGGTATTGTTGGATGGACTGTTATCATAAGAAAAAATATGCTGAGCACTGCTGTTGATGAAGTTGTTATAATAGAACGTATTATCTGAAGAGTTGTAGATAAGGACGGCATAATCATTCTTTTTCAGATCCGACTTTATTAATTTATTATAATCTGAAGAGAAGAGGTATACTCCATATCCATCTCCGTCAGACGCCGTTCCCGCCCCTCCTAGGCCGCCATTTATCGAACCAAGAGAAGAAGAGGATATAGTATTGTTCTCTGAGTATTCTATGTATATGCCAAAAGCATCCCCTCCATCACCAGAATCCCCTCCGTCACCACCTTTTATGTTTGTTATTATATTATTATTTATGGTACAGTTCGAAACAGAGTTTAGATAAATACCATAAGCAACATTTCCAGGTCCTGCTCCACTTCCATCTTCCCCTATTATATCTTCGACTTTATTCTTCCAAAGATTCGTGTGATCCCCAGTGATGTGGATCCCCCTTTTACTGCCGTTCTTTACGGAGAAACCAGTCATGTTGACCCGGTCAGTGAGAATTTCTACTACTCTCTCGGCCTCATTCCCGTTTATAGTGGTGGTTTGTCTGTTCTCTCCGATAAGGTCTATGCTTTTATTGACCACCACACTTTCGTTATAGGTCCCGGTTGCAACGTAAACGGTGCTGGAGTTCACCGCATCTATACCATCCTGTATGCTGTCGAAGTGATCGACCTGCCATCCTGGAGTAGAACTGTCGTAATCGTCATCAACCCAGACGAATTCTTCCAGGTAACCGTAACCCATCTCGCTCTTCCTGTAGTGGTTATGTACAGTTGTATTAGACAGGCTTTTATTGTAGAGCGCTATCTCGTCTACTATCCCATCAAAATATTCAGTCGTGCCTAAATAAGAACCCCTTCCTATATTGAGTTTTCCAGAGCTGTCGAATACACCTTTTGGATGGTTTTCTGTTCCCTTATGATCCCCATCCATGAAGAAGTCAGCCTTATCAGATGTACCATTGTACCTCAGGGCTACATGATGCCAGGTATCGAAGGTAAAATCTACACCCCCACTGGGAACTACAGTGACACTCTCGCCGTTGTCATAGTCGCCGATCGCCGAGTAAATATTATTATCATTATTGTTGAAAAAAACACCATAGGAACGGTTATTGTCATCCGGCTTTTCGATGATGCCGTCCCAGTCTGACCCGACTATAGAATCTCTTTTTACCCAGAACTCCAGCGTGAAGCTCTCGTTCAATTCAGTATCTAAGCTAGGGTCATCCGCTATCTCGGCAAAGTCTTCGTCACCGTCGAACTCGAGAGCGTTTCCAACTTTCCCTTCAACCCGTTTGGGATCGCCCCACGTCCTTCCATGATTTTGGCCTCTAGAATCTTTTATGGTGGTTCCGTTGTTCTTATCCAACTTCCAGTAGCTGACCATCCCCAGGGAAGATGGCTGGTAGGAAGAAGAGTTCTCTTTAGTTCCCGAACTCGTTCCTGGGATGAATAAAGCTGTAAAACTCCCAAGGACAAGTACCAGAACTACAATCAGGGAAACATATTTCCGGCTACCCATACTAATCCTCCAATTTTATAATATTATACGGGTGATGAGTTAAATAACATTTTCGATGTCCAAGGAGATTTGCCCTCGGGAAACCAAACCTTTTTATATACTAATCAAGTAATATAGTATCAAAGCGAGGATTTCTATCGGAAAAGATCTTGAAATCGCCATAAAGGTGTAAGATAGATGATTGCGAGAAAAATGGGAGCACTGCTTGTTTTCCTTTTTGTGATATTTGGATTTTATCCAGCGGCTGCAACATCCGGTGAAGCTTCTAGAGTCCAGAGTTCTGAACTCGGTCCTACCTTGGATTCACAGGAGGAAGCCGGGTATGATATATGGATAATGAAACCGCTGATGAGCGTGCCGAAGATCAAGGAGAAAGGTGAAACTATGGATATATGGGTAAAGAATCCTTCTGCGGATGAAAACACCCCCTGGGAGGCATCTCTGTTCAGAGAGTATTCTTACACGTACATGGAAGAGTACGATATGGAGATAATAGATGTGGAAAAGGCGGAAGATAGAAGAGGCGAAGACAACTGGTACCTTACCGCCGTTGTACCTGAAGATGCTAGAGAGGAACTTTACAATCTGAGAGTTACGGATGGAACCGAGAGCGCAGAGACCATTCAATCCGTTGACGTGGTTGACGAGATAACGGATCAGTTCACCTTCGTGAGCGGACCCGATCCTCATATAGGTTATGCCGAGAACGGCGAGCCTGTCGCTGTGAATAATTTAAAACAATTTATAGAGGAAGTGAACCTTATCCAGCCCGATTTTGTCACGATCGAGGGTGATTTATCCGACAAGCAACCGAGTTGGTGGGCGGATCAGAATCCCCATCCGAGCGAACAGGACGAGAAGGTTTACGAGCTTCTGCAGGAACTAGAAGTTCCTCTTTATACACTTCACGGAAATCACGATTATTCTTACACCAATGTTGATGATCCAGATTACAATATACAGTCGTACAGAGAATGGATAAATCCGCACCTGAACTACACATTCACCTACGGGGAGGATTACCATTTCACTATGCAAAATGGGGGGAAATATGCTAGCATCACCGATCCGAGTGCGGATGGAGATATGGCCATGGAGGACGTGGAATGGATGAAAGATGTGCTTGAAGAGAATATGAATAAGACAATGCGCTTGGTTCACAACCACTACTCTGCTCATCCCGACTACATCGCTGATGAGGATGTAAGAGAGGAGTACTGCCAGGCCTTGATCGATTATAACGTAACAAGCGTTTTTGCTGGTCATATTCATGATGCGGGACGCGGTGTCTTTAATGCCTCTGGTGAAGAAATACCCGGGGACCCTACGGAGGGGGAAAAGCCCCTTCACGTGACCACGGGTGATCTTGGAAAGAAAGTTCATGAATACAGGGTGATAAGAGTAAACGGCACGGAGCTAGATTCTCTGACTTATGATCTAGACGGCGACGGAGAGCGAGATGATCACGCCGGTGTTCCTTTAGGAGAGATATCGATGAATTACCACCCTGAAAACGATGGGACTAATACGGAAGTCGATGCTGTCATACAGAACAACTTGCGGGAATATTTTGACGACGCCGTGGTCAAGTTCAAAGTTGAATCTCCTGAACCGGGAGAGCTGTACGTGGTCGAGAATGCTACCCCTTTTGAGAGGATAGATACAGGTGACGAAGCGATAATCTATGCCAGGACCGATATCGACAGAGATGCCACTCATGAAGTGAGTGTAAGAAAACAACATTTTGTCGATACTTTAACTCCTTTAGATATCGATCTGAGTTCTGCCGAGTTGAGAGGTTGGATACCAGACTTAGGAGAAGCGGTAGATGTCTTCTTCAAATATCGAGAACACGGAAAAAATGCATGGATCGAAACCTCTGCTGAATCAAAAGTCGGTCCCGGAAATTTTAGTATAGAGTTGTACAACCTTGATCCTCTTCAAAAATACGAATTCAAGGCAGGGGTTGAGATAGACCGGCAGGAAGGTGTGAAAAAAGTGTTAGGAGATTCTTTGGTCTTCATCCCGGCGGAACTATCTCGGACTTCACAGGTCCGGCGGGAATGGGAGAGATACCAGGAGATGGACGGATTGAATATTCAAGGTGATGATCTGGTCCTAGAATCACTAGAAAACAATACTGATTCTTTTGGATTCACTGGGGAAAGTAAGACGAAGTCCGTAACGAACATCACTCGGTTGAACATAGAGTTGTTTGGGGCCGGTGGTGGAGGAGCCGACGAAGAGACCGCAGGCGACGGAACAGGAGGTGACGGAGGCTATGTAGAGGCCACTTTAGACGTGTCCGATTTCGATGAGATAGAGATATGGGTTGGAGAGGGAGGAACTTATGAAGGATATTCTGAGATAGGTCTGGGAGGTTGGGGTCGGTCTCATGGCGGAGATGCGGATCAAGAACAATGGGGGGATTCAGGAGGTAGTGG